>NZ_CAXHZL010000002.1:0-447891 GCF_964022235.1 uncultured Limimaricola sp. | reverse complement strand
GATCCGCTATGTGAACCGTTAGGCGGGGAGTTCCGCAACAACGCCTCGGCTATGAGGTCTGCGCGCGCGATCGTGGATATAGCAGCGAGGACCTCATCGGACTGTAACTGCCGCAGTTGGGGACGGGTGCGCTCAGCCGCCGTCCCTGAACTGAATGCGCATCGTGCCGTCCTGTAGGCGACGGGCGATTTCCTCGAAGAGCACACCATCGGCGCTGCGACTGCGCAATCCGCGGCGGGAACCTTCCGGCATTTCAAGCCCCGTTGAGGCGAGACTGGGAGTCAGAAGGACGCGCTGCCGCATTTCACGAAGGACGGCAGCTTGTCCGTTTCGGTTGCTCCAAGCGTCGAGAATCTTGTCCTTGATCTTCATTTGGGTGGGGGCGCCCTTGAACTCATTCTCAAGCGCCTTTGCGATACATGAAGCTCGAATGCCTTGATTGGCGCGAAAAGCGGCACGGTCAGGATCGGCATCGAAATCGTCATCCTCCATCGGATTGCCGTGGCGATCAACGTACTTTCCGTTCTCGCGCATCGGAATACCCGCGTGGTGCAATGCGATGACTTCGAAGTTCCGATTGAATACGGGAGAGCCGGAAGAGCCCGATGCGGTATCCGATGTGTACCAAAGGCGTGTATTCCTGCGCCAATCGTCCGAAGCCTCGTCGAGCTCTGCGATCTCGATGAGCATAGAATTATGCACAACCAATCGCTTCCCTTGGCCCTTGGGGTACTGAATGACCGATGTCGGTTTGCCGAGGGCGATCTTACCCTGCTCTGCTTTGATGCCATGCCAGCCCAGCGCCTCCGACAGCTTCGCCCCCAGCTCCTCTTCCATCGCGATGATGGTGCAGTCGAGGTCAGACTGCTTCGAGGTGAAAAAAAACCTTTCCGGATCGAGTCGGCATTTGTCGACCTCAACCCTTTGGTCGTAAGTCTCGAAGCCGATATCTATTCCATATTCAGCGTATTTCGGAGACGGAATGACGTGATTGTTTGTCATCACGAATCCTGGGGCGCAGATGAATCCGGTTCCAAGAAACAATCCTGAAAGGCCGTCAATCCGCCCAACGCAACGGGCTGCGGCAAGACCTTTGGCGAAGTAATCGAGATGGAGAAAGTCCTCCAGGTCGATGGTGCCCTCGAAGGTTTCAGCGGCTCTTCGATTGACCGCCTCTACATCCTCCCGGTCGCGCTTAGCCTGCGCAATCATGCGGTGAGAGTACTTCTCACCGCGGCTGTCGTGGTCCCTGTAACGGTGACCCGTGACATTGGCCATAAGGGTCTCCTTGGCACTATCCGCAACAGATTCGAATTCTTCTTCAGCTTGGGATTGGAGTTTTCGAACGCTCTCTCGGTGGCGTTTGAGTAGGTCCGCTCTGTCGATTCCTACCTCCGCCATTCCCGCTCTCCTCGCATACGCTTGGCGATAGCATACCAATTTGAGCGACATCCCGAAAGATCTTTGCTATAGTCGACTGATCAGGCCTGATGTCGGATGCATGAAGAAAGTAAGCGAGTGGCAAAGCAAAGCAAGAAGGCGACAGAGTCGTCTGTATCGGAAATTTTGAAAGCGAAGGCTGACGAAAGAAAAAGTTCTGGCTCTGCAAGCAAGCCAAGTAGAGACGCGCCGGACCTGCAAGTCATCACGAAGGAGCAATGGAATTCGCTTTTGATGAATCCCGGTTCGACCAATGAAGAGATCATGGCCTATTCGGTCCCCGTGATAGGGCGAAGGGGTTTCGAGATCATCCTGAAGCCAAACCCAAGCCTCGTGACAATGACGCCAATCGAGGAGGAACTCGAAAGTGCGATCCGCATCGGAAATGATATTGATCGCTGGCGGCGCTATCGTCGATTCCTTACCGCGCTCAAGGAAAAGCCCGATCGCCCGCTGATCGTCTCAGAAGGGGACAGTTGGTTCCAGTTCCCGTTCTTTGTCAAAGAGGTCGTCGATCATCTTGAAAAGTCCTACAACGTCGCCTGCGCAGCTGCGGCTGGGGACACGGCGCAGAATATGGTAGAGGGAGAAGTCCGGTACAGAGGGCGGGAGTACCTGTCCCAGATCTGGAAGTACCGCGATCGCACCGAGGCGTTCCTTTTCTCGGGGGCCGGGAACGATATTATCGGGATTGACCCGTCGGACGGTGAGCAGGCTCTAAAGAAGATACTTAAGAAGCCAAGAACGCGCAATCCTCAGCCACATGAGTTTGTTGACCAGGGAGAGCTCACGAAACGCCTCCAAGCGCTTAGAAGATTTTATCTGGACGTCATCAAGTCAATCCGGCAGTATAACGAACTGAAGACGCTACCGATCATTGTTCACGGGTACGACTATCCATTTCCCTTCGAGGGGGAAGGCGACCCCAGAACACCGTTATGGGCTCGGGACGGCTCGCGCTGGATCACGCCCGCCTTCGACCACCATCAAATCAAGCAAGAGCACAGGCGACCGGTTCTTATGCTATTGATTGACGCACTCTACGATATGCTGAACGGGTTGGCCGGCACATCGAGGCAGACGCATGTCTGGGTTGTGGATTGTCGGAAAACTCTCACCAAGCGCAGTGACTGGGTTGACGAGATTCATGCTACTGATAGGGGCTTCGTAAAGGTCGCGCGGAAATTCGACGAAACTATTAAGAATGCGGTCGACGCACGCAGAACAGTAGCGTAGGGGAGGCGTCGTAAGGGCATTTGGGCGTGCCATCTGACTGCACTCTCCGATTGATTCGGATTTGGCCCGGTGAAGTCGCCGCCCCCTGTCGCTTTGAATATTTCCTAAGTGTTTGGGTTAACAACGCCTTGTTGATCTTCTCAGCAGGGCAATGGCTGTTGCACTCCAATTGACGAAAGGCTTGATGCGGCCACGTCGGTCCCTGAGCGTCTGCTTCCATGGCCACGTGTCAGCCAGCCGCTATATCTGCAAATGGTGGCTTTCCGTCCGTGTTTTTGAAGCGAAGTAGCTCCAATGTTAGTGTTGTCATCCAGAACAGACAAAGTGTTAGCTACATGTCGAGGGCTTGGGTAAGTGGGAGCATCCCATTCTTGTATCATGAGGGAGAGATTTCGGTGGAAGTAGGCTCCCGAAACCAGATCCCAAAACCGCCCCCGGTGAACAGCCGCGGGGCGGTTTTGCGTTCAGGGGAGAGAGAAGCGGAACTCGGGTCCTGAAATTGCCCCTACGGATGTCAACATCCCGCAGGATTCTTCAAGTATCGCCCACGCGGCGACGGGGAGCTTTGATGATGAGGCACCCGCTGTCCATCCGATAGATTGGTCAGGAGTGGCGCGTTGCTGCCGCTCCTGACGTCTTTACAAGCATTTCAGATCAGAGGTTTTGTGCTGCCATTTCGCTTGCGATGTGATCGGCTTGCCGGATCGCCAGTGCGACAATGGTTAGCGTTGGGTTCTCGGCTGCCCCGGTGGTGAACTGCGAGCCGTCCGAGATGAACAGGTTGTCGATGTCATGGCTCTGGCCCCAGCGATTGACCACGCCGTCGCGAGCGTTCTCGGACATCCGGTTGGTGCCGAGGTTGTGCGTCGACGGGTAGGGCGGTGTCGGCAGGGTGCGGGTGGCTCCAAGCGCCTCATACATGGCTTGGCCCTGTTTGTAGGCATGCGCCCGCATGGCCCGGTCGTTGGCGTGGTCGGAGTAATGCACGTTCGCCACGGCCAAGCCGAACTGGTCCTTCACGTCGTGATTGAGCGTTACCCGGTTGGTCTCCTGAGGCATGTCCTCTCCGACGATCCACATCCCGGCCATGTTCTCGTACTGATCGAGGGCAGAGGTGAACTCGCGGCCCCAGCCGCCCGGGTCCAAGAACGCTGCCATGAATGGCAGGCCAAGCGACAGTGTCTCAAGCTCGTAACCGGCCACGAAACCACGGCTGGGGTCATGCCGCGCCTCGTCTTGCATGATCCCGGCCATGGTGGTGCCACGCCACATTTTCACCGGCTTGTCGAAGATGCCATAGACCGACCCGGTGAGGTGGCGCATGTAGTTGCGTCCGACCTGACCCGACGAGTTGGCAAGCCCGTCGGGATACATCGAGCTTGCTGAATTCAGCAGCAGGCGCGGGCTCTCGAACGAGTTTCCGGCGACCGCCACGATGCGGGCCATCTGCTTGTGCTCGCGGCCGTCGGCATCGGCATAGACGACGCCGTTCACCCGGCCATCGGGGCCGTGCTCGATCCGCAGCGCATGCGCCTTTTCGCGAACCTCCAGATTGCCGGTCGCCTCTCCGTCGGGAATGTCCGTATAGGCCGTGGACCACTTGGCGCCCCACTTGCAGCCCTGAAAACAGAAGCCGGTCTGCTGGCAGGGCAGACGATCGGAGTTGTCGGTAGAGTTGATCGCCATGCGGCCGGTGTGGACCTTCTCGTAGCCCAGCGCCTTGGCGCCGGCTTCGAACACCTTGTAGTTGTTGTTCCCCGGCAGACCGGGATTGCCGTTGGTCCGCGTGACGTTCAACTTCTTTTCGGCGAGGTCGTACCACGGCGCCATTTCCTCGGCGTCGATCGGCCAGTCGAGCAGGTTCGCGCCCTGCACGTTGCCATAGGTCGTCGCGGCCTTCCACTCGTGCGGCTGAAACCGCAGCGAGGCGCCCGCCCAATGGGTGGTGGTGCCGCCGACCGCCTTGACGATCCAGGCCGGCAGGCCGGAGAAATCCTTGGCCACGCGCCAGTCGCCGCTGGTGGTGCGCGGATCGAGCCAAGCCAGCTGGCCGAAGCTGTCCCACTCGTCGTTGATGTAGTCCTCGGGCAGGTAGCGCCCGCCGGCTTCGAGCGCCACGACGCTGACGCCGCGCTGCGCCAGCTCGTTGGCGAGCACGCCGCCGCCCGCGCCGGTGCCGATGATGACGACGACGTTGTCGTCAGAGAGATCGAATGGTGCACTCATGATCTTGTCCTCCCTGTCCGGCTCAGAGCCAGGCGATGTCGTCGAAGCCGCGGTCGATGTAACCACCCATGGAGAAGGACTCCCCCTCGTAGCCGAAGATCGGCCAGACAGCCTTCTGGTTGTAAAGTCCGGTCACGAGGCCGCCGCGGATCTTCTGGAAGAAATCGCTGTCCTCGATCTGCCTGAGCAGATCGACCCGGTCGCGCTCCCAACCGATGTCGAGGTAGCGGCCGTAGCCGCGGGCGCGCGCCGCCTCGTCGAGCATCCGGATGCCGGCCTCGGTCGCGTCGACCTCGTCAGGCGTGTCGTAGCCCTTGACCGCAATGACGTAGTTCTCGTCCGGAACCCGGTCGTGCGGGTAGATGTCGCGCGCGAGCTGTACCAGAGTAGCGAAGGTGTCGGGCTTGAGCGCGTTCATCTCGGTGGCCCATGCCGCATCGCTCGCGGCCAGAAAGCCGGTCCCGGCCACGAAGCCCGCGCCGATTGCGGTCGCCCGGCTCAGCAGCTGCCTGCGGGTCAGGCCCCTTGGGGTCTTTGTCTGTGTCATTACCGTCTCCTCCCAAAGTCGGTCATGGGCGCCGTCGCGCCGGGTTGCGTCAGCCGAAGCGGCCGGATCTTTCCAAAACCTCGATCTGGTAGCCGTCTGGGTCGGCCACGAAGTAGAATCGGCCGACCAGCTCCCCGTCCGGCGCGAACTCGACGATTTTCCGGGGGGCGAAGCCTGACGCCTCGAAGCGGGCATGCTCAGCTGCAAGGTCCTCGACCGAGACCGCGAGGTGGCCGTAGCCGTCGCCAAGCGTATAGGGCGCATCGCGCCCCTTGTTCACCGTCAACTCGAGCTCGAAGCCGCTGTCGGCATTGCTCAGATAGACCAGCGTGAAGTCGGTGAAGTCGAGCCGATCGGCCACGTCGAGGCCGAAGGCCCGATTGTAGAAGTCAACCGAACGCGCTTCGTCGCGCACGCGGATCATGCTGTGAATCAGTCTGGCCATCGTCCCTTTGTCCCGTATCATCTCTCTGGTTTCAGAATAGGGGCAGCCCGGCCGGCGCTGGGTAGTAGTCCTTTACTACGTCCGAAATTGCGATGGCATCCGCCTCATTCTGCCGCCATCAGGTACCTGCCGCCGACATCGCCGCGCTCGAGCGCGACGAGACAGGCACAGCGCAGCAACGAGGTAAAGTTCTCGGGCTCGCCCCGCAGTTCGAGAACTTCCGAATGCAGCTTGGAGATGAAGGACGGCGTGCTGACGCCTTCGGCGGCCGCGATCTGGTCGACGATGTCCCAGAACGAATTCTCGAGGCGGATGCTCGTACTCTGGCCGTTGAGGCGAAGCCTGCGCGTGCTGCTGGCGTATCGGGCTGGGTTCTGGCCCGCGAAGACTTGGCACATCTCAAACGCCTCCTGTCGCTTCAACGTGGCGCGTGTCGGGACTCCGGAGGAAGAGGCCTGCGCCCTTCACCGCTGACGAAAGTGTTTAGGTTTTTTCTGCCGCGTCAACTGCGTGGGTGTTCACTCCCCGGTGAGCGGTTGCGACGACGTTTTCGCGCCTGACACGGCCGATGGCGGCCCGGCTTCCAAGCGCGAGCGCCGGTGTGGCCGGGCTCGGATCCCCGGCACCTCGATCTGTAATCGCTTTTTTGCCATGCCGCTCCTGTGCGACGACCGTAATCGTGGTGCCGCATCTCCATGGAACGCCCCATAGCCGACCCACATGCGCCCTTTGTCCGCCCGAAATGCAGTAGCAACCACGTGAGACCTGAAGCTCGTGCTGAAACGCGCAGATCTTGGTGATCTCAGTCTCCCGCAAACAAATCCAAACCTCTGCAACTTCGATTGCGAAAGGGTGGTTCGGTTTGTCGGAGCAGCTTCTGAGCATTCACTAAGTGGATTTCCGCATCGTTTATGCTGCTGTCGTGTTGTGCGTTGACTGGCTCAAGTAGGCTTGGTCAGAGGTCTGCCCATCAAGAGATGAATGGGCTCGCCGGCTGTTGTATGAGCGCAGGTAGGCCCCGACAGAAGCATAGGCTCGCAGGTAGACTTTCTCGTATTTGACGGTCCGCCACAGGCGTTTGACAAAACGTTGTCCCGCCAAGCTCCCTTGCCGTCCATGCTGATCTTGCTCTTCCAGGCTGCCAGAACCTTGGTGACATCGTTCGAAGTGAGCTGGCCGCCCTGATCGCTATTGCAGATCTTTGGCGGGCCAACGCTTCCTCAATGGCTTCGATGTATAAGTTCGCATCCAGCGTAAACGAAACCCGTCAAGCCGAGGCCCGGCGCGAGAACCCGCTCCTTTTTGCCGCAGCAATAATTAAGATGCCGAAATTCGCGACGATATAACACGGTTGCGGTTTCGCCATGATAGACATTGCGAACAGGCCTGGGTCAGCTGCAATAGACATGATGTCATTTGTGTTGCGATCTGCTCTCCGAAAGGCGCTGCTCGATGGCATCCAGGCGCTTGAGAACCTCGTCCCGGTAATCCTCCGTAGCAGCATTAGATTCCTGCGCGTGTGCATCTTGCATGCTGTTCACGATGAGGCCGACCACGAGGTTCACGACGGCGAAGGTGGTCACCAGAATGAAGGGCACAAAAAACATCCAAGCGTAGGGATAGGTCTCCATGATCGGGCGGACGATGCCCATGGACCAGCTTTCGAGCGTCATGATCTGGAACAGCGAGTAGGCGGAATGGGGGATGGTCTCGAACCACTCGGGGAACGCCTCTCCGAACAGCTTGGTCGCCATGACCGCTGCGATGTAGAAGATCAGCGCCATCAGCAAGAAGACCGAAGCCATCCCCGGCAGGGCCGACACGAAGCCATCGACGACCCGGCGCAGCGTCGGGGCGACCGAGATGATCCTGAGAAGCCGCAGGATCCGCAGGGCCCGAAGCACCGAAAGCCCTTGAGTAACCGGCACGAGTGCGATGGCGACGATAGTGAAGTCGAAGATGTTCCAGCCTGACCGGAAGAACGAGACGCCCCGCGCGAAAATCTTTAGCGCGATTTCGACCACGAAAATCGACAGGCAGAGGACGTCGAGAAAGACGATGAGCGGCCCAGCCATGGCCATCGCGGCATCGGATGTCTCGAGCCCAAGGACCACAGCGTTGAACAGCACGACGCCGGTAATGAAATTCCGCGTCTTCTGATGATCGAGTGTCTCAGCGATGCTCTGCCGGATCGACATGTCCAACTCCATTCGAGAACTGGCGCCTCTATGCAAACGGGTGCGGAAAGACACAAGTCAGCTTCGTGCGCGGTAGGCGCTGCTCGTCATTTCGGCACGTATTGCCGTGCTTGACGGTCGGTTTCGGGCAATTGCCACGCGCCACACGTCGATCCGTTTGATCGTGGCGGTGCTCAGCGTGGGACCGATCACGGCACCGGCCGTGCTTGCGGTCGTCGATGGTGCCTCCCGCATCCGCCAGTCCTTCAACTCGAATGCAAATCTCAGGCCCATGAGGAGCTATCTCAAGCTTGGCGGGATCAGCTTGAATGCTCGGACCTTGAGGTGTGGAGGCACGGGTCCATGAGGAAGAGCCTGATCAAATCGGCGAAGGCGACCCTCTGTCGGGCAGTTGGTCAGGGCGATTGCAGGGCGAACTGGTTCGCATTCGGCCAAATGAGAACAGCGGTGAGGAAGTCGGTCACGGAAGCGGCAAGGCACGCAGGTACGTAATGGGTGAAGCGAAGGTTCGATAGCTGCGCCGCCCTTGTCAGGTTCCTGTCAGAACGGACGGAAAGCGGCCTTTCGCAGCGCTAAGTGCCAATGTCCGGACCGCGGATCTTCCGAACCTTGGCCGCGGGCGCTTGGTCAGTGCCGCACCAGCGAGACCGCTAGAGGGAAGGACAGAAATCTACCTTTGACTGGTGCGCCGCTTCAGGAGTCCTCAGCGTCAAGGCGGATGTCCATCCGACCCACATCCTACTCCAGTCACAGCGGCTACCTAAAGATCAAGGCGACCTCTTCTTCGCACAACAGCTTCCACTCACCGGGAGCCATGTCATCAGGCAATGACAGACCGCCTATACGCTCACGATGCAGTTTCTCGACCCGATTGCCGGTAGCAGCAAACATGCGGCGCACTTGGTGGTATCGGCCTTCGGTAACACTGAGCAGTGCTTCAGTTTCCGAGACCACTTGCAGTTCCGCAGGAGCCAGCGGTCTATCCTCGCCCTCCAACATCACTTGACCCGAGGCAAACAGGTCCCCTTCGGTGCCATCGAGCGGGCGGGCCAGCTTGGCGCGATAGATCTTCGTGACGTGGCGCTTGGGGCTGATGATACGGTGCAGCAGACCGCCATCATCGGTCAGCAACAGAAGACCCGAGGTCTGCTTGTCCAAACGGCCTATGGTCGAAATCGCCGGAGCACGTCGGTTCCAACGCTCGGGCAGGATGTCATAAACCAATGAACCGTCCTCCTTGTGCGAACAGGTCATGCCCAAAGGCTTGTTCATAAGGATGACGATGCCAGCGACGGGATCGAGCGCCTCGCCGTCGATCTCAACGCGGGCCGACAAATCTGGAGTGATAGGGACGCGCTTGGTGACGTCCCGGAGGTTGGCCGCGTCCAGAGTGATACCGCCACGCTTGGCCATTCGCGCAATTTCGCTACGCGAACCATAGCCCATCGAGGACAGGAGTTTGTCGATGCGGGAGGTCGGAATTTTACCCATCAGTTGTCACCGACCAACAGCACCTGGGCGCCAATAGGCGCAACCTCTGTATGCCCTCACCTGTCATCCCTGGGCGGCCCACACATACGCAGCATAGGCGGCCAGCACGGCAAATCCGGTTCCCCGTCCGATGATCGGGCGCGTCAGAAGCAGACCCGTCAGGATCAGCGAGGCTATGATCATGACAGGCAGGTCGAAGGTCAGGAACCTGTCGGCGACAGGCACTGGCGCGATCAATGCCGTGACGCCAAGGATGCCCAGAACGTTGAAGATGTTGGAGCCGACGATGTTGCCGATGGCGATCTCCGACTGCCGGCGAAAAGCGGCGATCACGGAGGTCGCAAGTTCAGGCAGGGATGTGCCTACTGCCACAATTGTCAGGCCGATGAAGGCTTCCGAGACGCCAAAGCCCCGCGCGATGGAGGCAGCGCCGTCCACCAGAAACCGGGCACCAAACATCAGGGCGATCAATCCGGCAACAATCCAGAGGCCGGACACGAGCGACGAGGCAGGCGCTGGCATGTCGGCGTCTTCGGCCCCGGCATCGCCGGACTGGCCATAGGCCCAAGTCAGATAGCCCGCGAGCGCGGCAACCAACAGAAAGCCCGGCAGCCGTCCGATTTCGCCCATCGCGAAGATCGGCACCAACGCAACCGCTGCCACGACCATGACGGCCGTGTCCCGCCGAAGCGACGCACCCGATACGCGGATTGGCCAAACGAGAGAGGTAAGGCCCACGATCAGGAGGATGTTCGCGATGTTCGAGCCGACGATGTTGCCGATGGCAATGTCCGGCACGCCGCGCCACGCAGCTTCGACAGAGACCAGAAGTTCGGGGGTGGATGTCCCGAAGCCCACCACTGTCAGGCCGATGAGCAGAGGCGGTATCGCCATGCGCCGAGCGATCCCGACACTGCCTCGCACAAGCGCCTCACCGCCGAAGAAAAGCCCCAGTAGCCCGGCAACAACGTAAATGTAGTCCAATGAAATATCCCTCGAGGGCTGTTGATCGGCCCCAAGAGAAGATGGCGACTGCAACGGCCGGGCTACAAGGCCCGGCCCCAAAAGTATTCAGAGCACTATGAGCGCGTATTCCGGACTTCCGCTGCGCAACGCACTGATGTCCTCTGAGGGTCGGTCGCACCATCGCGCCCTTTGCTTCACGCGCGAACTTGGCGACGCGCATCATCGTAAGAATGGGCTCGATGCTGTCGCATCACCTTCCGGGCAAGAGCATCATTGATCTGGCCCGGAACGATCCCGATGAAACGGAGCTGAGTGCGGGCGCGATCGACGTTCATGCCTTTTGGGGCGAGGGCGAGATCTTGCTCTATGTCTTGTCGAAGGCGGACACGCCGGTCACTACAGAGATCGATCTCTCGGTTCTGCTCGAAGATGCCGGGGCGATCGAGATTTCCGTGCTCGAATAAGATGCGGGATCCGCGGACATGGATCGCTCGGCGCGGGATACCGTGAATGACGATCTGGAGGCCGAGGTCTTGCGTGACATGATGATCGCGTGTGAGCTGAAGCCTCGCGAAATCATGCAGGTCATCATCCGCGATATCGTCCCGACCGAGGCTTTGGCCGCGATTTACGATATCTATCCACCTGAAACAGCCGTGGACGCGTGGGAAGCCGATGAAGCGTTCGATGCGGGGGGAGCATCTTCCATCGACGATATCGAAGAACATGATTCACAGGAGGAGGCGCAAGAGGTGCAGGCGCCATCTGACGGCAGCAGTTGGACAGGGCTGGCCACTGCATTGATGCCTTTGCCTTTGCTGGCGCTTCTAGGAGGCTAGCAATTTACCCAGAGTTTAACTCGTCAGATTCTGTCCAAAGATCGAGGAACTCCTTACCCTCTTCGCGTTCAGTGCGATGACGCAGATGGTGTTTGCCCATAACACGCTTTGCGTGTTCAATGCCGGAATTATGGCCAATTCAAGGGTTCTCCCATGCTCCGTTCCCGCTTTCTGACTGCTGTCTGTCTCTCCCTGACCCTCGCAAGTCCTTTGATCGCACAAGATGCACCCGTCGACATGGGCATCCTCACCTTGGCGGGGCAAGCGGGTGAGACGGACACGCAATTCGATCTCGAAGCGCTGAAGGCCATGCCGGTCACCGAGTTCGAGACGAGCACCGTCTGGACCGATGGCGTGCATCGCTTTACCGGTGTGACGCTTGCCGATCTGCTCGCAGAGCAGAGCATTGAGGGCAAGGTCATCCATGCAGCCGCCCGCGATGGATACGAGGTCGAGATTCCGGCGTCCGATGCCGTCGCCGATGGCCCGATCGTCGCCTATCAGATGGACGGAGCGCCGCTCGCCGATGACGAGATGGGCCCTTACTGGATCATCTATCCCTATGACAGCGACCCGGCCTATCGCAGCGAAGAGGTCGAGGCGCGCAGCATCTGGCAACTGGCGCGCCTGACTCTGAGCGACTGAGCCCCGATAGCGATCGAGCCGGGCGCGACCGAGATCTGCGGATCACCGCGTTTCGGTCGCGCCTGTTTCCCGGCGCAATCTCAGGTTGAAACCCCGTCGGGGTGTTGAAGACTGGGAGCTCTACGCCGCGTATGGCCCCGCGGAAATATCTCCGATGAACCGGCGATGATGGAGACCGCTGTCTTTCTTCGGAGTGATCGTGGCTGAAGCGGATAGGCACATATGATCCGGCATGCCGTGTGAAGAGGGGCGGGTCCGCAGCTTGAACTCTCGGCACCGACCTGCGGCGACCTGCGCTTCGATTACCCATTCGGCATCTGAAGCATCCCGGCCGGCAAGGCGCAGAGGGCCGCTATAGGTCAAGGCGCCGTAGGAGCATGTCTCAAGCGTGGTCCAATCCCGGAGCCAGTCGTGGTAGCCGGGATCGAGCAGCGCCGGACGCGCAGGGTGCCCGCTGTGCAAGCGTCGTTCGAGATGAAACCGTCGCAAGCGGCCCTCGGCGTCGATCTCGATGGTCTGATAGCCAATCCCCAGATCCTCGGTGCGCCATTCGGAAACCCCGGCCACTTCGGGCGGCAGTGTCATGCGGCAGCGAATGAGATCGTAGATAGCCATCTCGTATATCCTTTGCGTGGCCCCAAGCCGGGCGTTGACAGTTCTTGGCGTCGTGCTCGACCCCGGTCCCATCGGGACCGTCATCGCCGCGGTCCGCGTTCTCGGGCTGAGCCGCCCCTTTCGAGCCTCTTCCTACCGTGTCCGGTTCGACAGGTCGCGACATGAGATTGCCGTCGGGATCGAAGCTGCGCGTTCGGTTTTCGTCGTTCGGTTCGACCTCAGCGCATCGGGCGTGGGCCTTGATGAAGGTTTGGTCGTTCTGGTCGATCTCGATGCAGCCTTGTGGGTCGGTGGTCCGCTCTTTGAGCTTGCCCGTCGATCGGGGCGAAACTTGTCTCCTGCTGCGGCATTTTCGAGGGGGCCTCAGCCGTGGGGCAAGTGACGACCAGATAGGAGGTCACAGACCCCCAACGCCTGTTCAGCGCGCCTGTCGGCGGCATCGCTCGGAGCAATAACGCACGGATGGCCAGTCACGCTCCCATTTCTTGCGCCACGCAAAGGGCCGGGCGCAGCAGGCGCAGATCTTGGTTGGTAGGTCGGCCTTCTTGCGCGCTTTCATCGAAGCCTCTTTGACAAACCAAGCAGGGTGCCATCGTCAGATGGCCCGGTTCGCCAATCAGACAAGCTGTGCAAACGGCTTGCGACTGTTGAGAATTCTCGTCCCCAAGTCCGGCATGCAGGAGGGAAATCTGTTGTAGTCGCCATTGCGCGACGGCACAGGCATCCCGCGTTTCAAGGCGGTGCCTCAAATGGTACCAAGCAAATCCAGCTTGACTCAAATGCCGAAAGCTTTCTATGACATCGGTGTCATGACATCGGTGTCATAGCTGATGCCTTGAGTGGAGACGAGGAGGCGGACGTGCCCCGAGAGGCGCGTTCGGCAAGGGGAGGGGACGGTATGGCCACGATCTACGACGTCGCACGCAGCGCCGGTGTGTCGCCCAAGACCGTCAGCCGGGTCATCAACAAGGACGCGCCGGTGGGGGCCAAGACCCGCGCCGCCGTCGAGGCCGCCATCGCGGCGCTCGGCTACCGACCCTCCAACGCGGCGCGGATGATGCGCTCCAACCGCTCGGGGCTCGTCGGGTTGATCACCGGCGCGATCTCGCGCGGTAGCGACGGGCAGCCTCAGGGCCTGCCGGACCTGTTCATCGTGCAGGCGATCCAGAGGGTCGTGGCCGAAGCCGGGATGACCCTGATGATCGCCGACACCGGCGGCCGCGCCGACCGCGTGCCCGATCTGGTCGCGACTTTCGCGCAGCATCAGGTCGAAGGGCTGATTTACGTGGCGGACTCGCACCAGCAGGTCGATCTGCCCGAAACGGGGGGCGTGCCGCTCGTGCTCGCCAACTGTTTCGACCGCGCCGGTCACCCCGCGATCCTGCCCGACGACAAGGCGGGCCAGCGCGCGCTGGTCGAGCGGTTGGTCGCGGCGGGGCATCGCCGCATCGCCTATCTGACACTGCCCGACGGGTTGATCGCCACCGGCCTGCGCGGTCAGGGCTACCGCGAAGCGCTCGACGCTGCCGGAATCGACTTTGACCCGGCGCTGGTCACTCTCGGTTTCGCGGACATCGGTAGCGGCAAGGTGGAGCTTCTGACCGACGGGCTCGATCGGTTGTTGGCGCTGCCAGAGCCGCCGAGCGTCATCTGCTGTGGCAACGACGAGCTGGCGATGCGGGTCTACGGCATCCTGCGCACGCGCGGTGTGAAAGTGCCCGAGCAGATCTCGATCGCGGGCTACGACGATTACCGCATCATTTCCGAGACGCTTTATCCGCCGCTCACCACGGTGGACCTGAACTATCGCGGCATCGGTGAGGCGGCGGCGCGCCGTCTCTTGGCGCTGATCCGCGGCGAGACGGGGGAAGAGGCCCCCGAGCTGATTTCCGGGCCGGTGCGCTGGCGCGCCTCGGTGACGGAACACTGACATTCTAAAGGGGAGGAGACCCAGAATGACCTACACCAAGCTTCTTGCGGGCACGATCATCGCCTCGGCCATCGCCACCGGCGCATCTGCACAGACCGAGCTGTCCATGTGGTATCACGGGGCCGGCAACGAGGTCGAAAGCGAGATCATCAACCGCATCGTCTTGGACTTCAACGAGAGCCAGGACGACTGGAACGTGGTGCTGCAGAGCTTCCCGCAAGGCAGCTACAACGACAGCGTCATCGCCGCCGCCCTCGCCGGAAACCTGCCAGACATCATGGATGTCGACGGCCCCGTGATGCCCAACTGGGCCTGGTCGGGCTATCTGCAGCCGCTGCAGATCGACGAGGCGAAGATCGCCGAGTACCTGCCCGGCACCAAGGGCGAGTGGGACGGCAAGCTCTATTCCATCGGCCTGTGGGACGCCGCCGTGGCGATGGTGTCGCGCCGCAGCATTCTCGAAGAGCACGGCATCCGCATCCCGACGCTCGAAAAGCCCTGGACCGGCGAGGAGTTCGACGCGGCGCTGGTGACGCTGAAGGAGAGCGGCGATTTCGATTATCCGCTCGATCTCGGCATGGCCTGGACGGGCGAGTGGTACCCCTATGCCTTCTCGCCCTTCCTGCAGAGCTTTGGCGGCGACATCGTCGACCGCGAGACCTATGCCACTGCAGATGGCGTTCTGAACGGCGACGCGGCCATCGAGTTCGGCGAATGGTGGCAGTCGCTGTTCGAGCGCGACCTCGCCCCCGGCACCAGCCAAGACCCCGCCGACCGCGAGAACGGCTTTGCCGAAGGCAAATACGCGATCAGCTGGAACGGCAACTGGGCCGCGATGAACATTCTCGAAGAGCACGGCGATGACACGCTGTTCCTGCCCGCGCCCGATTTCGGCAACGGCCCCAAGATCGGCGCCGCGAGCTGGCAGTTCGGCGTCTCGGCGACTTCCGGGCATCCCGAAGGCGCGTCGCAGTTCATCGAGTTCGCGCTCAATGACGAGTACCTTGCCGACTTCTCCAACGGCATCGGTCTGATCCCGCCGACCACCGCCTCGGCCGAGATGACCGAAAACTACAAGGATGGCGGCCCGATGGCCGGGTTCTACGAGCTGTCCGAAGCACAGGGCACGCTGCGCCCGGTGACGCCAGGCTATGTCGTCGCCGCCAAGGTGTTCGAGAAGGCGCTGGCCGACATCGCCAACGGGGCCGATGTGATCGACACGCTCGACGCGGCCGTCGACGAGATCGATGCCGACATCGAGCGCAACTCCGGCTACGGCCACTGATCCTCCTCTCCGGCCCCCTTCCTCACGAGAGAGGGCCGGACCTTCACCAGGAGGCCCCTGACATGTCCCGATCCAAGCTGACGCAGTCGAACCGCGCCGGCTGGGCGATGGCGATCCCCGGCTTCGGCCTGATCGCGACCTTCATCGTCTTGCCGTTCTTCTTCGCCATCGGCCTTTCATTCACCAACCAAAGGCTCATTTCGCCCAATCCGACCGAATGGGTGGGCTTCGACAACTACAGCCAGCTGATGGGCATGGGCGTGCTCACGCTCGAGCCCGAGCGCGACGACGCAGGCGCCGTGCTGCGCGACGAGGACGGCGGGATCGAATATCCGCGGCTGCGCAACTTCACCCGGAACAACCCCGACTATCCGCATCTCGACGGGATGCGCGAATGGAAGAGCATGCAGTGGGGCGACGTTCGGCTGGTGCTGCTGGCGCGCGACGTGGTGTTCATGACCGCCGTGGTCAACACGCTCAAATTCGTGATCGTCGTAGCCCCGTTGCAAGCGGCGCTGGCGCTCGGCCTCGCGCTTTTGATCAATCAGCGGCTCAGGGGCATCAACCTCTTTCGCATGATCTACTTCATGCCCGTGGTGGTTTCGATCGTCGTGGTCTCGCTGTTGTGGCGCTTCATCTACGACGGCAACGACGGGCTTCTGAACAACATGCTCTCGGGCCTGACCTTTGGGGCCTTCGAGCCGGTCGACTGGCTCGGCAATCCCGACACGGCCCTTCCGGCGATCATGGCGATGTCGATCTGGCAGGCGGTGGGCTTTCACATGGTGATCTGGCTCGCCGGTCTGCAAACGATCAGCCCGACGCTCTACGAGGCCGCCGAGATCGAAGGTGCGTCGCGCTGGCAGACCTTTCGATACGTGACATGGCCGGGCCTGCGGAACACCGCCGTGCTGATCCTGATCGTGATCACCATGCAGGCCTTCGCGCTGTTCGCGCAGATCGATGTGATGACCGGCGGCGGGCCGCTCGACAGCACCCAGACCATCGTCTTTCAGGCCGTCGAGCGTGGCTATGGCAAGCAAGACATCTCCGGTGGATCCACTATCTCGGTCGTCCTGTTCCTCATGGTCCTGACCATCTCGCTGATCCAGCGATACCTGACGCGGGAGAAGAGCTGATGGCCTTGATCGATCCCTCCAACCGCGGGCTGCGCCTCGCCATCCGCTATGTCGTGCTGAGCCTGATCGCGCTGATCTTCGTCTTCCCGCTGGTCTTCATGGTGGTCAGCTCGCTCAAGCCCGACCAGCAGCTACTGGCCGATACCGGCAGCCTGCGGGCCTTCCTGCCGGTGGGCGACATCAGCCTCGACAACTACGCCGCCGCGTTCAAGCGCGCGCCTGTCGGCCTCTTCGTGTTCAACTCGGTGCTGGTGACGGGGGTGACGGTGCTGCTGTCGCTTCTGGTCTGCTCGCTCGCGGCGTTCTCCTTCGTGTTCATGGAGTGGCGCGGGCAGGGGTTGGTGCTGTCGATCATCCTCGCCACGCTGATCGTGCCGTTCGAGACCATCGCGATTCCGCTTTTGCTCATCGTCAACCAATTGCCTTGGATCGGGCTCGACGGCTTCACCACAGGCTGGCTCAATTCCTATCAGGTGCAGATCCTGCCCTGGACCGCCGACGGGCTGACCATCTTTCTCTTCGTGCAGTATTTCCGCGACCTGCCGCGCGAATTGATCGAGGCGAGCCGCGTCGAGGGCGCAAGCTGGTGGATGATCTATCGCCGCATCGTCATGCCGCTGGCGGGGCCGGTGCTCGCAACCGCGGCGATCCTGAAGTTCCTCGTGATGTACAACCAGTACCTCTGGCCGCTGATGGTGGTGCAGGAGGAAACCTACCGCCCCGTCATGGTCGGCCTGCAGTACTTCTTCCAGCTCAACCGCGCCTGGGGCGAGATCATGGCCTATCTGACGATGATCACCCTGCCGGTGCTGCTCTTCTACATCGCGCTGCAACGCGCCTTCATTTCCTCGATCGCCTCGACCGGCGTGAAGGGCTGAGATCCTCTATTTCCAAGGACACGACATGACCCTCGCACTCGACGACAAATGGATCTGGGACAGCTGGTACGCCCATGACGGCCAGCGCTGGCACGGCTACTTCCTGCAGGCCGACAAGTCGCTCGGCGATCCCGACCTGCGCCACTTCAACGTGTCCCAGGGCCACGCCGTCTCGGACGATCTGATCAACTGGGAGCACAAGGGCACCTGCCTCAAGCCCGCGCCTAAGCCTGCCTGGGACGACACCACCACCTGGACCGGCTCGGTGATCGAGGGGCCGGATGGGATCTGGCACCTGTTCTACACAGGGGGCGGTTCGGCCGAGAAGGGACTCTACCAGCGCATCGGTCATGCCACTTCGACCGACATGCATTCATGGGAGCGGGTCGGCTCGGGGCTTTGTCTCGACCTCAAGGGGCCGAACGCCGAGGCCTATGAGGCCGAGATGCAGCACGGCTTCTGGCCCGACCGCG
Organism: uncultured Limimaricola sp.; assembly: GCF_964022235.1. Taxonomy (NCBI): domain Bacteria; kingdom Pseudomonadati; phylum Pseudomonadota; class Alphaproteobacteria; order Rhodobacterales; family Paracoccaceae; genus Limimaricola; species uncultured Limimaricola sp. The sequence continues at coordinate 429,538 of NZ_CAXHZL010000002.1, read as the reverse complement.
CGATGCGCGATCCCTTCGTGATGAAGGACCCCGAGGGTGACGGCTACCTCATGTACTTTACCGCTCGCGCGCCCGGCATCGCCGAGGCCAATGCGGGCGGTGCGATCGGCTTTGCCACCTCGCCCGACCTTTATGAGTGGACCCTGCAGCGGCCAGTATTCGTGGGTGACTATGGTCAGCTCGAAGTACCGCAGATCTTCAAGGTGGGCTCTAGGTATTACTGCCTGTTCTGCACCGCCGACATCCATTGGTCAGAGACGCGCAAGGCCAAGGCGGGCACGGCACCGGTGACCGGCAACCACTACCTCACGGCAGACAACGTGCGGGGTCCATGGACCGTGGCGCCGGGCTTTCTCGACGGTGACACGCCTTGCTACCGCTACGCGGCACGAGTGCTCGAGACGAACCAGGGCCTCGTCATCATGGGCTTTGCCGATGGCGGCAAGGACAGGTTCGGCGGCTATGTGATGAACCCGGTGCCGCTCAAGCTCGACGACGACGGACTGCTCTACATCGAGCCCAGCGACAGGGGGAAATAGGACATGGCGACGGTCAGGCTGAAGGATATCCGCAAGCGCTACGGCGCGACGGAGGTGATCAAGGGCGTGGACATCGACATCGAGGATGGCGAGTTCGTCGTCTTCGTCGGCCCCTCGGGCTGCGGCAAATCCACGCTTCTGCGCATGATCGCGGGGCTGGAGACGATATCGGGCGGAGCGCTCGAAATCGGCGGCCGCGTCGTGAACGAGGTCCAGCCCAAGGAGCGGGGCATCGCCATGGTGTTCCAGTCCTACGCGATCTTCCCGCACATGACGGTGCGCGAGAACATCGGCTTCGGTCTGACCGTCGCGAAGGCCTCCAAGGCCGAGAAGGAGGCCGCGGTGGCCGAGGCCGCGCGTATCCTGCAGATGGAGCATCTGCTTGATCGGCGTCCGTCCCAGCTTTCGGGCGGCCAGCGCCAGCGCGTCGCCATCGGGCGGGCCATCACCCGCAAGCCGGAGGTGTTCCTGTTCGACGAGCCGCTGTCGAACCTTGATGCGGCCCTGCGCATGGACATGCGGATGGAGATCGGGCGGCTCCACAAGGAGCTGAAGACCACGATGATCTACGTCACCCATGATCAGGTCGAGGCGATGACGCTGGCCGACAAGATCGTGGTGCTGAAGGACGGCGAGGTGCAGCAGATCGGTGCGCCGATGGATCTCTATCATCATCCCGCGAACCTCTTCGTCGCCAAGTTCCTTGGCGCGCCGTCGATGAACCTGATCGACGTCGAGGTGACCGAAGTAGGGGAGGGCAGCGCCGTGGTGGCGAACCCGGCTCTCGACCCGATCCGCCTGCCGTGCCGGCTCGACGGTGTGCGTGCGGGCGAAAAGCTGACGCTGGGCCTCCGGCCACAGTATCTGCATCCCTCGCTCGATCCATCTGAGGGCAGGCTGCATGGCAAGGTGAAGCTGACCGAGCGGCTCGGCTCCGAGACGGTGGTCGATCTCGAGTTGACCGACGGCTCACCGTTGATCGCGACGCTGTCGCAGGATGCGGTGTTCGAAAGAGGCCGCGAGGTCTCACTCACCTTCGCGCCCGAGCAGACGCACCTGTTCCGCGCCTGATCCCGGTCAGGGCCCGATCCAAGGGGCGTCCCGCCAAGGCGGAGTGCCCCTTTTGCGTGGCGGCAGTTGCTGATGCCCGCCTTGTCGGAAGCCCTGGACCCGGCGCATCGATCCGTCTTCGGCACCGCGAGGGGGGGTTGGTGAAGCAGTCCCATGCAGGGATCTGCGCCTACGCGAATGTCCTTCGGCACTGCCGGTGTCACCGCATGAAACATGGCCGTCTATTCGTCCCGGCGAATCACGAATGCCCACCATGGCTACCCGCCTTCTCAACAATTCCCAAGGGCGCTTTGATATTGTTGCCGAATTGAAGGGCCTCAACGACCTGAACCGGGCGTGGCCGTCGTGATGCCGCCGCTCGGCCGCATCCCCGCCTTCAAATTGTCCGTATCGGCATCGCCGCGTGGCGCATTGGGATGCCAAACCATGTCTTAGGGATATGTGCGGTTTCTCAAGCGTCGCCAGTACGGCGCTACCGAAGGCACCGTTGCCGTAAGGTGCACAATTTTGCGAAATTGCTGCACATGATCGTGACTGACCACCGTGTCGGCTGAAGCCGGAATTGGGCAGTAATGCGGCATTTTCTGGAATACTGGGGAACCGCGTATGGCCGGTCACGCTTTGACCGGGATGGTGCGGTGTTTAAATTTGTCCTCAGGCGAAGTGCTCGGGATCGGCCCGGATCGATCGCCACGGTGACCGCGAGGTGCGGCAGGGACGGAAATTCGATGATGAGGACTATGGCAATCGACAGCAGAGTTAGCGACCGCCCGGATGAAGCACTTCGTCCCGTGATGCTGGCGCGAGGCGCCGTGGCTAGTGCGCCTATGGGCCGAAGCATGTCGGCGATCCACTGGGACGGGTTTTATCGCCGTCGGGCCAAGCGCGGCGTCGATCTCCTGTTCACCTCGATAGTAATTCTTCCGGTGGCACTCGTCGTGCTGATGATCGCCCTGGTGGTCGCCTTCGAAGGTGGCCGCCCTTTCTATTCGCAGCGGCGGGTGGGCTTGGGGGGCCGCAGCTTCACCATGTTCAAGATCCGGACCATGGTACTCAACGCCGATGCCGTGCTTGAGCGCCACCTGGCTGCGAACCCGGCCGATCGCATTGAGTGGGACCATCATCAGAAGCTTCGCCGAGACCCGCGGATCACCCGTATCGGCCGCTTCTTGCGCCGCAGCTCGCTCGATGAATTGCCTCAGTTTTTCAACGTGCTGCTTGGAGATATGACACTTGTGGGGCCGCGGCCATTCATGCCCTCGCAACAAGACCAGTATCCCGGCACCGAGTACTACGCGATGCGGCCTGGGATCACCGGATTTTGGCAGACCTCGGTCCGCAACGAGGCGAGCTTCGTGCAACGCGCCGCCTATGACCGCAGCTATTATCACGCGCTGTCGCCGCTGACCGACCTGCAGGTGATTGGCCGGACTCTGCAAGTGGTGATGCGCGGCACCGGGGTCTGACCTCAAAGTCACAGCCCTCCCTTGCCCGGTCCCTGTGACCGAGGGTATCGGATGGATGCCGGACCCTTGCCATCCGGTTGCCATCGCCGCGCCCTCGTGATGCGGCAGAGCGGTAGGCGAAACGCTGAACAGGGCCCACATGCCGAACGCTGTCGCCTCGATCGCCCTGCTGGTCTGGCCTTTGGTCACACTCCTGCTGTTCAAGCGGTTGAGCCCAGGGCGCGCGCTTCTGGCCAGCATGATGGCAGGCTACCTGCTGCTGCCGCCTATGCCCGCGGAATTCGACCCGCCGCTTCTGCCTTCGCTCAATAAGGACACGATCCCGAGCCTGTCGGTGCTGGTCGTGGCCTTGATGCTGGGCCGCGTCCGCCTGTCAGAGCTGGTGCCGCGCCATCCCTTGATGCGGATCGCGCTGGCGGCGTTCGTGCTGTCGCCGCTGATGACGGTGCTCGGCAACGACGACGCGCTGCGCTACGGGCCAAGGCTGCTGCCAGCGCTGCGGCTCGCCGAGGTGCCGGGGCTGGTGCTTTTACAATTCTTGCTCGTGGTGCCCTTCCTGCTCGCACGGGTGTTCCTGCGCGAGGTCCGCGACCACCGGCTCCTGCTCTGGGCGATGGTTCTGGGCGCGTTGGCCTACACCTTGCCGATCCTGATCGAGGTCCGGCTCAGCCCGCAGATCAACATCTGGGTCTATGGCTATTTCCAGCACAGTTTCAGCCAGATGGTGCGCGGCGATGGCTTCCGGCCCATCGTGTTTCTTTACCACGGGCTCTGGGTCGCGATCTTAGTGGCGATGGCCGTGCTCGCCGCGACGGGTCTGGCGCGGCAGGCGCGCGGCCGCGAGGCGGTCGGGCTCTGGGCCGTGACGGCGGGGCTCGGCGTCCTTCTGGTCCTCTGCAAGTCATTGGCGGCCCTGCTTTATGCCGTGGTGCTGGTGCCGGTGCTGGCTCTTGCGCCCCGCAGGCTTCAGCTCTTTGGCGCCGCCGCGATGGCGGTGCTGGCGCTGGGCTATCCGCTGCTCAAGGGCGCGGAGCTGGTGCCGCAGCAGGCCATCCTCGCTTGGGCCGAGAGCGTCGATCCCGACCGGGCGCAGTCAATGGGGTTTCGGTTCGACAACGAGGACGTGCTGCTCGAGCGGGTCGGGGAGCGTCCGGTCTTCGGCTGGGGTATCTGGGGCCGTAATCAGATCTACGATGCGCAGAGCGGGCGCGAGCTGACGGTCACCGATGGGCGCTGGCTGGTGGTGATCGGCACCTTCGGTTGGGTCGGTTTTCTGGCCGAGTTCGGCCTGCTCGCCTTTCCAGTGCTGTTGCTCTGGGCGCGGTCGGGGCGGGTGCCACCGGACCCTGCCAGCATCACCTTGGCGGTGATCCTCGGGGTGAACCTCTTCGATCTGCTGCCCAACGCGACGCTGACGCCGCTGACTTTCCTCGGGGCGGGGGCGGTGCTGGGGCTGACCGAGGCGGTCGCCGCGCGGGGGTATCGATCCCCTGCGTCCGCTCCGCCGATCTCCGGCCCGGCCCCGATCCGGACGGTGTTGTGAGGCGCGCGGCTCTGCCTTGGGGCCTGCGCCGCGTCGGTCTGGCGCTGGTACTTACGTTCATGTCGGTCGGTGTACCTCCGGTCATGGCCGCGCCAGTGCTGGGAATGAACCTTGCCGGGATCTCCGACTGGTCGACCGAGCAGCCGTTTCTCGATCTGATGAAGACCTCGCGCCCGTGGATCGGGCATCTGCCCGGTCGCTGGGGCGGGGTCGAGGCCGAGGCGCTGAGGGCCGAGGGACATGTCGATGCGGGCGGGCATCTCCTGTCGATCCCCGAAGGCGTCGAGCGCGTCGGCACGTTGATCCTGACCGACCAGCCCGAAGCCGCGACCTCGCTGGCCGGGCGCTACGTGCTGCGCCACGCCGGGCGGGGCGAGGTCTCGGTCGGCGGGCGCGGGCAGGAGGTATCGCGCGCACCGGGCGAGATCGTCTTCGACTATGCCCCCGGACCCGGGCCGGTGGAGATCGACGTCACCGCGATCGATCCCGCCGATCCGCTGCGCGACATCACCGTGGTACGCGAGGACCGGCTGTCTCATGCCGCGGCGGGGGCGCTGTTCAACCCCGACTGGCTCGCGCGGATCTCAAGCCTGCGGCTGCTGCGCTTCATGGACTGGATGGAGACCAATGGCTCCGACGCGGCACATTGGGCCAAGAGGCCGCGCGAGGGCGATCAACGCTGGACCGAAGGCGTGCCCGCCGAAGTGCTGGCCCGGCTCTCCAACGAGATCGGTGCCGATCCTTGGGTGACGCTGCCGCATCTGGCCGACGACGCCTATGTGCGCGGCTTTGCCACGCTGATGCGGGACGCGCTCGATCCCCGGCTCAAGATCCATGCGGAGTGGTCCAACGAAGTCTGGAACTTCGGCTTCAGGCAAGCGCGCTGGGCCGAGACGCAAGCCCGCACGCTCTGGGGCGAGGCGGCACCAAGGGGTGCCTGGATGCAGTTCGCCGGGCTGCGCGCGGCGCAGGTGGCCGACATCTGGGCCAACGCCTTTGGCGCGCAGGCCGAGGCGCGGCTTGTGCGGGTGATCGGCGTGCAAACCGGCTGGCCCGGTCTCGAGACCGCCGCCTTAGAGGCGCCGCTTGCCGTGGCGCAGGGTGCACGGCCTCCGGCCCAGAGCTTCGATGCCTATGCCGTGACCGGCTATGTCGGGCACGATCTGGCAAGCGACGACAATCTGGACGCGCTGCGCGATGACATCGTGCGGGGCCGCGCGCAGGATCGGGCGATCGAGACGCTGCGCGCCGATGCCGACGAACTGGTCGGACGGTTCTGGCCGCACCATGCGCAGGTCGCGGCCCGGCATGGGCTGCGGCTGGTGATGTACGAGGGCGGGCCGCATATGGTCGCGGGAGAAGCGGGGCGCGACGACGAAGCGATCACCGCGTTTCTGAGCGAGATGTCGCACGCGCCGCAGGTCGCGGAGCTGATCGAGACGCTGTTCGACGACTGGGCCGAGGTCGGTGGCACGCAGGCCACCGCCTATCTCGACATCGCCGCCCCCTCGCGCTGGGGCAGCTGGGGCGCGCTGCGTCATCTCGATGACGCCACGCCGCGCTGGGACGCCCTGATGCACTACAACGAAACCGGGCCCGATTGGGAAAGCCGCGCGCCGGGCAGCTTCGACGACGGGGTGACACTCATCGGTGGCGAGGCCGCCGAGAGGCTGGTGGGCACACCCGAGGAGGATCTGCTATTAGGCGGTGCCGGAGACGACGAGATCCACGCAGGCCCCGGCGACAGGGTCGACGGCGGGCCGGGCTTTGACCGCGCGGTGTTGCCGGAGGCGCTGCGCGATATGGCAATCTCGCGTCAGGGCGATCGTCTCTCCATCGGCACGGGGGGCGCGCGGCTGCTTCTGGCCGGTATCGAGGAGATCGCCTATGGCCGCGACGACGAGGCCACGATCATGACGGAGACGCTGCGATGACCGGGCCTAGGCCGATGGAGATCCTGATCCCCGCCAGCAACGAGGCCGGGTTGATCGACAGCTGCCTCGTGGCGCTGCTTGCAGCAACGCCGCCCGAGAGCGGCGCGGTCGGCGTCACCGTCATCGCAAACGGCTGTCACGACGCCACCGCCGCGCGTGCCTGTGCCTTTCGCGATGCCTTCGCGCATAAGGGCTGGGTGCTGCGGGTGATCGAGCTTGCGCAGGGCTCCAAGATCGCGGCGCTCAACATAGGCGAGGCGGATCTGCCGCCCGAGGCGATCCGGGTCTATCTCGACGCCGACGTCACCGTATCGCCGCGCCTGCTCATAAGGCTGCACGCCGCGCTCGATGCGGCCGTGCCGCTTTACGCCAGCGGTCGACCCCGCATCACCGGGCAGGGCGGCGTCGCGCGGGCCTATGCGCGGCTCTGGGCGCGGCTGCCCTTCATGTCCCACGGCGTGCCGGGCTGCGGCATCTTTGCGGTGAACCCGGCGGGCCGCGCGCGTTGGGGCCGGTTTCCCGATCTCATCTCCGACGACGGTTTCGTGCGTCTGCACTTCGCCCCGCAGGAACGGATCGCAGTGCCCGAGCCCTATGACTGGCCGGTGGCCGAGGGGCTCGGGGCGCTGGTGCGGGTGCGCGGGCGGCAGGACGCGGGCATGCGCGAGCTTGCGCGCCTGCACCCCGAGCTGCTGGCGCGCGAGGACAAACCCCCCTTGGGCGCGCGCGGAGCCGCCCGGCTGGCGCTGCGCGACCCGCTGGGCTTCGCGGTCTACGGGGCCGTGGCGCTGGGCGTGCGGATGAAGCCTGCCCCGGATGGATGGAGCCGCGGAAGATGACGGCGGCGTTGATGGGGCGGTTGCGGTCGGAGGGCATCGGCGGTCGGGCGTTGCGCTCGGCCGGGATCATGATCGCGGGCTTCGGTGCGAGCCAACTGCTGCGGCTTGGCTCGAACCTGCTGCTCACGCGGCTGCTGTTTCCCGAGGCCTTCGGCGTCATGGCGATCGTCATGGTCGTGATGATGGGCCTCGGCATGTTTTCCGACGTGGGCATCACCCCTGCCATCATGCAAAGCCGGCGGGGCGACGATCCGGCCTTTCTCGACACCGCCTGGACGATCCAGATCGGACGCGGCTTCGGCCTGTGGCTGGTGGCGCTGGCGCTCGCGGGCCCGGCTGCGGTCTGGTACGACGAGCCGATGCTGGCGCAATACCTGTCGGTGGCGGCGTTCTCGCTGGTTCTCAACGGCTTCAACCCTACTCGGCTCGAGACGGCGCACCGGCATCTGCGCGCGGGCCGGGTTACGCTGATCGAGCTGGGTACGCAGAGCACGCAGTTGGTCTTCGGTCTGGCGCTGGCCTGGGCCTGGGGTTCGATCTGGGCGCTGGTGGTCTCGGGTCTGCTGGGGGCGCTGGCGCAGCTCGTCTATCTCAACCTGTTCCTGCCGGGGCATCGCAACCGGCTGCGGTTCGAGGCTGAGGCGGCGCGCGAGCTGGTGCGGTTCGGCAAATGGATCTTTCTGTCCACGGTCGCGGGCTTTGCCGCGGGCCAGAGCGACCGGCTGCTCATTGGCGGCTATCTGTCGCTGTCGGATTTCGGCGTCTACAACATCGGCCTGTTCCTCGCGACCTTTCCGGTGATGCTCGGACAGATGGTGACACGCCGGATGCTGATCCCGGTCTACCGCGAAAGCCCGCCATCTCAGAGCCACGCCAACTTCACCCGGCTGCGACGGCTGCGGGTGCTGGCCACCTCGGGGCTTCTGGCAGCGACGGCGCTGCTGGGGCTGTTGGGCAACTGGTTCATCGACATCATGTATGACGGTCGCTACGCGGCGGCAGGCAGCGTGGTGGTGCTGGTCTCGGTGCTGCAGATCCCGGTGCTGATCGGCGTGACCTACGATCAGGCCGTGCTGGCCTCGGGGCGCTCGCGCAACTTCTTCGCGCTGCAGGCGACGCGGGCGGTTCTCACGGTGGCGGGGCTTGCGCTTGGCCTCGCTTGGGGCGGGTTGCCGGGCGGGCTCATCGGGCAGGGCGTCGCACATCTTCTGGCCTATCCTGTTCTGATCTGGGTTGCGCGCCGCGAACAGGCTTGGGACCCATTGCACGATCTCGTGTTCGGGGGGGTGGGCCTCCTTGTCACGGCTATCTGTCTGGCTATCAACTGGCCTGCACTGACGACGCTCGGGGCCATCGGTCCGGGGTGATCGCGTCGCGGGGCGGTCGGAGAAGGGCCGGAAAACCGCCGCATTCCCCGATCAGTCTGCAGAGCGGTGCAAGGCAGGCGGGAGCGCGCGTCATGACGGGGTCGAGTGAGCTGGGAGCGGGCGATATCGCCATTGTCGGCATGGCGGTGGACCTGCCCGGCGCGCCCTCACTGGACGCCTTCTGGGACATGCTGTCCGAAGGGCGCACGGCGATCCGCCGGCTGACGCCCGAGGAGCTGGAAAAGGCCGGTGTGCCCGCCGATCTGAGCCGACAGCCCGATTACGTGCCGTTCGGCGCGCCTCTCGAGGATCACGACCTGTTCGACGCGGGGTTCTTCGGTCTGACGCCCAAGGAAGCGGCGATCATGGACCCCCAGCACCGCCGTTTCATCCGCACCGCCTGGGGCGCGTTTGAGAACGCGGGCCACGTGCCCGAACGCTTTGACGGTGCCATCGGCGTCTATGCCGGGTGCGGGCCCAACGACTACTACATGCGCAACCTGATGGGGAACGCCGCGCTCGTGGAGAGCACTGGTGCCTTCCTGCTGCGCCACACCGGCAACGACAAGGATTTCCTCGCCACGAGGTTGAGCCACATGCTCAACCTCACCGGCCCCGCGATCTCGGTGCAAACCGCCTGTTCGACTTCTCTCGTGGCGGTGCACATGGCGGTGCAGGCGCTTCTGACCGGCGAATGCGACATGGCGCTCGCCGGCGGCTCCACCATCGAGCAGCCGCAGGGGCAGGGCTACCTGTATCGCGAGGGCGAGATCCTCGCGCGAGACGGCATGTGCCGCGCCTTCGATCACCGCGCCGGTGGCACGGTGTTCGGATCGGGTGCCGCCGCGGTGGTGCTGCGGCGGCTCGAAGACGCGCTGACCGCGGGCGACCATATCTGGGCGGTGATCCGCGGCACCGCGATCAACAACGATGGTGCGCGCAAGGCGAGCTACCTCGCGCCTTCGGTCGAAGGGCAGGCAGCGGCGGTGGCCTCGGCGCTGCGCATGGCCGGGGTCGGGGCCGAGAGCCTTGGTTTCGTCGAATGTCACGGCACCGGCACCGCGCTGGGCGACCCGATCGAGGTCGCGGCGCTGACCCGCGCCTTCCGCGAGACGACGCAGGCCCAAGGTTTCTGCCGGATCGGCTCGGTCAAGGCCGGCATCGGCCATACCGACACCGCCGCGGGGGCCGCCTCGTTGGTCAAGGCCGCGCTGGCGCTGCACTACCGCACGATCCCCGGCACGCCCGGCTTCGAGGCGCCGAATCCCGCGATCGCGCTTGCGGGATCGCCCTTCGAGGTGGCCGCGACCACGGCGCCTTGGGCGCGTGGCGCAGCGCCACGCCGCGCCGGGGTGAATTCGCTCGGTGTCGGCGGCACCAACGCCCATGCGGTGCTCGAAGAGGCTCCCGCGCGCGGGCCCGCCGCCGAGGCCGACTGGCCGTGCGAGTTGATCCGGGTGTCAGGGCGGACTCGCGCGGCGCTCGACGCCACCGCCGCCGGGCTCGCCGCCTATCTGCGGGCGCACCCGCAGGTGCCGCTGGCCGACATCGCCCACACGCTGGCGCAGGGCCGCCGCGCGCAGCCGCATCGCCGGGTGCTTCTGGCCGAGAGCCATGCGGAAGCCGCCGATCTGCTGGACGGGCACGACCCGCGCCGTGCCGCGACGCTCAAGGCCCAAGCCGATCCGGAGGTGGTGTTCCTGTTTCCGGGCGGTGGCGCGCAGCAGCCCGGCATGGGGCGCGATCTCTACGAGACCGAGCCGGTGTTCCGCGACTGGATCGACCACGGCTTTGCCGCGATGGGGGCGGCGGGAGACGCGCTGCGGGCGCTGTGGGATCCGGCTCCGGGGAACGAGGCCGAAGCCGCGGCCGAGCTGCGCCGGCCCTCGCTGCAATTGCCGCTGCTGTTGATCGTCGAACACGCGCTGGCGCAACTCTGGATCGGCTGGGGCGTGCGGCCTGCGCGGCTGATCGGGCATTCGATGGGCGAAAATACCGCCGCCGTCCTGTCGGGGATCATGTCCTTCGAGGACGGGCTGGCGCTGGTGCGGCTGCGCGGCGCGCTGTTCGAGGAAACCGACCCCGGCGCGATGCTGTCGGTGGCGCTGTCCGCCGACGCGCTGCGTGCCGAACTGGGGCCCGATCTCGACCTCGCCGCGATCAACGCGCCGGCGCTGTGCGTGGCCTCCGGGCCGGTAGAGGCGATCGAGGCGCTATCGGCGCGGCTCACCGCGCGCGGCATCGACAGCCGCCGCATTCCAATTGAGGTGGCCGCGCACAGCCGCCTGCTCGAGCCAATCCTGCCGCGCTTTCTGGTGCATCTGCAGAGCATGCGCCTGTCGCCGCCGCAGATTCCCGTCATCTCCAATCGCACGGGCCGCGCGCTCACCGCCGCCGAAGCCACCGATCCGGCCTATTGGGCCGGGCATCTGCGCCAGACCGTCGATTTCGACGGGGCGTTGCACGGGCTTGGCACGGGCGCGCGGATTTTCGTGGAAATCGGGCCGGGCACCAGCCTCGGCTCCTTTGCCACGCAGCAGCCCGGCATCGGGCCGGGCCGTACGCTGGCCGGTCTGCGCCCCGAGTCCGAGCCTGGCGGCGACGACCGTCACATGCTCATGGCGCTGGGGCGGTTCTGGGCCATGGGGGGACGCTTCGACGAGGCGCAGCTTTCGGGCTTGGGTCGTCGCAAGGTGCCATTGCCGGGAACCGTCTTCGACGAATCACGCCATTTCATCGCCCCCACCGCGGCCCGCGCCACAGCCCCGGTCGCCCCCGATCTGCCGGCGCGCGAAGAGGATATCGCGCGCTGGGCTTGGCGGCCCGACTGGTCGCGCCGTTACCCCGAGGGGGACTTCGAGGCCGGTGGCGATTTGGCGGCGCGGCAGGCAGGAAGCTGGCTCGTGTTCTGCGATGCGACCGGACTTGGCACGGCGCTGGTGGCCCGCCTGCGCGCAGCGGGTCACGCGGTGGCCACGGTGACGCCGGGCGCGCGCGAGGCGCAGACCGGCCCGGCGGACTGGGTCATTCGGACCGACGCGGGCGAAGACGCCTATGGCTGGCTGCTGGCGCAGCTGGCCGAGGCGGATCTGCTGCCCGAACGTGCGGTGCATCTGTGGACCGTGACCGGCGCCGCGCGCGATAACGCTGTTCTGCATCTGCAGAACATGCAGGATCGCGGCTATCACAGCCTGACGCATCTGGCGCGCGGCTGGCACGCGGCGCAGGGCGACCGGGCGCTGCGTCTTCTGGTGGTGAGCAGCGACGCCTATGCGGCGCGTCCGCAGGACCGACCCGATCCGGCCAAGGCGACGCTCGACGGACCGGCAACGGTGATCCCGCGCGAATTGCCCGGGCTCGGTCTGTCGCGGCTCGACCTTGCCACGCCACGCCGGGGCGAGCGCGCGGCACAGGTCGAGGCGGTGCTGGAGGAGGCCTTCTCGCCGCCCGATCCTGCGCCCGTAGCTTGGCGTGGCGGGGTGCGGCGACGCCGCGGCGTGCAGCGCGCGCAACTCCCCGAGACGCCCGACCTGCCGCTGCGCCGAGGCGGCGCGGTCCTGATCACCGGCGGTTTGGGCGGCATCGGCCTGACGCTGGCCGAAACCCTGATCCGCGAATGGGGGGCCCCGATCGCGCTGGTTTCGCGCCGCCACCTGCCGCCCCGTGCCGAATGGCCGGGTCTTGTCGCGGCTGGCGGCAGCGACGGGAATTTGCTTTTGCTGCGTGCGTTGTTGCGGCTCGACGCCTTGGGCGGACGGGTCGAGGTGCTGCGCGCCGATGTGACCAATCCCGACCAGATGCGCGATGCCGTCGCTGCGGCAGAAGCCGATCTCGGCCCACTCAGCGGCGTGATCCACGCAGCGGGCCTGCTCGATGACGCGCCGGTGCTGGGTCGCGATCCGGAGGCGGCAGAGGCCGTGATCGCGCCCAAGCTGCAGGGCCTCATGGTGCTCGACGCTCTGTTTGCCGACGGTCGGCTCGACTGGATGGCGCTGTGCGGGTCGAGCTCGGGCTGGACCACGCCTGCGGGTCAGGCCGACTACGTCGCTGCCAACGCGGCACTCGACGCCTATGCGCAGTCGCGCAAGGGCGGGGCCACGCGGGTGGTGGCGATCGACTGGGGTATCTGGGCGGACACCGGCATGGCGGCCGATGCGGATCGGGGCGCGGTCGACGAGGCGGAGGTCACCACGGGCATCGAAGTGTCGCTGCCGATGTTCGATCGATGCTCCGAAGGAGGCGAGACAGGCGAGGAGACGGTGTTCAGTGCCCACTGGACACCGGCCGCGCACTGGTTTCTGGACCAGCACCGCACGCGGGCGGGCGACGCGCTGCTGCCCGGCACCGGCTATGTCGAGATGATGGCCGAGATCGCCGGGCCGGAGGGCTTCGTGCCCTTCACGCTGCACGATCTGCGCTTTCTAGCCCCGCTGCACACCCCCGATGACGGCACGACCCGCGTGCGGGCGCGGCTGATCCCCGGGATGGCTCATGGCGCAGCTCCCAGGCTGGTCGAGATCGAGGCCGCGCCGCCGGGCGCTGCCTTCGGCCCGGTCGCCACCTGCCGCCTCGGCTCTGCCCCTCCCGCAGTGGCAGCGATCGATCCGCAGGAGATCGCGGCCCGGTTGCCGGCGCCTGCGCCGCTGGTATTGCCGCAGGGCGCGCATCTCGATTTCGGCGCGCAGTGGCAGGTCATCGGCGAAAGCCGGCAGGGCGCGAGCGAGGGTCTGGCCCGGCTGCGCCTGCCGTCCGGCGCGCAGGGCGGCCTCGCGCTGCATCCCGGCCTGCTCGACATGGCAACCGGCTGGGCGATTGGTCTGATCGAGGGCTACGATCCGGGTCTCATGTGGGTGCCCGCGGGCTATACGGAGCTGCGGATCCACGCGCCCTTGCCGTCCGAAATATTGAGCCGCGCGCGTTTGGCGCGACAGCAGGAGGGAGCTGCGTGGTTCGATCTCGTACTCTGCACGCTCGAGGGGCAGGTCTGCGTCGAAGTGTTGAGCTTCGAGCTGCGCCGCTTGCCGCAGGGCATGGACCTTGTCGCGAGCAGCGGCGCTGCCGCGCCGGAGGACACGGCCGCCACGGCGCAGCGGGCATTGATGCGCGAAGCGCGTCGCCACGGCATTCGGCCTGTCGAAGGCGGTGCCGCTTTCCTCACGGCGATGGGTGCAGGCCTGCCGCAGATCGCGATGACCGCGCAGCCGCTGCCCGCGCTGATCGCCGCCGCCGCGGCGATCCGCCCCGCTGCGCCGGTGGAGGCGGTGCCCGCGCCGCTCGCCGAAGGCTTCGAGACCAAGACCGAAGCTTGGCTCGCCGGGCAATGGGCTGCGCTGCTCGGGGTCGAAGATGTGGGGCCGGACGACAGCTTCTTTGACCTCGGGGGGCATTCGCTGATCGCGGTGCGGCTTTTCGCGGCGATCCGCCGCGAAACCGGCACGTCGCTACCGATCTCGGCACTGTTCGAGGCACCGACGATCCGCAGCCTCGCGGCTCGACTGGACGCAGGCACGCGGGCGGCGACACCCGCGCCGGAGACCGGGTCCGAGGCAAATGCAGTTCAGCTGCGCCCCATTGGCGGCGAGGCCGCGCATCTCGTACCCTTGAACCCGAACGGAGACGGGACGCCGCTCTTCATCGCGGCGGGCATGTTCGGCAACGTCATGAACCTGCGCCATCTCGCCCAGCATCTGGGCGACGCGCGCCCGGTATGGGGGCTGCAGGCGCGCGGGCTGGCTGGCGACGTGGCTCCGCATCAAAGCTTCGAGGAGGCCGCGCGGGATTATCTGGACGAGATGCGACGCGTGCATCCGGGCGGACCATGGATGCTTGCAGGGTATTCGGGCGGTGGCCTGATCGCGCTTGAGATGGCGCGGCAACTGACGCGTGCCGATGAGCAGGTGACGGCGCTGATGCTGCTCGACACGCCCTTGCCGGTGCGACCGCCGCTGAGCCGACGCGACCGGCTGGCGATTCAGGCGATCGAGTTGCGCCGGGCCGGGCCAAGTTATCCGCTGCGCTGGTTCAAGAAGCGGCTGCGCTGGGAGATTGACCGCCGCCGCTATGGCCGCGCCGCGGCGCAGCCGACTGCGAACCCGGTGGACGTCGTGATCGAATCCGCCTTCTACACGGCCTCCGCCGCCTATGAGCTACGGCGTTGGCCGGGGCCCATGACGCTGTTCCGCCCCCCGATCGAAGGGCGTTGGCATCTTGCGGGTCGGCGGCTTGTGAACGAGGATCGGCAATACGTTCTCGAAGACAACGGCTGGCGCGCTTGGGCACCGGCTCTGGAGGTGGTCGAAGTGCCGGGCGATCACGACAGCATGGTGCTGGACCCCAATGCCAAGGCCCTCGCGGCACGGATGCGGGCCCGGATCGAGGCGCTCGAGACCGAGGCCCGGGCTTCTGAACGTCATGCCGCGGAGTAGACACGCATGAGCAGACTGCTGACGGTAATCCTGAACTGGCGCACGCCGGAGATGACGCTGCGCGCCACCGAAAGCGCTCTTGTAGCGATGCAGGGGATCGAGGGCGGCATCGTGATCGTCGACAATGACTCAGGCGACGGCTCCGAGGCGATGCTGCGCGAGGCGGTCGAGACGCGCGGCTGGGGGTCACGGGTGCGGGTCGTGCAATCGGGGCACAACGGCGGCTTCGGCGCGGGCAACAACGTCGGAATCGCCGCTGGTCTGTCAGACGGCGGTCGGGCGGATTTCGTCTATATCCTGAACTCCGACGCCTTTCCGAAGAAGGCGGCGATCCGGGCGCTGCTGGCGCATCTACAAGCGCATCCCGCCGCCGGTCTGGCGGGCAGCCTGATCGAGGACCCCGACGGCACGCAGCACATGGCGGCCTTTCGGTTTCCGTCGCTGCTGTCCGAGATCGAGGGGCCGATGCGCTTTGGCCCGGTGACGCGGATACTGTCGCGTCACAGCGTCTGGATGGGGGTTCCCGAACGCACGGGGCCGGTCGACTGGGTGGCCGGGGCGAGCCTGATGATCCGCAACGAACTGCTCGACGCGATCGGCGGATTCGACGAAACCTTCTTTCTCTATTTCGAGGAAACCGACCTGTGCCGCCGCGCCCGAAAGGCCGGGTTCGAGACGCATTTCGTGCGCGAAAGCGTGGTGCTGCACATCGGCTCGGTGTCGACCGGCCTGAGCGAATGGCGCCGCGTGCCGGATTACTGGTTCGCCTCGCGCCGTCATTATTTCCGCAAGCATCATGGCGCGCTGGGGGCTGCGGCGGCGACGATGCTGCACATGGGGGCCGGTGGGCTGCACCGCCTCCGTTGCCTCATGACGCGCCGCGATCCCGGCGATCCGCCGCGGTTCCTGCGCGACATGGCCTGGTTCGAGCTGCGCCAGTACCGACGCACGGGGGCGTCTGGCCGATCCGGACATCATCCCGCATGAACACGACTCTGGCCCTCATCGGCGACACCGTCCTGACGCTCGAGACGGCGCGGATGGCGCGCGGTGCGGGGCTGCATCTGGCGTTGATCATCACCCGTTCTGCCCCGCTGCGGGCGCTGGCCGCCGAAGAAGGGATCGCGTTGCTCGATCCCGACCGGTTGGAGGATCTGCCCGGAGGGATCGACTGGCTCCTCAGTGCAGGCAACCTCGATGTGCTGCCCGCAGCCGTTCTGGAGCGGTTCGCGCGGGGTGCGATCAACTTTCACGACGGGCCCTTGCCGGAACGGGTGGGGCGCAACGTGCCGGTCTGGGCGCTGCTCGACGGGGCGCGCCGCCATGCCATCACCTGGCACCTGATGACGCCGGGGGTCGATGCGGGCGACATTCTCGTGCGGCGCGGCTTTGACGTCGCAGGGGATGCGACCGCGCGCAGCCTCAACGCGCTGTGCTTCGCCGCCGCGATCGAAAGCCTGCCCGAGGTGTTCGAACAGATGCAGCATGGGCTGCGGCGACGCCCGCAGCCTGCTGCGCCGGGGCAGGTCCACCGCGCCGCCGACCGACCGGCGGCCGATGCGCTGATCGACGGGCGCGGGCCGGTCGCACAGGCCTGGCGCCTTGTGCACGCGCTCGATCATGGGGCGCATCCCAATCCGCTGTGCTGCCCCAAGATCGCGGGCCCGCGCGGGCCGGTGCTGGTGCGGCATGCCGAAATGCTCGAGGCGACCCAGCCGTCCGAGGCGCCGGGCATGTTGCGCGCCGTGTCGGCCGAGGCGATGGATCTCGTGTTCGAAGACGGGGTGCTGCGCCTGTCCGGGCTGTGTCGCCCGGATGGCTCCGCCTGCCCCCCGGAGGCGCTGCCCAGCGCCGGTGACCGACTGCCCGAGACCGGCCCGGCAGAGGCACTGACGCTGCGCATGGCGCAGGCGGCGCGCGCCGAGCCGGATTGGCGGGCGCGTCTCGAAGCTCTTCGCCCGCACCGTCTGCCGGGTCTGCTGCGTAACGGCGGGCCAGAGGGCGAGACCACAGGGGGCATGGGCGACAGCCGAACCCTCGAAAGCGACCACGCGCCAGACCGACTTATTGCCGCTTGGGCGCTCATGGCGGCGCGGCTGTCGGGCGGTGCGGCCGATATTACCCTGATGCTGCCGCCCGAGACAGAACCCGTGGCCGGGCATGTTTCCGACTGGGTGCCGCTGCGCGTGGTCATCGATCCGCGGGAGGATCTGGCCGCGCTGGCGAGCCGGATCGGCGCGCAATGCGCGGCGCTGCGCGGGCAGGGGGGATTTGCCGCCGATCTGCCTGCCCGGTTGGGCATGCCGCTCGCTATGCCGGCCTTCGCGTTGGGCGAGGCCTGTCCCGAGGGCGCGACGGTCGCGCTCGACCCCGAGACCGGACAACTCCATGCCGCACCGGGGGCCTTGATGCCCGGTGCGCTCGATCTTCTGGCGGAACGTCTCGCTGTCCTGCTCGACGCCGACGCGGCGCAGCCCGGCGGAGCCATGTCGGTGCTGCCCGCGCTCGGCCTGACTGAGCGACATCTCGTGCTCGAGGCGTGGAACGCGACGGATGGCGTGATCCCCGAGGGCACCATCGACACCGCCATCGCGCACCATGCCGCCGAAAATCCCGGCGCCACCGCGTTGATCTGTGGCGATGAGCGGTTGAGCCACGCCGAACTCGACGCCCGCGCCAACCGCATGGCGCGGGTGCTGCGCGACATGGGGGCCGGTCCGGGTCAGCGTATCGGGCTGCACCTGCGCCGCTCGGCGGGCATGGTGGTCGCGGCGCTCGCGGTGCTCAAGACTGGCGCGGCCTATGTGCCGCTCGATCCGTCCTATCCGCCCGAGCGTCTGGCGCTCTATCTCGAAGACAGCGACGCCGCTCTGGTGATCAGCGATGCGGGCGGGGCCTCGGCCCTGCCACAGCGGGCGGCACGGGTGCTGCATCTCGATGATCCGCGCATCGCACAGGCAGCGTCCACCCCCCTCGCTCCTCGCGCCACGCCCGAGGATCTGGCCTATCTGATTTTCACCTCCGGCTCGACCGGCCGCCCCAAAGGGGTGATGATCGAGCACCGGCACGTGATGAATTTCTTTGCCGCGATGGACGCCCGGGTGCCGCATGCCCCCGGTGACGTGCTGCTGGCGGTGACATCGATCTCCTTCGATATCTCGGTGCTCGAGCTGTTCTGGACCCTCTCGCGCGGGTTGACGGTGGTGATCCAAGGCGAGGCGGAGCGTCTGCTTACCTCGTCGGGTGCGCAGGCGCGTACGGCGGGCCCATCGCTGAGCCTGTTCTACTGGGGCCACGAGGACGGCGACGGGGCGGATTACCGGCTGTTGATGGAAGGCGCGCGCTTTGCCGATGCGCATGGCTTCGAGGCGGTCTGGACGCCCGAGCGGCATTTCCATGGCTTTGGCGCGGCCTATCCCAACCCGGCGGTGACCGGGGCCGCGGTCGCTGCCGTCACCTCGCGTGTGGCAATCCGGGCGGGCAGCTGCGTCGCGCCGCTGCATCACCCGGCGCGCATCGCCGAGGATTGGGCCGTGGTCGACCGGCTCTCGGGCGGACGTGCGGGGTTGGCGATGGCGGCGGGCTGGCAACCGGGCGACTTCGTGCTGCGCCCCGAAAACGCGCCCCCCGACAACCGCACCGCCTTGCGTGACAGCATCGACGCGGTGCGCAAGCTCTGGCGCGGCGAGGCCGTGGCGTTCCCGCGCGCCGACGGCAGCCTGCAGGAGGTGGTGACGCGCCCCCGCCCGGTGAGCGCCGAGCTGCCGCTGTGGCTCACCATTGCGGGCAACCCGGAGAGCTGGCGCGAGGCGGGCCGTATCGGGGCCAACGTGCTCACCCATCTTCTGGGGCAAAGCGTCGAGGATCTCGGGGCGCGCATCGCCGATTGGCGCGCGGCGCTGGCCGAAGCGGGGCACGATCCGGCGAATTTCCGGGTGACGGTGATGCTGCACGCCTATCTCGACGAGACCCGCGAGGCGGCGCGCGAGGCCGCACGGGGACCGATGAAGGCCTATTTGCGCTCGGCTGCCGGTCTCATCGCCAGCCATGCGGCGGCCTTTCCCGCGATCCGGCGCGGCGCCGACGGGGCGATCGACCCCGACGCGCTGACCCCCGATGAAATGGAGGCCGTGCTCGATCACGCCTTCGAGCGGTACTTCGAGGACCAAGGCCTCTTTGGCACGGTCAGGGACGGTGCGGCGCGGCTGGCGCAGCTGCGCGCGGCGGGGGCCGACGAGATCGCCTGCCTGATCGACTTCGGCATCGCGCCCGAGCGGGTGCTGGCCGCCCTGCCGCGGCTCGCGGCGCTGAATGATGCGCTTGCCGCCGCACCTGTCGCCGAGGATGCCTCGATCGCGGCGCAGATCCATCGCCACGGCGTGACGCATCTGCAGTGCACCCCGTCGATGGCCCGAATGCTCGTGGCCGACGAGGTGAGCCGCGCGGCGCTGGGCCGGCTGTCGCGGCTGCTGCTGGGCGGCGAAGCCCTGCCTGCCGCGCTGGCCGAGGATCTGCGCGCCGCAGGTGTCAGCCATCTCGAGAACATGTACGGCCCCACCGAGACGACGATCTGGTCCACCACCCGGCAAGTGACGCCGGAGGCCCCGGCCGCCGTGATCGGCACGCCGATCCTGAACACCCGGACTTATGTGCTCGACGACGCGATGACGCCGCTCCCCGTGGGGGTGGAAGGAGAGCTGTGGATCGGCGGGGCAGGGGTGGCGCGGGGCTACTGGGCCCGACCGGACCTGACGGCGGAGCGGTTTCGCGCGGATCCGTTCCGGCCCGGTGAGCGGATCTACCGCACCGGCGATCTCGCGCGCTGGCGGGCGGATGGCACGCTCGAATATCTCGGTCGTGCCGACAGCCAGGTGAAGCTGCGCGGTCATCGGATCGAGCTGGGCGAGATCGAGGCGGCCCTCGATGCGGTGTCGGGGTTTGGTCCTTGCGTGGTCGTGCTGCGCGAGGATGCCCCCGGCGACGCGCGGCTCGTGGCCTATCTCGAAACCGATGCGGCCATCGACGAGGGGGCGCTGCGCGCGTCGCTGACGACGCGGCTGCCCGCGATCATGGTGCCCGCCCGGATCGTGGCGCTGCCGCGGTTTCCGCTGACCCCTAACCGCAAGACGGACCGCGCGGCGATGCCGCCCCCCGCGCGGCGTTCCGCCTCCGCATCGCGCCCCATCGATGCCACGCGCGCGCGCGCCAAGGCGGCCTCCGTGGTTTCCGCTTCGCCCATCGTCAAGGCCGGGACAGCGGCCCCGGCCATCGCGGCGATCTGGCGCGAGCTTCTGGGCACGCAGGACATCGGGCCAAACGATAGCTTCTTCGATCTAGGGGGGCATTCGCTCCTTGCGGTGCGTGCACACCGCGAGATCCGCGACAGGCTCGGTGTCACCGGATTGCAGATCACTGACATCTTCGGACTTCCGCGCCTGTCAGACCTCGCAGCACGGATCGAGGCCGATCTGACGCCGGAACCAATGGTACCGCCCATGGCCGCGCTCACCGCCGCCGGGCAGCGCGAGGAGATGATGGCCCGCCGCCGCGCGCTGCGGGCCCGGCGCACCGGGCATGTCTGAGATCGCGGATTGGATCGAGGCGTGGGGCGGGCCCGAGGCCGCGGCCTGCGCGGTGCCGATCGGGGCAGGCGGGGCGCTGGCTCCCCATGAGATCCCGGCGATGGCGCACGCCATCCCTTCCCGCCGTGCCGAGTTCGCCGCCGGGCGCGACGCGGCCCGCCGGGCGATGCGTCGGCTCGGGCTTCCGGCCATGGCAGTCCCGATGCGCCCCGACCGCGCACCGCTCTGGCCCGAGGGGCTATGCGGCAGCATCAGCCACGACGCGGATCTGGCGGTCGCGGTGGTGCGGCGAGGCGCGGGGGCACTGGGCCTCGATATCGAACCCGCGACGCCGCTCGATCCCGCGCTTTGGAGCGAGATCGCAAGCACCGATGAGATCGGACAACCCGTGCCGGGGGTCAGCCCGGGCCAGGTCGCCCGGCTGGTCTTTGCCGCCAAGGAGGCTGCCTACAAGGCGCAGTATCCTGCGAGCGGCCGCGTGCTGGGCTTCGAGGCGATGCGGATCGAGATCGTGGGTGACGGGCTTGTGGCGCGGTTACGGATGGCGGTCGGTCCCTATGCGGTCGGCACCGCGTTTCGAGGGGCTTGGGCCATCATTGACGGGCGCTTTGTCGTGATGATCGAGGCCCCGTCGATCAATGATGAGGCAGACCTTGGTTTCAAGCTGCGCAACACTGAGTTGACCCACCCGACCGGCATGGTCAGCCGAACCGTGATGCGCTAATTGTGGCTTGGGTGTGGCGGCAATGGGACCGGCGCGGTTGGCGATGGCCACCGGCGCGCAACGGGAGTCGTTGATGGAATATCTTTCCTCGCTGCGCGATCTACGCGGTGCGTTGCGCCGACGGGCTTGGGCGATCCTGCTGGTCTGCCTGCTCGGAATTCCCTTCGTGCTATGGTTCGCCCTGACCCGGCCGCCGTCCTACGAGGCGACGGCGGTGATCCAGATCGAAACGCCGCTGGTCGACGCGGGCGGTGACGCCGCCGCGGTCGCGGACACGCAGCTCGACCTCATCGAGCAGAAGATCATGGCGCGCGATCGTCTTCTGACGCTGGCTGAAAGGTTCGAACTCTTCGCCGAACTGCCGCCCTCCGAACGGCTGACCCAGATGCGCAGGGCGATCGAGATCACCAAGCTCGTCGATCCGGCGCTGGCCTGGCGGCCCGAAACCGTGCCCTCGGGGCTGGCGATCACCGTCGAGGTCGGCGAACGACAGGTCGCGGCCGATCTCGCCAACGCGCTTCTCGATGAAATCGTTGCCGCCGCGCAGAGCCGTCGCGAGGGGCGCACCGAGCGCACGCTGGCGTTCTTCGAGGCCGAGGAAGCCCGGCTCGGCGACGAGCTGGGCGCGCTCGAGGCCGAATTCGCCCGGTTCCAGGAAGAGAACTTCGATTCGCTGCCCTCCAGCGTTGCGGTGCAGCGTGATCAGCTGTCGCGGCTTGTGGCCCAGCGCATCGATCTCGAACAGCAGGTCATCGCCTTCGAGACCAGTTCGGACCGGCTGCGCGACGACGAGACGACGCGTCGCCGGTCGCTACTCGAACAGCAACGGCGGCTGATCTCGGACAACATCCAAAGCATCGAGGCCGCCCTTGCCGCAGCGCCCGAGACCGAACGGCGCTACAATGACTTCGCTCGCCGCCGCGATCAGCTTCAGCAGGCTTTGGCGGCGGTGACGGTCCGTCGCACCGAGGCCGCCATGGCGCAGCTGCTCGAGAGCCGGGATGAAACCACGCGCTTCGAGATCCTCGAAAAAGCGGTGCCGCCCGATTATTCTTCCTCCTCCTCGCGCAGCAAGATCGCGGCCGCCGGAGGGGTGGGGGTGCTGCTTGCGGCGCTGGCGCTGGCGCTGTCGCTCGAGGTGGTGAACCCGCAGATCCGCACGGCGGCGCAGCTGGAACGTGCCTTGGGCGTGCGCGCGGTGGTTGTGATCCCCGAGATCGACCGGCGGCAGGCGCGCCGACGTGCGCGCCGCGTACGCCGCCGTGAGGCGAAGATGTTCTCGCGTCAGTGGGAGCGTGTTCGGCGGCTGCGGGGCTGGTGGCGGCAGGCCCCCGCCTGAGGTCTCGACCCGGCCCGGCGGATCAGCCGGTGCCCGAGGCGTGTTCCTCTTCGGCCCGGTTGAGGACCATCCCGAGAATTGGCTTGTCGTCACCGATGCGGCGCACCGCCTCGCGGATCTGCTCGGCGCTGTTGCGCCCGCCGCCGACCACCATCAGCACGCAGTCATAGCGCTGGCGGAATGCGGTGACATCGTCATGGCTGAGGGCCGGTGGCAGGTCGAACAGCACCGCATCGGGAGCGAGCTCCTCCTGCATCTGGTCGAGCACCATGCCAGCCTTGGGGTCCTGCAGCAGTTCGGCGGGATAGGTCTCGACCTTGTCGTTGAGGCCGACCGCGAGGCCGCCTATGCCGAGCAGGTTCTGCCCGAGCCGTTGCAGATGCGTACCGCTCGATGTGACGCCGCGAATCCAGTCCGAGATCGGGCCGGGGGCGGGCAGGCCCAGCACCTCCGACAGCCCCGGCGCGCGCATGTCGAAATCGAGCAGCACCGTGCGCCGGTTCTCATAGCGCGACAGCGCGATGGCAAGGTTGGCGGCGGTAAAGGTTTTGCCGCAGCCGCGCGTGGGCGAGGTGATCGCCACCCGTTTCCAGCCATGTTCATCGAGCGCCTGTAACAGCCGCGTGCGCAGCAGATCGAAGGCGGCGTGGGCCGGATCGCGGCGGCTTGCCGTAATGACGAGGTTGCTTTCGAGGGTCGCCTCATCGACCGGGATGCGGCGCAGGCTGCCCCACAGGTCGTGCAACTGCGGCAACAAGGCTTCTTCGTTGCCAAGCACGGCGGCGCGCAATGCGCGCGTGGTGGCATCGGGCTGCACCGGCTCGGTCTGCCGTACGGGCGCCTTCGACACGTCCGGCGGTGCGTCCTGCGGCTCGAGGGCTGCGACCCGGTCGAGAATCGCGGCGCGCGCGCCTGCGTCCAGACGTCTGCGCCCGTCCCGTCTGCTGCGTTCGCTCATCGTTACCGATCCTCGTCACCCGCTCAACAGGGCCTAGAATAGCCCGGAAAGTGGGGCGGGAATAAGCCTCGATCGCAGCTCTGCGCGGCCGCGCTTCATCTGTATTCGATAAGCCGCATTTCGCCTCCACGCAGGCGGCGCAGGCGGTAGGTGATCATGCCTTGGGCATTGGGCAACTTGGACAGCGTCAGGAGCGCTGCCAGCCCGGCCGCCCGCCGCGCATCCTGTCCCTCGCGGCGCAGCATGCGCGTGCTGCGCGCCCAACTCGCGGCATAGAGCATCAGCGCGCCCAAGGGCACGGCCGGGCCAAGCGCGGCCCCTCCCAGAATCGCCCCCATCGGCAGCGCCATCCCCCAGGCGCGGACCCGGCGACGCTCGGCCGCGAAATGGCCCGGATGACGGTCGCCCACTTCGGCAAAGCCGTGGCCCGCGCGCACCGAGCGCCGCCACCATTGGCCCAGCCGCGTCATCGCCATGTCGTGACGGGTCATGATCCGTGGCAGGCGGTGCACCCGCAGGCCTTCCGCGCGCACCCGCAGGCACAGGTCTTCGTCTTCCGAGCAGATGATTGCCCCGTCAAAGCCGCCCAAGGCCTCGAACTGCGCCGCGCGCAGCATCATGTCGCCGCCGCAAGCCGGGATGTCGCCCGGCGGTCGGTGCCATTCCCATTCGGCCATGGCATTGTAGAGCGTGGCCTCGGGGGCCAGTTCGGTGCGCCAGCCGGTGACGATGCCGATGCCCGGATCTGCGGCCAGGGCCGCCGCGCCGGTCGCGAGCCAGCCCGGATCGAGAGCGCAATCGCCGTCGATGAACTGCACCACCTCGGGCAAGCCCGCCTCGCGCAGCGCGGCAAAGCCCGCGTTGCGGGCGCGGGCGGCGGTGAAAGGGGCATTGGCGTCGAGCTCGACCACCCGCGCGCCAGCGGCGCGCGCGATCGCGAGGCTGTCGTCGGTCGAGCCCGAGTCCACGTAGACCACGGATGCGCCCGTGCCCGCGAGCGAGGCCAGACAGCGCTTCAGCCGCGCGCCCTCGTTGCGGCCGATTGCGACGACTCCGATCCGCGCGCTCATGCGGCGGGCTCGGGGCGGATCGGCCCGCCGGGGCCGTGGCGCAGCAAGCTGAGCAGGCGCGCGGCCTCTCGCTCGGCGTCGAATCCCGCGATGACCGCCGCGCGCCCATGCGCCCCCATCGCCGCGCGCTGCGTCGCGTCACCGGCAAGCGCGGCGATCGCCGACGCCAGCGGTGCCTGGGCACCGGGCGGCACCAGCAGGCCGGACCGGTGGTCCTCGACCAGCTCGGACACGCCGCCGACCCGGGTGGCGATCACCGGCCGCGCCGCCGCCATCGCCTCCATCAGGACCACCGGTACGCCTTCGGCAAAGGACGGCAGCACCAGCACGCCGGTATTCCGCAGGGCGCGCGCCACCTCGGCCTGACCTTGGTAGCCGTGAAAGCGCACCGCCTCTGCCAGCCCCAGATCGCGCGCCAGCGCCTCCAGCGCACCGCGCGCCTCGCCATCGCCGATCAGGTCGAGGGTGAGAGCGGGACGTGTCTCGCGCGCCTGCGCCAGCGCATGCAGCAGCACCGCGACGCCCTTGACCGCCGAGAGACGGCCCACGAAGAGCAGGCGGTCGTCCGGCGCGGCAGGGGCCTCGGCGTAGCGCGCGGGATCGACGCCGCAATGCACCACGTGCAGCTTGGGCCAATGCGCGGGGTCCGAGAACAGCATCGCTTGCGCGCGCGCGAAATCGGAAATGCAGGCGACAAAGCGGGCACGGGCGATCTTTTCGCCCAAAGCCCAGTGCTCGGGCGCAAAGAAGATGTCGGGGCCATGCAGGGTGAAGCTGTGCGGCACGCCCGACGCCTCCGAGGCAAGCATCGCCACCGTGCCCGAGGATTTGGCGATGTGGTTGTGCAGATGGGTGATGCCACGCGCCTTCATGCGGTTCGCCAGCACCAGCGCCTCGCCGAAATAGACGAGGTTGTAGATGCGGCCCTTGAGGCCCTTGGGTGCGGTGCGCCAAGCCAGCGCCAATGCGCGGGCAAAGCGGCGGGGGTGGCGCAGCGCCGAGAGCTTGGCCCGGGTCATGCGCCACGGGTGGAGTGCTGTCTCCAGCAGGTGGAACGTGGCGGCGGCCTCGGCGCGCTGCTCGGGGCCGACGTGGTGCGAAGGGTCGGTGCGCCGCACCGAAGCCGTCTCCACCGTCACGCCGAGGCCGCGCAGCGCCGCGACTTCGCGTTGGATAAAGGTGTCGGTGGCGCGGGGGTATTCGCCGGTGAGCCACATCACCGGGCCGGGCGCGCTCATGCCATGCCCCGCGCGTCTGCCATCGCCGCTTCGAACCCGGCCTCGGCCTTGAACCCCAGCGCGTGGGCGCGGGCGTTGGCATAGCGCAGCGGCATCAGCCGCGCGCGCAGGGTCTCGCGGCGCAAGAGGCCGGGCAGGCGGGAGCCGAGCGGGGCCAGCATCCCGGCGGCTGCGTCAAAGCCGCGCCATCCCAGCGGCAGGCCGCGCCGTCCCAGCGCCGAAAGATAGCGCGCCCGGTCGGGCCGGTCGTCGTCGAGCGCGTGGATCACTTCCAAAGCCTCCGCCTGCGGTGTCGTGGCGGCAAGCACGAGGATCTGCGCCGCATGCCGCAGCCAGCACAGCGGTAGCTCGCCCGCATGGCGCGGCCCAAGCGTGAGCGGCCCGAGCGACAGCCCCATATGCCCGTTCCATAACCGGCCCGGACCGAAGATCGCGCCGGGCCGCACGATCCGCAGCGGCACGCCGTGGCGCGCGGCGATCTCCCGGGCGTCGCGCTCTTGCGCGATCTTGGCGCGGGCATAGGCATCCCGCGTCTCCGGGTGCTGTTCCATCGGCGTGGTCTCGTCCACGAGGTCGAGGGGCGCGAGGTCTTGCGTCCCCAACACCGAGATCGAACTGACCAGCACCAGCCGCGCCCCGGCCTGCGCCGCACGTTCCAGCAGCGCGGCACTCGGGGCCACGGTGGCCTGCATCTGCGCCGCGTCGTCGCCATCCATGCGCGCGGCGGCGTGGATCACCGTCGCGACGCCGTCGCAGGTGGGGATGCCGCGCTCGAGATCGGCGCGGACCACCTCGATACCGGGATCGGCGGCCCATTCGGGCGGCACCGCGCCACGCAGGATCGCCCGCACCGGATGGCCGGCGGCCCGCGCGCGGGCCACCACGGCGCGGCCCAGAAACCCGCCCGCGCCGGTAATGGCGATCACAGCGCCCAAGGCATCGGCTCCATCGGATCGCAGCGTGTCGTCATCTCGCGCACCGCGCCCTCTTGAATGGCCAGCGTCACCTCGGTCAGATGCAGCGCATAGGCGCCTGCGAGCCGACTTTCGCGGCCCTGCGAAATGGCGTCGAGCATCTCGATAGGGCCCAGCGCGAAATCCATCTTCGCGGCCCCGCGCCGTCCGGGCTTGGACTGATGCGCGCCCTTGAGCGAGACATCGCGCACCAGCGGGCTCTCCAACAGGCGGCGGCGCAGGCGCATCCGGCGGCGGTAGCGCACGGGGGCGTGGTTGTCCCAGGCCCGGGCTACCTCGATCACGCCCTCATCGCCGATCACCCGCAGCCTATGATCATGCGGGGCCGCGATCGAGCAGGTGAGCCGCGCCACGGGGCCGCTTTCGAAAAACAGCGCCGCCACCGAGAAATCCGGCGCCGCGCGGCGCACGCCCGGCTTGTCGGGGATCACCTCGGCCGCCGCCGCGACCACCCGCGCCACGGGGCCGAAATGCGCGATGAGCCACGACAGCCAGTAGCCCGCATGCTCCAGCGTGCAGCCGGTGGCGAACTCGTCCTCGGCGGGCCATGGCGCGCCGCTCTCGCTGGCCCAGCTGTGATAAGGTGCGCGGGGCACAAAGCCGTCGTCGAGCTCGGCATATATCAGTCGCGGCGGGCCGCCCACGCCCATGCGCAGCGCCCGGCCAAGGCCCTGGGCCGATTGCGACAGCACAGAGGAGGGGGCGGTGGCCAGCTGCAGCCCGCGCGCGCGGGCAAGGTCGTGCAACTCGCGCGCGGTCTCCATGTCGGTGACCATCGGCTTTTCCGACCAGACGTGACGGCTCGCTCTCAGGCAGCCACGGGTGATCGCGGCGTGGCTCTTGGGGTTGGTGAGGTTCAGCACCAGCCCGTCATGCGGCAGGGCGGCGCAAGCGGCGGCGGCATCGGGCAGTGGCGTCAGGCCCCAGTGCGCGCAGAAAGCGGCCTGTCGCGCAGCATCGCGGTCATGGGCGCCCAGCACGCGGATTCGGGGATGAGCCTTGAAGCTGCGCATGTAGAGGTCGGCGACATAGCCGCAGCCGATAAGGGACACTTCGCTCATTCGTCGCTTTCGACCTCCTTCGACAGAACCGGACCGTCTATCGGCGCTGCCGACACTACGGGTTGTATACCTTTGCTTCGGTTCGCCATTCCGCAGCGTAAGTAGCGGTCATCCTCATTTTCGCCTAGAATATCCGTAGGCTGGGAACATCGGCGCGTCCATGGTCTGGAACTTGGGATTTGGTCCGCAGCGCGCGGTGAGGCTTCGCGGCAAATGATATCGAGACGAGGTTCGATAAGAGCGATGGAATTCCGTTTCGGTATCGGAGCGGTCCGGGTCAATGTGACCGGGCAGGCCGCTTTGTTGAGCGACGTCGCGGATCGCTTCAGGCGCGATGAAGGTTTCGCTCTGGCCACACTCAATCTCGACCATCTCGTGAAGCTGCGCCGCGACCGGGGCTTCTTCGAGGCCTATGTGCGCCACGAGTTGATCACGGCCGATGGCAACCCAGTGGTCTGGCTGTCGCGTCTGGCAGGGCGTGAAGTGGCGCTCTTGCCCGGGGCCGACCTGATCGTGCCACTGGCGCGCGAGGCGGTGCAACAGGACGTGGCATTGGCCTTCATCGGCGGGACCACCGAAAGCCTCGCTCGCGCGGCCAAGGCTCTGCAGCAGCTTGTACCGGGGCTGCGGGTCGCGGCCCGAATCGCGCCGACGATGGGTTTCGACCCGAACGGCGCGGAGGCCAAGGCGGCGCTCGATGCCGTGGCCGAAAGCGGCGCGGGCCTCGTGTTTCTCGCGCTTGGCGCGCCCAAGCAGGAGCAGCTTGCCGCGCGGGGACGGGATCTGCATCCCGGCATGGGCTTCGTGTCGATCGGTGCAGGGCTCGATTTCCTTGCAGGTTCGCAACGCCGCGCGCCGCGCCTCGTGCGCCGGTTGGCGCTCGAATGGTTGTGGCGGGCGGGCTCGGATCCGGCGCGGCTCGCCGGGCGCTACGTGCGCTGCGCGGCGATCCTGCCGGGCCATGCGCTCCGGGCCTGGCGGATGCGCCACGACTGATCGGTTCCCGAGACTGGTGTGTGCGTTGGCGCGCGGAGATCGGCCGCGGGCGGGGTTTCGCAGGGGGCGGGCCAGAGCTATCGTCGCCACGATCCCTAGAAAGGCGCTTCCAGATGCCCCCCATCGTGTCGGTCCGTGACCTGACCAAGACCTATTCGGGTGGCTTCACCGCCCTCGACCACGTCTCAATCGACATCGAAGAGGGCGAGATCATCGCGCTTCTCGGCCCCAACGGCGCGGGCAAGACCACGCTCATTTCCACCGTCTGCGGCATCACCATGCCCTCTGGCGGCGTGGTCGAGGTCGGTGGCCACGACGTGGTGCGCGACTGGCGCCGCGCGCGCGACCTGATCGGTCTGGTGCCGCAGGAGATCGCGCTTGAGCCGTTCTCGACCGTGTGGAACAACGTGCGCTTTACCCGCGGCCTCTTCGATCGCCCGCGCGACGACGCCTATCTCGAGCGATTGCTGCGCGACCTGTCGCTGTGGGACAAGAAGGGCGCCAAGGTGATGGAGCTTTCGGGCGGCATGAAGCGCCGGGTACTGATCGCCAAGGCGCTGAGCCATGGCCCGCGCGTGCTGTTTCTCGACGAACCGACGGCGGGTGTCGACGTGGAGTTGCGCCGCGACATGTGGCGCGTGGTCGAACGGCTGCGCGGCGAGGGGGTCACGATCATTCTCACCACCCACTACATCGAGGAAGCCGAGGCCATCGCCGACCGGATCGGCGTGATCTCCAAAGGTCGGATCATGCTGGTCGAGCGTACCGAGGATCTGATGGCCCGATTGGGTCGCAAGGAGCTTCGGATCGAGCTGGCCGAGCCGGTGGCCGAACTGCCCGAGCGCCTGAGGCGCGACGGTTTGGTGCGAAGCGAGGACGGCACGGCCCTGATCTACACCTACGACACCCGTGCCAATCAGACCGGTATCACCTCGCTGTTGTCGGACCTGCGCGAGGCAGGGCTGCATCTTGCGGATCTCTCCACCAGCAATTCCAGCCTCGAGGAGATCTTCGTGGGTCTCGTGAAGGAGGACGCGGCATGAACCTCGGCGCCGTATCCGCGATCTACAAGGCCGAGATGGCCCGCTTCTTTCGCACGCTGCTGCAGAGCTTCATCTCGCCCGTCATCTCGACCTCGCTCTACTTCGTGGTCTTCGGCTCGGCCATCGGCAGCCGCATGGATCAGGTCGAGGGGGTTGATTACGCGGCCTTCATCATTCCCGGACTGATCATGCTCTCGGTGATGACACAGGCCACCTCGAACGCCAGCTTTGCGATCTATTTTCCGAAGTTCATCGGGACGATGTACGAATACCTCTCGGCCCCGCTCAGCTTTCTGGAGGTGACGCTCGGCTTCGTCGGGGCGGCGGCGACCAAGGCGCTGTTCATCGGTCTCGTGATCCTGGCCACCTCGTTCCTCTTCGTGGATTTCACGATCCAGCACCCTCTGGCGATGCTGGCCTTCCTGCTGCTGACCTGCATCAGCTTTGCGCTCTTGGGATTCATCATCGGCATCTGGGCCAAGAACTTCGAACAGCTGCAGCTGATCCCGCTTTTGATCATCACGCCGCTGGTGTTCCTCGGCGGCAGTTTCTACTCGATCTCGATGCTGCCCCCGGCTTGGCAGATCGTCACCCGGTTCAATCCTGTAGTTTATCTGATCTCGGGCTTTCGCTGGTCGTTCTTCGGGCAGGCCGACGTGTCGATCGCGGTGAGCCTCGCGGCGATCAGCCTGTTCACGGCGATCTGCCTCGGGGTCATCTGGCTTATTTTCCGCACTGGCTGGCGCATTCGCTCGTGATCTTGTGATGGGGTGATGTGGGGCCTAGATGTCAGCCATGATGAATTGGCTGCCGTTTCGCCCCAAGGGCCCCGTCGTTTCCGTCATCCGCCTTCAGGGCGCCATCGGCATCGCCGGTCGCGGCCTTGATGACGCGGGCACTGCCGCGATGATCGAAAAGGCGTTCAAGCGCGGCAAGCCCGCCGCCGTCGCCATCGAGATCAACTCGCCCGGCGGCTCGCCGGTGCAATCCTCGCTGATCGCCGCGCGCATCCGCAGGCTCGCGGAGGAAAAGAGCGTGCCGGTCATCGCCTTCGTCGAGGATGTGGCGGCCTCGGGTGGCTACTGGCTGGCCAGCGCCGCCGACGAGATCTTCGTGGATCGCGGCTCGATCATGGGCTCGATCGGGGTCATCTCGGCCGGTTTCGGCGCGCATGAGATGATCGCGCGGCACGGCGTCGAACGCCGGGTGCATACCGCTGGCAGATCCAAGAGCTTTCTCGACCCGTTTCGCCCCGAAAAGCCCGAAGACGTGGCGCGGCTCGAACGCTGGCTCGGGGAAATGCACGATTATTTCATCGATCATGTGAAGACACGGCGCGGCGCGAAGCTCGCGGACGATCCGAGTCTCTTCACCGGGGAGATCTGGATCGGCGCGCGCGCGGTCGAGAAAGGCCTCGCCGACGGGGTCGGTCATCTGGTGCCGGTGCTCAAGGCGCGCTTTGGAGACAAGATGCGGCTGCGCCGCTATGCCAAGCGCCGTCCACTTCTGAGCCGCTTTGGTGCAGCGCTAGCGGGCGAGACGATGGGGGCCATCGAAGAGCGCGCCGGCTTTGCCCGTTTCGGGCTCTGAGATGCTGATCAAGATCGTCACGCTATTTCTGGTGGGCATGATCGTGCTCGCCATGTTCGGAAAACTGCGGCTTCCGAAGCCCCGCGGCCCCAAGGGCCTGCTGGGTCGGGGCCGCTGCGTCGCCTGCGGGCGACCGAGGATAGGCAAGGGGCCGTGCCCCTGTGGAAAGGACAAGCTTTGATGGACTGGCTGATGGTGGCGGCGGGACTCGTGCTCCTCGTCTTCGCGGGGGATGCTCTGGTGAAGGGGGCGGTGAACCTTGCCCTGCGACTGGGCATTCCGGCGTTGATCGTGTCGTTGACGGTCGTGGCCTTCGGCACCTCCGCGCCGGAGCTTCTGGTGTCGGTCGACGCGATTCTCGACGGCGCACCAGGCATCGCTCTGGGCAACGTGGTGGGCTCCAACGTCGCCAACGTGCTTTTGGTCCTCGGCATTCCCGCGCTGATCACGACGCTGCACGCGAGCGGCGGGTCCGACACGCGGTCGAGCTTTTTGCAGATGATGGGCGCCACGGTGCTGTTCATGGCGCTGGCCTTTACTGGCGTGCTGGGCTGGGGCTCGGGGCTGGTGCTGCTGTCGGCGCTGGCGGCAATGCTGATCTATGCCGCCCGCGCGGCGCGAAAGCATCGTCGGGGTACCATCGATGAGGAAGAGGTCGAGGGTGCCGATCCCAAGATGCGCGGCTGGAAGATCGCGGTCTATCTCTTGGCCGGTCTGATCGGTTTGCCGGTGGGTGCGGACCTGCTGGTGACGGGGGCGGTGTCCATTGCCGAGGCGATGGGCATCTCGCAGACCGCGATCGGCCTGACCCTCGTGGCGATCGGCACCTCTCTACCGGAGCTTGCAACGACCGTCATGGCCGCTATCCGTCGTCAAGCCGACGTGGCGATGGGCAACGTGATTGGATCGAACATGTTCAACCTTCTTGGAATCCTCGGAGTGGCGAGCCTCGTGGGGCCGATCCCCGTGGGAGCCGATTTCCTCGGCTTCGATCTGTGGGTGATGCTGGCGGCCTCGCTGCTGCTGGTGCCCTTCGTCTACTGGGGCCGCGACGTGACCCGCGGCTGGGGCGTGGCGCTGACCGCGCTTTACGTCGCCTACGGCGTGTCGGTGCTGGCATGAAGGCGCGCGCGCTCGTCACCGGCGCTGGCACGCGTCTGGGCCGCGCCATGGCGCTCGATCTCGGGGCGCGCGGCTTCGACGTGATCGTGCATTACAACACCTCGCAGGGCCCTGCCGAGGAGGTCGTGGCCGAGATCCGCGCCATGGGTCGCGTGTCCCACGCGCTAGGCGCGGACCTGCTCGACGAGGCGGCGGTGCAGGGCCTGATCCCGCGCGCGACCGAGGCCTTGGGCGGGCCGATCACCTGCCTTGTCAACTCGGCCTCGATCTTCGAATACGACAGCATCGACAGCGGCACCCGCGACAGCTGGGACCGCGCGATGGAGAGCAACCTGCGCGCGCCCGTCGTGCTGACGCAACACGTGGCCCAAGGGATCACCGAGCCTGCCCGCGACGCGCGCGGCGAGCCGGTGGCCCAAGGCCTTGTGGTCAACATCATCGACCAAAGGGTGCGCAAGCTCACCCCTGACTTCATGTCCTACACCATCGCCAAGATGGGGCTCTGGGCCTTCACCCGCACCGCGGCACAGGCGCTGGCGCCACGGCTGCGGGTCAATGCCATCGGTCCCGGTCCGACCCTGCAGGGCGCCAACCAGTCCGACGACCATTACGCGGCACAGCGCGCCAACACGGTGCTGCAGCGCGGCTCCAACCCCGAGGACATCTGCGCGGCGCTGGGCTACTTCCTCGATGCGCCGGGCGTCACGGGGCAGCTCTTGTGCGTCGACGGCGGCCAGCATCTGGGCTGGCAGACCCCGGATATCCAGGGCCACAACTGATCTTGCCCGCAGCCCTGCCCACAGGCTCATCCACCTGTTCGTCCACCGGGGCTGTGCGCAATCTGTCCCAAACCGGGTTGGGGATGAAATCTTTGCGAACCGGGTCGGTTTGCGTAAGGAAAACAGGAGTATAGGCATTGCCTAATAATTGGGCATACCCATCAACTCCCTGACTCTCCACACAAAATCCCCGCCGTCCCGACCCTGCCCACATCCTTATCCCCAGAACCGGTGGACAGCTTTGCACATGGGCTCGGGACAACTAGATTGCAGGTCCAGCGCCTGATGCCGATATGGACCGCATGACCGACACCAAGACCGACACGCCACGGACCCCTCTCACCGGCCACGAGCTGATCCGGTCGCAGCTGCGGCTGATCGACGGCTCGCCCGGCGTCTACCGGATGCTCGATGCCGAAAGCCGGGTGCTCTACGTCGGCAAGGCGCGCAACCTGCGCGCGCGGGTGTCGAGCTATGCGCGGCCCACGGGCCATTCGGGCCGGATCGCGCGGATGATCCGCGAAACCGCGTCGATGATGTTCCTCACCACGCGGACCGAGACCGAGGCGCTGCTCCTCGAGCAGAACCTCATCAAGCAGCTCAAGCCGCGCTACAATGTGCTTTTGCGCGACGACAAGTCATTCCCGAACATCCATATCTCGGCGCATGAGTTCCCGCAGATCGGCAAGCATCGCGGCGCACGCAAGGGCGCGGGGCAGTTCTTCGGGCCATTCGCCAGCGCGGGGGCCGTGAACCGTACACTGAACCAGTTGCAGCGCGCGTTCTTGCTGCGCAATTGCACGGATTCGGTGTTCGAGGGCCGCACGCGCCCCTGCCTGCTGCACCAGATCAAGCGATGCTCCGCGCCCTGCACCGGCGAAATCAGCGCCGGGGATTATGCCGCGAGCGTCAACGACGCAGTGCGCTTTCTGTCCGGCAAATCGACGCAGGTGCAGGAGGTGCTGGGCCGCCAGATGGCCGAGGCGTCGGAGGCGATGGAGTTCGAGCGCGCCGCCGCCCTGCGCGACCGGATCCGGGCGCTGACGCAGGTGCAGACGGCCCAAGGCATCAACCCGCGCGGCGTGTCGGAGGCCGACGTCATCGCACTGCACGTCGAGGGGGGGCAGGCCTGCGTGCAGGTGTTCTTCATCCGTGGCAACCAGAACTGGGGCAACCGCGACTACTATCCCCGCGTCTCCGGCGAAGAAGACCCTTCGGAGGTCATGCAGGCCTTCGTCGGCCAGTTCTATGCCGATCGCGAGCCACCGCGGCAGCTGATCCTGAGCCACGGTCTCGACGATCCGGACCTGATGGTCGAGGCTCTGAGCGAGGCGCTTGGTCGGCGGGTCGAGATCGTCGTGCCGCAGCGGGGCGAAAAGGCCGAACTGGTCGAAGGTGCTGCGCGCAACGCGCGCGAAAGCCTTGCGCGCAAGATGAGCGAGACGGCGACGCAAGGAAAGCTGCTGCGAGGGCTGGCCGAGGCCTTCGGTCTCGACGCGCCGCCACGCCGGATCGAGGTCTACGACAACAGCCATATCATGGGCACCGATGCGGTCGGCGGCATGATCGTTGCCGGGGCCGAGGGGTTCGAGAAAAGCCAATACCGCAAGTTCAACATCAAGGGCACCGAGATCACGCCGGGCGACGACTTCGGCATGATGAAGGAGGTGCTGACGCGCCGCTTCGCGCGGCTCCTCAAGGAAGATCCGAACCGCGAGAGCCCGGCCTGGCCCGACCTTCTGCTGATCGACGGCGGCGCGGGGCAGGTGAGCGCGGTGCAGGAGATCCTCGACGAACTGGGTGTCGACGACGTGGCGATGATCGGCGTCGCCAAAGGCGTGGACCGCGATCACGGCAAGGAGGAATTCCACCGCACCGGCATGCGGCCCTTCGCCCTGCCGCGCAACGATCCCGTCCTCTACTTTGTGCAGCGGCTGCGCGACGAGGCACACCGCTTTGCCATCGGCACCCACCGCGCCAAGCGCGCCAAGGCCGTGGGCGCCACGCCGCTCGACGAGATCGCGGGTGTCGGCGCCACGCGCAAGCGCGCGCTGCTGGCGCATTTCGGCTCGGCCAAGGCGGTGAGCCGCGCCAACCTCGCCGATCTCAAGGTGGTGCAGGGCATCTCGGAAAGTCTGGCCGAGAAGATCTACGGTCATTTTCACGAGCAAGGCTGAGGCCGGGCGGGCCACTTTGCTCTTGAAATACTCCTGCCGGAGGCGGACCGCCGGTCCACCACGCCTGCGCTGGGCCAAATCAGGCGCTGCGCGCCATGACCGTTCCGATGACACGGATCGACCGCTGGCTCTGGCAAGACCGGGGGTGCCGCGCTATCTCTTGGCGCATGACATGGACCTTGCCCAACATCCTCACCGTTATGCGTCTCCTCGCTGCCCCCGGCGTCGCGGTGATGTTCTTGTTCTTCATCCGGCCCTGGGCCGACTGGTTCGCGCTGGTGCTCTTCGTCACTGCCGCGGTGACCGACTTTCTCGACGGCTATCTCGCGCGGGCGTGGAAGCAGGAGTCGAAGTTCGGCGCGATGCTCGACCCCATCGCCGACAAGGCGATGGTGATCATCGCGCTTTTGGTGATCACCGGCTTTTCCGGCATGAACCCATGGATTCTCTTGCCCGCGACGCTGATCCTGTTTCGCGAGGTTTTCGTGTCGGGCCTGCGCGAGTTCCTCGGGGCCAAGGCGGGGCTTTTGAAGGTCACCAAGCTCGCCAAGTGGAAGACCACCGCGCAGATGGTTGCCATCGCGGTGCTGTTTTCCACCGGGGCCTTCGAGCATTACTTCGTCATGGAGAGCTTCGGCATGGATGAGACCATGGTCGACTCGATCCTCTCGGGCGGCACGCCGGACGAATTGGGGCTGGTCTGGAAATACTGGGGCATGGTCATCAGCTGGTGGGCCGGGATCGTTCTGCTGTGGGTCGCGGCGGTGCTGACGCTGATGACCGGCTGGGATTACTTCTCCAAGGCGCTGCCGTTCCTGCGTGATGCGCCCAAGCCCGAAGCGGGCCGGAGCCGCGCGCCATGATCGACGTGGTCTATTTCGCTTGGGTGCGCGAGCGCATCGGCCTGCCGCGCGAGCGGATCGAGACCGAGGCCGCCACGGTGGCGGATCTGGTCGAGGAACTGCGCGCCCGTGAGGACCGCTATGCCATGGCCTTCTCGGACGTGTCGGCGCTGCGCGTGGCGCTCGATCAAGAGCTGTCGGAGTTCGACGCGGCTCTCGCGGGCGTGCGCGAGGTCGCGTTCTTCCCGCCGATGACCGGGGGCTGAGGTGAAGATCTCGGTTCAGGAGGCTCCTTTCGACGCCGGCGCCGAACTCGACGCCTTTGCCCATGGCCGCCACGAGGTCGGGGCGGTGGTGAGCTTTACCGGCATCGTACGCGACCGCGATGGCGGCCTGATCCGCATGGAAATCGAGCATTATCCCGGCATGACCGAATCCGCGATCACGGCGATCGCCGAGGCGGCCATGGCGCGCTGGGATCTCGCGGATCTCATGGTGATCCACCGTTACGGCGCGCTGCCTCTGGGCCAGCCGATCATGATGGTGGCCACGGCGGCGGCGCATCGCCGGGCCGCCTTCGAGGCCGCCGAATACCTGATGGACTATCTCAAGTCGCGCGCCCCCTTCTGGAAGAAGGAGGTTACCGAGACCGGCGCGCATTGGGTCGAGGCGACGCCCGAGGACGAGGACGCGCTGTCGCGCTGGTAGGGCCGTTCACCTCGCCTTAGGGGGGAATGGTGCAGGGTTGCGGGATCACCTCAGACAGGGGCCCGCCATGACGTCCAAGACCGATCAGCCCACAGATCCCTTTGCCCATGCGCAGGCCCTCGACCTTGCCGACATTCCGCGCCTCGTGCGCGAGGCGCTGGCCGAGCGGCGCACCGAACTGGCCTATCAGCCGGTCATGGTGACCAAGACCGGCGACACCGCCTTTCATGAAGGTCTGATCCGTCTGCGCGATCACGCCGGTCGTTTGCTGCCCGCGCGGCATTTCCTGCCCGGCGTCGAGGAAACCGCGCTGGGCCGCGATCTCGACCGCGCCTCGCTGCGCGAAGGGCTCGAGGCGCTGCGCCGCGCCCCAAGACTCAGGCTGTCGATCAACATGTCGGCCCGCTCGATCGGTGACGGGCGCTGGCGGCGGGCGCTGGAGGATGGGCTCGCGCGTGGCCCCGGCATCGGTGAAAGGCTGATCCTCGAAATATCGGAAACCTCGGCGATGACACTGCCCGAGGTGGTCTGCCGCTTCATGGCCGAGCTGCGGCCGCGCGGTGTGGGCTTCGCTCTTGATGAATTCGGGTCGGGGCAGACGGCGTTTCGCCATCTACGCGATTTCCTGTTTGACCTCGTGAAGATCGACGCGCATTTCGTGCGCGGCATCGAGGAAGACCCCGACAACCAGGTGCTCTGCGGTGCGCTGATCGCGGTCGCCCGACAGTTCGGCATGGCGCATGTCGCCTGCGGGGTCGAGACCGAGGCCGAGGCGAAGACGCTCGCCGGGATCGGCGCGAATTGCCTGCAAGGCTATCTTTGGGGGCATCCGGCGCATGTGCCCCGGCCCGCGGCCCGAATGCCGTTGCCCTGACGGCAGAGGCTGGTAGGCTCATCCCCGATCCGGGTCCCCGGCGCGTGCCGGCCCGTCTGTCAGGGAGAGTTTCATGACCAATGTCGTTATCGCCTCGGCCGCCCGCACTGCGGTGGGCAGCTTCGGCGGCGCCTTCGCCAACACGCCTGCGCATCAGCTCGGCGCCACCGTGCTCGAGGAGGTCGTGTCGCGCGCCGGCGTCGACAAGTCCGAGGTGAGCGAAACCATTCTGGGTCAGGTGTTGACCGCCGCCCAAGGCCAGAACCCCGCGCGTCAGGCGCATATCATTGCGGGCCTGCCACAAGAGGCCGCCGCTTGGAGCCTCAACCAGGTCTGTGGCTCGGGCCTGCGCGCCGTCGCCCTCGCCGCACAGCACATCCAGCTTGGCGATGCCTCGATCGTCTGCGCCGGCGGTCAGGAGAGCATGTCGCTTGCCCCGCACGCCCAGACGCTGCGGCAGGGCCAGAAGATGGGCGACATCAAGCTCACCGACACGATGATCAAGGACGGCCTCTGGGACGCCTTCAACGACTACCACATGGGCACCACCGCCGAGAACGTGGCGAGCCGCCACCAGATCACCCGTGAGATGCAGGATGAGTTCGCCGTCGCCTCGCAGAACAAGGCCGAGGAGGCCCAGAAGGCGGGCCGCTTCAAGGATGAGATCGTCCCCTTTATCGTGAAGACCCGCAAGGGCGACATCGTCACCGACGCCGATGAATACATCCGCCACGGCGCCACCATCGATGCCATGGCCAAGCTGCGCCCGGCCTTCTCCAAAGACGGCACCGTGACGGCGGCCAACGCCTCGGGTCTCAACGACGGTGCTGCCGCGACGCTCCTGATGTCGGTCGAGGAGGCAAGCCGCCGGGGCATCACGCCGCTGGGCCGCATCGCCGCCTATGCCACCGCCGGTCTCGACCCGGCCTACATGGGCGAAGGCCCGATCTATGCGTCGAAGAAGGCGCTGGAAAAAGCCGGTTGGTCGGTCGACGATCTCGACCTGATCGAGGCCAATGAAGCCTTCGCCGCCCAAGCTCTCGCGGTGAACAAGGAAATGGGCTGGGATCCGGCCAAGGTGAACGTCAACGGCGGCGCCATCGCCATCGGTCACCCGATCGGTGCCTCGGGTTGCCGCGTGCTCGTCACCCTGCTGCACGAAATGCAGCGCCGCGACGCCAAGAAGGGCCTCGCCACGCTGTGCATCGGCGGTGGCATGGGCGTCGCCCTGTGCATCGAGCGCGACTGACGTGACCTGGACCGCTCCTCGGCAACTCGTGTTTTCGGGGGGCGGTCTGCGCTGTTTCTGGCAGGGCGGCTTCATGGAAGTGCTCGGCCAGCGCGCCCGGATCGCGCCCGAGCGCATCGCTGGCGTCTCGGGTGGTGCGCTGTCGGCGGCGGCCTATGTGGCGGACCGCGAACGCAAACTGCTCGACGCGATGTGCGAGGCCTTCGAAGAACAGCAGAGCAACCTGTTCGACCGCGAGGCGGGCGACATCAGTCCGCATCAGCGGATCTACTGCAAGGTCGTGAGCAAGGTGCTCGACGACGCGGCGGCGCGGACGGTCGCCCAAGGCCCGCGAACGCAGATCCTGATCGCGCACCCGCCCGCGGGCGGTCTGCCGAAGATAAGCGGCGTGGCGGCGACCTTGGCCTATGAGGCCGAGCTGCATCTGATCAACTCACCGCATTTTTCATGGGCCGAAAAGCTGGGTCTCGAGGTCAGCCTCGTGGATGCGAACGCAGCCGCGAGCGACGGACGGCTTGTCGATCTGGTTTGCGCCGCGGCGGTGATTCCCCCGGTGTTCGAGCCGCCCGACTGGGACGGGCGACCGGTCGTCGATGGCGGCATGGCCGATCAGGCGCCGATGCCCGAGCCCGACGAGGGCGAGACGCTGGTGCTGCTCACCCGGCGCTACCGCAAGTTGCCGCGGGTCTCGGGGCGGCGTTATGTGATGCCGTCGGACGAGACCCCCGCCGACAAGATCGATTTTACCGATCCAGACAAGCTGTGCCGCACCTGGGAGCAGGGCGCGCGCGACGCCGAGACCTTTTGCGACGAGGTTGGGCTTGTTTGACCCTGCGTGATGCGAGACTGTCGGAACAGACCAATCGCATGCGAGGGAGAGCAGAGATGGCAAGAACGGCACTCGTGACGGGGGGCAGCCGCGGCATCGGCGCCGCCATTTCCAAGGCATTGAAGGCGGAAGGCTATAACGTCGTCGCAACCTATGCGGGCAATGACGAAAAGGCGAAGACCTTCACCGAGGAAACCGGCATCGCCACTTACAAATGGGACGTGGGCGATTACGAGGCTTGCAAGGCAGGCATCTCGCAGGTCGAGTCCGAGCACGGCCCGGTTGAGATCCTCGTGAACAACGCCGGCATCACCCGCGACGCGCCGTTCCACAAGATGACGCCGCAGCAGTGGCGCGAGGTGATCGACACCAACCTCACCGGCCTGTTCAACATGACGCACTGTGTCTGGCCCGGTCTGCGTGAGCGCAAGTTCGGCCGCATCGTCAACATCTCCTCGATCAACGGCCAGAAGGGCCAGTTCGCACAAGCCAACTATGCCGCCGCCAAGGCGGGCGACATCGGCTTTACCAAGGCGCTGTCGCAGGAGGGCGCACGCGCCGGGATCACCGTGAACGCGATCTGCCCGGGCTACATCAACACCGAGATGATGAGCACGATTCCTGAAAAAGTGATGAACGACGTGATCCTGCCGCAGATCCCCGTGGGCCGTCTGGGCGAGCCCGAGGAAATCGCGCGCTGCGTGGTGTTCCTCGCCTCCGAACAGGCGGGCTTCGTCACCGGCTCGACGCTCTCGGCCAACGGTGGCCAGTACCTCGCTTGACCCATAGGGGCAGACGGTTCGCCGTCTGCCCGGCCCGAGCCCGGCGGGCAGGGGCACCTAATGGGGTGGAAAGAACGCCTCCGGTACCCGCATGGCGTCCAGCCCCCGCATCCGGTCGATCCAAGCCCCCATGCGCGGAGTCGGCGCGACCCCGGCCTCCTCCAGCCATTGGGCATAGCCCCAGACCGCGCAGTCGCCCACGCCCGGCTTGCTGCCGTGCAGGAAAGCGGCGCTGCCGAGAAGCATGTCGAAGCGCCGGGCGTCTGCCGCAAAGCGCATCCGCAACCAGTCCAGCACCTCGGGCGCGAAGTCATCGCCGCCGGGCCTGCGAGCTTCCTTGAGTTGCGGCAGGCACATGCCGATGCGGTTCGCCTCCCAGATCACCAACTCGCGGGCGCGGCGCATCCCGCTCACGCTCTCCCCGCCAAGACAGGCAAATCGACCCGCGATCTCGAGCAGGATCGCCCCCGACTGCACATGGGCGATGCCATCGATGAGCAGGACCGGTACCTCGGCCGCCGGATTGGCCGCGAGAAATGCAGGCGGCCGCGTTGCAGGCGCGGCCCAGATGTCGACGCGGTAGGTGCGATGGGCAAGGCCTGCCAGCCCGAGCGCCAGCGCCACCTTGCAGGCATGGCCCGAATCCGGGTGACCGTAGAGTTCGATATCCGGCATGGTTCGGCTCCTGCTGCGCGCCCCGCGTCGGGACGTGATGGCGCGAGCAAAGCCGAGCAGGGCGCCCGATGCCAGTGCGATCCTATAGGTCGGACAGGAAAAAGGCGCCCGACGCGGATGCGGCAGGCGCCTTGGACGGAGGGGGCGCGTTTCAAAGGTACGTGCCGCTCCGGTGGGGAGAGCCGGGGTCGTGCCCCGGCATCCGTTCCTCCTAATGCGGGCTGAGCCGCGTGATCTCTTCCTTCAGCATGAGCTTACGCTTTTTCATCTGAGCGATTTCGAAGTCGCTGGTGGCGGGCGCCCTCTGCGCCATCTCCACCTCCTGCGAGAGCGACTGATGTTTCCTGCGCAGTTCTTCCAGATGCGATGTCAGGCTCATAGGCTGTCTCCTGTGTCTGGTTGCGACAGCCTCAGTCGAACACGGTTTTACAATTCTGTCACCTGCGAGATGCGACGCATTCGTCATTTTCGCAAAGGATCGGCGAAATCTTGCGCTAGAAGTTGAGCTAGATGCGCAATTTTTCTCCATGACGGAGAATTGCTTCGGCTTCGGGGGTGAAATCGCCTGCATCCGACAGGTGCCGATCACCCTCGTGCAGCACCAAGGGGGCCCCGAGTCGAAACGCGGCGCGGCCGCTCTGGCGCGCGGTGACGATCACCCTTTCGGCGTCCCGCCCCGCGCGCGACACAAGTGGGCGCACGGCGAGGCCTCCCATGCGCCCGTGCAGCGCCGCGATGATCTCGGGCAGACGATCGGCCCGCTGGATCAGCGTCAATCTGCCCAAGGGGGCCACGCGCCGTGCCATGGCGTCGATCCATAGCGCCAGCGACAGCGGCGCGCCAAAGGCGGTCTCCTTGGCGGGGTCGGGGGCCGGGCGCGAATGGGCGCGATCGAAATATGGCGGGTTGGCGATGACGTGGTCGAAGCGGCGCGCCTTGATCTCGGGCGGGAGCGCGCGCAGGTCGGCGGTGTGGACCGCGACCCGTGCCTTGTTTCTCTCGGCGTTGCGCCGCGCCAGATCGGCGTAGCCCGGCTGGATCTCGACCCCGCACAAATCGAGGTCTGGTACCCGTGCGGCAAGGCACAGCATCGCCGCTCCGGCGCCGCAGCCAAGCTCGAGCACGCTCTGGCCAGGCGTGGCCTCCACCGCCGCCGCGAGCAACACCGGGTCGGTGCCCGCCCGGTAGCCACGTCGCGGCTGCAGGAGTGCCACCCGCCCGCCCAGAAAGGCGTCGCGGGTCAGGTCTTCATCGGCCCAGATCGATGTCATTGTCGCGCATCGCACGTTCGGCGGCGGCATGATCCGCATCGCGCACCATCAGGCGGCGAGGCAGGATACCGATCGATCCTTCGAGGATGCTCGTGTTTACGTCCCACTCGAAGCAGTCTATACCCTCGCCGTTCAGAAGGGCGGTGGCAAAGGCGAAGACCGTCGGGTCATTGCTGCGCAAAAGCTCTTTCATCCGCAACCAGCTAGGGCGTTTCGACGCCCTTGTCGAGAAGACCGCCGCCCATGGATCTTGCCACGCCCACCGCCAAACCGCACGACCGCCTCGCGCAGGCCCTTTCGGGCGATATGCAGGCGGTCAATGCGATGATCCGCGAGCGCATGGCCTCCGAGCACGCGCCGCGCATTCCGGAGGTGACGGCGCATCTGGTCGAGGCGGGCGGCAAGCGGCTGCGTCCGATGCTGACGCTCGCCGCCGCAAGGCTGTGCGGCTACGACGGTCCTTACCATATTCACCTCGCCGCGACGGTGGAGTTCATCCATACCGCGACCTTGCTGCATGACGACGTCGTCGACGACAGCAAGCAGCGGCGGGGCCGCCCCACCGCGAACCTTCTGTGGGACAACACCTCTTCCGTGCTGGTGGGCGACTACCTCTTTGCGCGCTCGTTTCAGGTAATGGTCGAAACCGGCTCGCTGCGGGTGCTGGGCATCCTCTCGAACGCCTCGGCCACCATCGCCGAGGGCGAGGTGCTGCAGCTCACGGCGGCGCGCAATCTCGAGACCACCGAAGAGACCTACCTGCGAGTGGTGCGCGGCAAGACCGCGGCGCTGTTCTCGGCGGCAACCGAGGTGGGTGGCATCATCGCCGGTGCGCCAGAGCCGCATGTCGCGGCGCTGCGTGCCTATGGTGACGCGCTCGGCATCGCCTTTCAGATCGTCGACGATCTGCTCGACTACGGTGGCACGGCGGCGATCGGCAAGGCGCTCGGCGATGATCTGCGCGAAGGCAAGCTGACTCTGCCGGTGATCCGGGCATTGGCGCAGGCCGATGCAGAGGAGCGCGCCTTCTGGAGCCGCACCATCGGCAAGGGCCGGGTCGAAGAGGGCGATCTTGCGCGGGCGCAGGCGATTCTCGCGCGACACGGTGCCTTGGCCAGCACGCGCCAGACCGCGCTCGACTGGGCCGAGCGGGCGCGCCTGAGCCTGCGCGAGCTGCCGCGCCATCCCTTGGCCGACATGCTCGAGGACTTGGCGAGCTACGTGGTCGAGCGGATCAGCTGAGCAGCGGCGCGGGCGCGACCCACCAGCCCATTTCCGACAGCTGGATGGCGCGGGCGACCTGACGGGCGCGGCCCATGTCGCGCGTGAGGCCCACGCAGGTGGCCCCCGAGCCGGACATCACCGCGAGATCGACCCCGGGCATCGTGCGCAGCCGCTTGAGCGCACGGGTGATCTCGGGGGCAAGCGCCTCGGCGGGGGCCTGCAGATCGTTGCGCTGCGCGCCAAGCCAGTCCAGCAGACCCTCGTAATCGAGCCGGTCCGGCAGAACGGCCATGGCCGAATTATCGGAGCGCTCCAGCTTGTCGAAGACCTGGCCCGTGGGCACTTCCACCCCGGGGTTGACCAGCACCAGACCGCAAGAGGGCAGGGGGGGCACCGGGGTCAGAATCTCGCCTATGCCGCTCATCCGGGTTGGCGCGGGCGCGTTCAGGCAGACCGGCACATCCGCGCCCAGTTCCAACACTTCGAGGTCGCC
Organism: uncultured Limimaricola sp.; assembly: GCF_964022235.1. Classification (NCBI taxonomy): domain Bacteria; kingdom Pseudomonadati; phylum Pseudomonadota; class Alphaproteobacteria; order Rhodobacterales; family Paracoccaceae; genus Limimaricola; species uncultured Limimaricola sp. Next base: position 384,754 of record NZ_CAXHZL010000002.1, on the reverse strand, counting down.
GGGGGTGAAGTTCTCGACCCCCCAGACCTGGCTGAGCAGCCGCAGCGCCGCGGCGGCATCGGAGGATCCGCTGCCGATCCCTGCGGCATGGGGCAGGGCTTTGGTCAGCTTGATCCGCGCGCCCTGTGTAACGCCACGCGCCGCCTGAAGCGCCCGGGCCGCGCGCATCACGGTGTTGCTCTCGTCGAGAGGCACGCCCTTGGAGAAAGGCCCGGTCACCTCGAGCGTCAGATCGGTGGCAGCGAGCGCGGTGAGTTGATCTCCCACGCCCGCAAAGGCCACGAGGCTGTCGAGCAGATGATAGCCCCCGGCGCGCAGGCCAGTGACATGCAGCGCCAGATTGATCTTAGCCGGGGCCAGCCCCTTGTCGAGCGCCATGATCAGCGCCCCTGCGCCACCTGCCGGAGCGGAGCGCCACCCTCGGCGGCAATCACCGCGTCGAGCCCTTTTGCGAGTTTCTCACGGATCCGCGCGGCCGCCTCGGGGGTGGGTTCGAACGACAGCGCCCGCTGCCATTGGAACCGCGCCTCGGTCAGACGGCCCACGGCCCAGTAGCCGTCGCCCAAGTGATCATTGACGATCGGGTCCACCGGCTCCAGCTCGGCGGCCCGTTCGAGGTGCCCCACCGCGTCCTTGTACTGGCCAAGCTTGAACTGGGCCCAGCCGAGGCTGTCAACAATGGCGCCGTTGTCGGGCTGGGCACGTACCGCCCGTTCGATCATGTCGAGCGCCTCATCGAGCGCCTCGCCCCGCTCGACCAGCGAATAGCCAAGGAAATTGAGAACCTCGGCGCGTTCGGGATCGATTGCGATCGCGGCACGGAAATCGGCCTTGGCTCCGGACCAGTTGTCACGCGCATGACGCGCAATCCCGCGCATGTAATACAGCCACCATGCAACGTCTTCTCCCGCGAGACGGATGGCGTCGCTATAGGCGGTCTCGGCTGCGGCGTCCTCGCCTTGGGCGCGGTGCAGATCGCCGATCGCGATTTGCACACCCGGCAATTCGGGGGCCGTGCGTGACAGCTGCTCGAGCACCTCGAGCGCGCGGGCGGGCTCGCCCGAGCGGCGCAGCACCTCGGCACGGCCAAGCTCGGCTGAGACAAAGGCGGGATCGTCCTTGGGCACGCGGGCATAGGCCGATTGCGCCAGATCGAGCCGTCCTGCCCGCTCCGAGAGGCTGGCCGTGATCAGCAGCCCCTCGACCCGGTCGGGATCGAGCACGAGCGCGGCACGGGCATAGAGCAGCGCGAAGGAGCCGGGCACTTCGTCGCCCAGAGCCCCCGCGACGGTGACATAGAGATCGGCCAGACCGTCGACGGCGCTGGTGACGAAGGTCCATCCAGGTACAGGCCCTGCCGCGATCTGGGTGCGCAGCGCCCTGAGGATGGGATCGCCGCGCTCTGCCCGGTCGAGCAGCGCCAGCGCGTCATCCTGCCGATCGAGTTGCTGCAGGATCTGCACATGGGCGGTCGTGACCGATCGGCTGATCGGCAGGCCATTGCCCGGTGCGGCTGCAAAGATCTCGTCGGCGGCGGCAAAATCGCCTGCCACAGCCAAAGCCAGCGCCTTGTGATAGAGGCCAAAGCCGCGCAGGCCGGGGGTCTCGATCACCTCGTCGAAGGCCGAAAGCGCGAGATCCATGCGGCCTTGTCCAAGCCGGGCCCAAGCCCGGGTCAGCCCGTCAACGAGCGGCCCGACGCCGCGTCCCGCTTCCAAAAGCTCGAAGATGGCTGCCCAGTCGCCACGCTGCGCCGCATCGATCTGCAGCACCATATTGGCGACCTGACTGCGGGCGCCGACGTCGTGCAAGCGCTCGGCCAGCGGCAGTGCCTCGTTGATCTCGCCGGTGGCCAGCAGCCCCGCGATCGCACCTTCAAGCAGGTCCGGATTGCGCGGATCGGCGCCCAGAGCGGTCTGGAACCAGTCGACGGCGGCTTCGTAATCCTGAGCCGAAGCGGCAGCGCGAGCGGCGAGATAGGGCCCTGCGTCGGTCTGTGTGCTCTGTGCCGCCGCCGGAGCGGGGCTCAAATGGACCGCGAGGAGCCCGGCCGTCACGGCCAAGGCCCACAGATTTCGAGTCACCATCGGTATGCTCCTGCCGTTCCGGTCATCACATTGGTGGGCACGCTAGTGAGCGTAACGTGATCACGCAATGTGGGTTCCCTAGGACCGGCGGATATCCGCGATCACATGTTTGGGTAATTCGGCCCGTCACCCCCCTGCGGCACTGTCCAGACGATGTTCTGAGAGGGGTCCTTGATGTCGCAGGTCTTGCAGTGGACGCAATTCTGGAAGTTGATCACGAACTCCGGCCCATTGTCCTTTTCGACCACCTCATAGACCCCGGCGGGGCAATAGCGCTGCGCGGGCTCGGCAAAGACCGGCAGATTGTGACCGATCGGGATGCTCGGGTCCTTGAGCTTGAGATGACACGGCTGGCTTTCTTCGTGGTTGGTCCCCGAAAAGCTGACGCTGGTCAGCCGATCGAAGCTCAACACCCCGTCGGGCTTGGGATAGACGATCTCGGTATGATCCTTCGCGGGCTCGGTCGCCTCGGCGTCGGATTTGCCGTGACCCATCGTGCCCAAGAGCGAGAAGCCCAGCGTGTTGGTCCACATGTCGAAGCCGCCGAGCGCCATCGAGGCGGTGAGACCCCAGCGCGACCAGATCGGCTTTACGTTGCGCACCTTCTTGAGATCCTTGCCGATCGCACCGTCGCGCACCGCCACATCGTAGCTTTCCAGCACGTCGCCGGCGCGGCCCGAAGACATGGCCTCATAGGCGGCCTCGGCGGCGTGGATGCCCGAAAGCATGGCGTTGTGGTTACCCTTGATGCGCGGCACGTTGACCATGCCTGCCGAACAGCCCAAGAGCGCGCCGCCCGGAAAGGCGGTTTTCGGCAGCGACTGCCAGCCGCCTTCGGTGATCGCGCGCGCGCCATAAGCCACGCGCTTGCCGCCCTTCAGCAGCTCGGCCACCATCGGATGGTGCTTGAAACGCTGGAATTCCTGATAGGGGCGCAGGTAGGGGTTCTTGTAGCCCAGATGCACGACGAAGCCGACGTAGACCTGATTGTTGTCGAGGTGGTAGATGAACGACCCGCCACCCGCGTTCTTCTCGAGCGGCCAGCCCATGGTATGGACGACGCGGCCCTCCGAGTGCTTGGCGGGGTCGATCTCCCAGATTTCCTTCATGCCGAGGCCGTATTTCTGCGGCTCGCGGCCCTCGCCCAGCGCGAAGCGCTCGATCACCTGCTTGGACAGCGATCCGCGCACGCCCTCGCCGAGGAAGACGTATTTGCCCAAGAGCTCCATGCCCGGCTCGTAGCCCGGCCCCGGCGTGCCGTCGGCGTTGCGGCCGAACTCGCCCGCGACCACGCCCGCGACGCGGCCATCCTCGCCCCAGACGATCTCCGAGCAGGCCATGCCCGGAAACACCTCGACGCCGAGGCTTTCGGCCTGTTCGGCCATCCAGCGGCAGACGTTGCCCATCGAGACGATGAAGTTGCCGTGATTGTTCATCAACGGCGGCATCGCGAGGTTGGGGATGCGCACCGATCCGCTTTCGCCCAGCATGTAGAAGCGGTCGTCCTTGACCGGGACGGTGATCGGCGCGCCCATCTCGCGCCAGTCGGGCAACAGCCGATCGAGGCCGCAAGGGTCGAGCACCGCGCCCGACAGGATATGGGCGCCGACTTCGGAGCCCTTTTCCAGCACCACCACCGAGATCTCGGGGTCGAGCTGCTTGAGGCGGATCGCCGCCGAGAGGCCCGCGGGCCCCGCGCCGACGATCACCACGTCGTATTCCATCGCCTCGCGCTCGGGCTTGTCCTGAATCTGGCTCGTGGTGTCGGTCATGTCGGATCCCTGCTGGCTCTCCTGCTCCGGGCCAATGGCTATCGCATGCGCCGCGCACGCACAATTGCGACCCGGCGCCATGGCGCTTATGCGACACTCGACCCACCGCGCATGCGCGCCTCGAGCTGTCGCATTCAAGGCCATGTCCCCGCATCGGCCCCACGCGCGTCGGGGGCGGGCTTGACTTCGGGCGGCCCCGCGGGGTTAGAACGTCCGGTGTTGCACGGCCCCGCACGGGGGAAAGGCTAGAGAATATGGAAAAGATCCCGCTGACGCGCGCCGGTTTCACCAAGATCGACGCAGAGCTCAAGCACCTGAAATCGGTCGAGCGCCCGGCGATCATCGCGGCGATCTCGGAGGCGCGCGCGCATGGCGACCTCAGCGAGAACGCCGAGTATCATTCCGCCAAGGAAAAGCAGAGCTTCATCGAGGGCCGGATCAAGGAACTCGAAGGGGTGATCGGCCTCGCAGAGGTGATCGATCCCGCGAAGATGAAGGGCACGATCAAGTTCGGTGCCACCGTGAAGCTCGTCGATGAGGACACCGACGAGGAGAAGACCTACCAGATCGTTGGCGAATACGAGGCCGACATCGAGGCGGGGCGTCTCAACATCAAGTCGCCACTGGCCCGCGCGCTGATCGGCAAGGACAAGGGCGACAGCGTCGAGGTCCGCACGCCGGGCGGCGAGAAGTCCTATGAGATCCTGAGCGTCAGCTATTCTTGACGCCGCGAATGCGGCAGGGGCGGATGGCATGAGCGACGATCCCGACATCCAAGATGACCGGCTCGAGGAGCGCCCCGAGACACGGCCCGGGACTGCGCAGATCGGTGCGCCGTGGGAGCTGATGGGCCGGGCCGAGCGCATCGCCGCCGGTGCCAGCGTGGCCTGGGCGGTGATCGCCGGGTTGGCCATGGCCCTTGGCGGTCAGCCGCTGGTGGGGCCGGTGCTCGTGGTGGTGGTGCCGCTGGCGCTAATCTGGATCGGCCTGTTCGCCAGCCACGCCTCGCGCAGCGCGCGCGAGGAATCGCACCGGCTGCGGGCCGAGATCCAGACCCTGCAGCGCAGCCTGCGCACGCAGGCGCGAGGCGGCGGTCTTCCGGCCGAGCTCGACCGACGCCTCGCGGGGATCGAACGCGCCTCGCGCCAGACCGAGACGGCGCTGGCGGGCTTTGGCGTGATGCGCCCCGAGCCTGCGCCCGAGCCCGAGGCCGAGGCGCCAGAGCCCACGCCACCGCCACCGCCCGCCCTGGGCCGGGCCGAGATGGCGCGGGCGCTCAACTTTCCCGACAGCGATCAGGATCTCGAAGGCTTTGCCGCCCTGCGCGCGGCGCTGCGCGACACCCGCGCGCGCCAGCTCATTCAGGCGAGCCAGGACGTGCTCACGCTTCTGAGTCAGGACGGCATCTACATGGATGACCTCGCGCCGCCGCCTGCGCCTGCGGACGCATGGCGCGCGCTTGCACGTGGCGAGAGGGGAGAGCCGCTTGCGCCGCTCGCAGGTGGGCTCGACGCCGACGGCATGGCCGGGATCGCGGCGGCGCGGATGGGCGAGGACACGATCTTTCGTGACACGGCGCAGCACTTCCTGCGGCTGTTCGACCGCATGCTCGACGACTACTGCGACGGCGCGCAGGACGAGGAGATCGCGCTTCTGGCCGAAACCCGAACCGGGCGGGCTTTCCGGCTGCTCGGCGCGGCGGCGGGCAATTTCTCGTAAAAACCTCAGCCGAGGTGGCGGATCATCGTCGTCGCAGCTCGAAACCCGAAGACGAGGCGCAGCGGTCCCAAGGGCCGCCGCCCCACCGCGCAAAAGCCACGCCGTTCATAGAGCGCGCGGGCGCGCAGGTTCTCGTCGATCACCTCGAGCCGGATTTCGCGGTAGCCCCCGGCGCGGGCCTCCTGCGCCAAGGCCTCGATCAGCCGCGAGCCGACGCCGCGCCCGCGCGCCTCAGGGGCCACGAAGATCCCGTCGATGAGAAAGCGGCGGTTGTCGACGTCGCTGTCGAGCAGCGCCAGCAGGCCGCGCCGCCATGCCGCCCCCGCCACGCCATAGGCCGCGCGCATCTCGCGCCGCCCGCCGAGCACCAGCGCGCCGCGCATCGTCTTGAACCCGGCCACCCCGAGCAGCGTGCCGTCGGGGGCGCGGGCGCACAACGCATGGGCGGGATCGAGCGCGGCGGCGACGAAGCGCAGCGCGCGGCGGCGGGGGCCCAGAACCCGCCCCAGCTTGGGCCCGAACGCGTCCCAGTAGAGCGCCGCGATCTGCGCGCGTTCGCTCTCCGCGAAGCCCGCGGAGATCTTCACTCCGCGGCCCCGGGTGGGGCGAAATCGGCAGGGGTGTTGAGATTGGCGAAGGGGTCCGGCGATCCGGTGGGAAACCCGGCCCGTGCCGCCCCCTGCGACAGCGCCCAATCCCCGATGCGCCGTGCGCCCGCCGCGATATCGGCGGCGAGCCTGTCGCGCAGCCGCACCGGCCAGAGCCCGCAGACCGGGTGTAGCCGACCACCGCTTTCGGCCACGGCCAGGCCGCCAGAGGCCTCCCCGGCGAGAATCAGCCGCGGCACGAGGTCGCCCGGCAGCCACGGCGTGTCGCCCGGCACGGTGATCACCCAAGGCGCACCGCGCGCCTCGGCCCAGCCCATCGCCGCCAACACCCCCGCCAGCGGTCCGGGGTGGTCCGGCACCGGGTCGGGCACCACTTCGAGACCAAAACGCGCGAATCGGGTCGGGTCGCCATTGGCATTGAGCGCGAGAGCCGGAAGCTGCGGTGCCATCCGGTCGATGACATGGGACAAAAGCGGTCGGCCATCGAAGGGCAAAAGGCTCTTGTCGCCGCCGCCCATCCGGCGCGACAACCCGCCTGCGAGGATCATGCCCGGTGGCGCGTCGAAAGGATCAGACATCGGCTCGGCTCCCGCGGGGTTCGGGTCAAGTTCGGGTCAGGCCCACCGCGTGCCGGCGGGGCCTCAGCCTTCGAGCTGGCGCGCCACGGCGCGCCGCGCGTCGCGCAGGCTGTCGCTGTCGTTTTCGTTGTGCTCGGTGGTCACCACACCCGGCAGCGCGCCGAACCGGGCCATCAACTTGTCGGGAAACCACGTCGTCCCGAGGCCTTCGAAGCCGGGCAATTGCCCCAGCAGCTTCGAGGTCGCGCGGGTGCAATAGGCCTGGGCCGTGGGGCCCGCCGCAAAGGCGAGGCGCAGCGCCGTCTCGGCTGTGGCGGCGGGCACCTCGATCTGTTGCTCCACCGTCGTGTAGGAGGCGCGCGAATGGTAGGAGATGTAGCTCGCCACGACCGATGGGGTCATCCCGAACAGCACGTCGTTGCGCTCTGGGATCGACGAATGTGCAAAGCTTCCGGCCGGGTCGAACAGCACTCTCTGGCTCGCATTGATCAACAGCGAGGTATGCGCGCCGTTGCCGGTGCCCAGGTTGTTGACGGTAAACAGCGTGAGCGAAGGCGGCCCGTCGTGCCGGTAGCGCGCCCGAAGCACGTCGGCCTCCGGCGCCCAGACGGCCTCGCCGTTGCCGCAGCCCGCCAGCGCCAGCGGCGCGGCCATGAGGAACGCGCGCCGCTGCATCCGATCAGCCGTTGATCAGCGCGAGCAGGATCAGAGCGACGATGATCGCGATGACGGTGCGGATCGTCAGCTTGACAAAGCCCGCATAGGTCTTCTCCTGCGCGGTGATGTCCATGGTTCCGGGGACGTGGTGGTGCTGATCGTCGGCCATCTGGGGCTCCTCGCATCTGGCGTATCGGGCCGGGAGTTAGCCCGAATCCCGCCCCTTGTCACGATGTCTCGGGCGCGTTATCGGGTCCCTGTGGCTTCGGCTCCTTCCCGGTCTCGTCCCCGGTCCCCTCGGGCGCCTCTTCCTCGAGCTCGCGCGCGAGCTGGAAGCCGATGCGCTCGGGCGGGGTTTCGGGGCGGGGTCGGGGCAGGGCGCGCAGGATCACCGAAAGCTGGGTGACGTGCTGGATCAGCTGCGTCTTGGCGCCGGCGGGATCGGAACCATAGAAGGTCACGATGTCGGGATCGAAATAGCCCATGCCTTGGATGCGCAGCACGCCGGAATGCCCGCCGGTCATCGCCATCGCGACCTCTTCGCCCGGCTCCAGCCCGTCCTCGAACCGCTTGATGTAATGGATCAGCCGCTCGTAGGCCCAGCGTGCCGGGCTCTTGCCCTGCGCGGGCTTGCGCAGCGCCGGCGGCAGGACGTCTTGCTCGGTGTCCGAACTCTCGCCCGCATGGACCTCGCGCAGCCGGGGCAGGGCCTCGGCCTCCAGCGCCTCGGCGGCAGTGGCGATGATGTGGTCGGCCATGGCGGTTTTCTCCTCGGGCGGGAGCCGTAGGGTGGCACGCCCGCGCCCCGCGTCAAGCGGCGGCGAGTTGCACGGGGCCTCCCGACGCGTCATATACGCACCGACGAGCAACCGCAGGGGCCTTCGCATGACCATCTACCTCGAATTCGAAAAGCCTCTCGCCGAGATCGAGGGCCAGGCCGAAGAGCTGCGCGCGCTGGCGCGACGCAGCCCCGAGATGGACGTCGAGAAGGAGGCCGCGGCGCTGGACCGCAAGGGCCACGACATGCTGGCTCAGCTCTATGGCAGCCTGACGCCTTGGCGCAAATGTCAGGTCGCGCGTCATCCCGAGCGGCCGCATTGCAAGGATTACATCGAGCGGCTGTTCACCGAATACACGCCGCTCGCGGGCGACCGCAATTTCGCCGACGACCATTCGGTCATGGGCGGCCTCGCGCGTCTGAACGGTCGCGCGGTGGTGGTGATCGGCCATGAGAAGGGCCACGACACCAAGAGCCGGATCGAGCGCAACTTCGGCATGGCGCGCCCCGAGGGCTATCGCAAGGCGATCCGGCTGATGGACCTCGCGCATCGCTTCGGCCTGCCGGTGGTGACGCTGGTGGACACGCCCGGCGCCTATCCGGGCAAGGGCGCCGAGGAGCGCGGCCAGTCCGAGGCGATTGCCCGCTCGACCGAAAAATGCCTGCAGCTCGAAGTGCCGCTGGTCTCGGTGATCATCGGCGAGGGCGGCTCTGGCGGGGCCGTGGCCTTTGCAACCGCGAACCGCGTGGCGATGCTGGAGCATTCGATCTACTCGGTGATCTCGCCCGAGGGCTGTGCATCGATCCTGTGGAAGGATGCCGAGAAGATGCGCGAGGCGGCCGAGGCGCTGCGTCTCACCGCGCAGGAGCTCAAGGAGCTCGGTGTCTGCGACCGGATCGTGGCCGAACCGCTGGGCGGCGCGCATCGCGACGCCGACACCGCGATCGACGCGGTGGGCCGCGAGATCGGCAAGATGCTCGACGAGATGAAGGGCATGGACGGCAAGGCACTGCGCGCCGACCGTCGCAAGAAATACCTCGATCTCGGCTCGAAGGGGCTGGCCGCCTGAGGCGCGCCATCCTGTTCGACCCGACGAGACATCAAAGGCCCGGCGGAAACGCCGGGCCTTACCACATCGTGGACTTGGCCCGTTCCGGCCACTCGGTGTCATAGGCCTCGCCGTCAAAGCCCGCCTTGGCCTCGGCCACCATCTCGCCAACGCTGGGCAGCGCGCCGCTCTCGTTGCCCCGGGTCCAAAGCCCCGAGCGCAGCACCGCGCGGGCGCATTGCGGATAGACCTCGGCCACCGTCACCACAATCACCGAGCGCGGATGCTTTCCCTCATGGGCAAAGCGACCGGTGATTTCGGGATCATCGCTGAGCACGGCGCGGCCGTTGATTCGGATGACGCTGGTGGCGCCGGGCACGAGGAACATCAGGCTCACCCGCCCGTCGCGGATGATGTTGCGCAGCGAATCCATGCGGTTATTGCCGCGCCAGTCGGGCAGCAGCAGCGTCCGCGCATCGCGGATCTCCACCACCGGGCCGTCGTCGCCGCGCGGGCTGGCGTCGGTGCCCTCGGGGCCCACCGTGCTCAGCACGCAAAACCGCGAGGCGGCGATCCAGCGCGCCTGTGTGGGCGTCAGCCGGTCGGTCACCTTGTCGAGGGCCGCACCCGAGGGGCGGCGCTCGTAGAGGGCCTCGAGCGCCTCGACCGTTTCGACGATGCGCATCAGCGCTCCTTTACGGAGATCGGAAACCCGGCTTCGGCCATCAGCGCGTCCGAGCGCGGCTCGATCACCGCCTCGAGTTCCTTCATGAAGACGGCGGGGGTCAGGCCCGGCGGGATCTCGGGCAGGAACTCGATGATGGCGGTGCCGGGGCGGCGCATCACGCCGCGCCGGGGCCAGAACAGGCCGACGTTGCAGGCCACGGGCACGCAGGGCTGACCCAGCTCGCGGTAGATCGCGGCGGTGCCCATCTTGTAGGGCGCGTCGACCCCCGGCAGCACGCGGGTGCCTTGCGGATAGATGATGAGCTGGCCCGGATCGGCGCGACCCGCGCGCACCTCGGCCATCATCTGTTTCATCGCCACGCCGCGCCGACCCCGGTCGACTGGCACGCAGCCCATGCGCAGCGCGATCTGGCCCAGCACGGGCGTGTAGATCAGCTCTTTCTTCATGATGAAGCGACCGCGCGGCACCGCCCCGTAGATCATGATGATATCGAGAAAGCTCTGGTGTTTGGCGGCGATCATCACCTCATGCGTGGGGGGCGTGCCGCGCACTTCGCAGCGCAGCCCGAGGAGCACGCGCGCCAGCCAGATCACGAACCGGCACCATAGATGCGCCGCGGCCACCGCGCCGTCGCGGCTCATGATCGCCCAAGGCGCATAGGCCAGCCCGATGGGCAGCATCGAGGCGTAAACGAGCCCGCTGAACAGCAAGCTGCGCAGCCAGCGCCAGCCGTAGGCCAGCCCGCTCATGACTGACGCTCCAGCATACGGCGCGCGGCGCCGCGCGTGGCCGAAAAGGCCACGGCGGCGGTCAGCGGCGGGATCAGCAGCAACCACAGCCAGTCGGCCCCGGAGAATCCGATGCCGGTGAGAAAGCTGTCGCTGGCCTGCGCGCCGCCGGGCAGCAGGGCAACGAGCACGGCCCCCAGTAATGTACCCACCGCCGCCCCCGACAGGGCGCGCAGCGTAAAGCGGCGCACGAAGGCACGGGCGATATAGCTGTCACGCGCGCCGACCAGACGCAGCACCCGGATCACCTGAGCGTTGGCCGAGAGCGCCGATTGCGCCGCTAGCGTGATCATCGCCGCCGTCGAAGCGCCGATCAGCACGATCGCCAAGGCGCCAAGGCCCCGCAGCTTGCCGGCCGCGGCGACCAGCGGCGCCCGCCAGCGGGTGTGATCGTCCAGCACGGCGCCGGGCACTTCTGCCTGCATCCGGGCACGCAGGCCGGTGGCGTCATAGCCGCCGCCCGTCTCGACGATCTCGATCAACTGCGGGATCGGCAACGCGCCGAGCGGCAGATCCGGTCCGAACCACGGGGTGAGCAAGGCCTGTTCCTCTTCTTGGGTGAGCGCGCGAGCCGAGGCGATGCCCGGCGTGGTGCGCAGCACGTCGAGCGCCGCGGCGGTCTGCGCGGCCATCTGTTCGGCCGGAGCCGAGATCCTGAGCGTCGAGGTCTGAGCCAGATCGTCGGACCAACGCGCGGCGAGCCGCCCCGTGGCCAGCGACAGCGACAGCGCGAACACCGTGAGCAGCGCCATGGCGGCGGCGGTGAGCAACGTCAGCCGCGCGGTAAAGCCGGTGGGCGGCACGCTGCGATCCGCCTGCACGTCACCGGCGAGAAACGACAGCGCGGTCCAGAGCGCGCGCTTCACAGTTCGGCTCCGGCGGCGAGAAGCTGGCGGTCCTTGAGCCTCAGCGTGCGCACCGCGACCTGCGCCTTGGCAGAGCGGATCAGGTTCATGTCGTGGGTGGCGATCAGCACCGCCTTGCCCATGCGGTTCAGCTCGACCAACAGGGCCAGCAGCCGCTGCGACATCTCCCAGTCGATATTGCCGGTGGGTTCGTCGGCGATGATCACCTCGGGCGACATGATGACGGCGCGCGCCAGCGCCGCGCGCTGCCGCTCGCCACCCGAAAGCTCGGGCGGGCGGCGGTCCGCATGGCGCGTCAGCCCGACCCAGCCGAGCAGATCGGGCAGGTAGGCCTCGGCTTCGTGGTGCCGTCCCGCGACGGTGAGCGGCAGCGCCACGTTGTCGCGCAAGGGCAGGTGGTCGAGAAACTGGCAATCCTGATGCACCACGCCGATGCGGCGGCGGTTGAGAGCCAGCGCGTCGCGGGCCATGCCGGTCGTGGTCTCGTCCCAAAGGGCCACCTCGCCCGAGGTGGGCACCAGATCGCCGTAGCACAGCTTGAGTAGCGTCGTCTTGCCCGCGCCCGAGGGGCCGGTGAGGAAGTGGAACGACCCCGGCGCAAGCGAAAGCGACAGGCCGGAGAACAGCTCTCCGCCGCCATAACTATAGGCCACGTCCCGAAGCTCGATCACCTGCTGCCCCCTGTTGCGTCCCCCTTCTGCCCGACCGGGGCCGGGGTTGCAATTGCAGCGCTGCATCAGCCACGCGCCTGCGCACCGCGCGTTCTTGGCGTGGCGGCGGCGGGGGGCTAGGTTGGACCGGCAGTGGCCCTGCCCGGGCGCGAGGGGATGAGACGGATGCGATTGACCTGCCCGAATTGCGGAGCCCAGTACGAGGTGGCCCGCGACGCCGTCCCGACCGAGGGGCGCGACGTGCAGTGCTCGAACTGCGGGCTGACATGGCTCGCCAAACCCCCGCCCAAAACCGAGAGTGATACGGAGAGCGAGACCAGGGCCGCGGTTGCTCCGCCTGCACCGCGCAGCACGATAACGCCCGAGATCGCCGAGATCTTGCGCGCCGAGGCCGAGCGGGAGGCCGCCGTCCGCCGCCGCGGGGCAGGGGACGCGGTCGCGCAACCGGTAGCCGCACCGGCCCGCGAGGCCGAGCCGACAGAGCCGTCCGCGCCTGTGCGAGAACCCGAGCAAGAGAAGACGGCGGAACTCGACCCCGCAGAGGCCGCAGGGACCGAGGTCGATGCCGGTCCGCACGAAGCGCCGCTCGATGGCGGTGCAGAGGCCGGTGACATCGACGGCTTCGATGACGAGCACGAGGCTGCTTCACCGGAAGACAGGGGGGCTTTCGAGGGCGGATCGGACGACGAGGCGACGGACAGCTTCGAAGAGGATCTGGCGAAGGTCACCGAGGCGCTGCGCGAGGCCGATACCCCAAGCCCAATCCCACGCGCGGCCGAGCCGTCGTTCAACCCGTTCGACGAAGGTGAGGACGATGAGGAGATCGATTTCGCCTCGGTGCTGTCACAAAGCGCGACGCAAGCTCCCGCCGCGCCGCTCGTCGACAGCCGCGACCTTTGGGAGGAAGACGACGACGAGACCGACTTGACGCAGATCGCGCGCGAGGAGCTGTCGGACCCTGTGCCCCCCGCATCCGGCCATGGCGATACGGACGATCGGGACGAAGTCGGCCCGGATGTCGACGATGATGATGACGGTGACCTCCGGTTGGAAGACGAGGCCACCTACGTCCCCCATGACGACGATGACGAGGAGGATGACGACAGGTTCGCACCCGTGGAGAACCCGCGTCTGTCGCAGGCCGACGACGCGACCGGACCGGGGGCGTGGCAGAGCGCGGAGCCGGTCGCGGCCCCCGCCGAGCGCCCTATCTGGAACGAGCCGGACGACGATGAGGACGACATTGGCGACGACACCGATGACGGTCTGGGACAGATGTCCGGTGACGAGGACGATCACAACAACGAGGACATGGACGAGGGCCGGGACGACCATGACGACCTGACCGATCCGGCCCTGATGGCCAGCCTGTCCGCCGAAGACCCGGAGGACGAAGACCTCGGAGCGTCGCAGGCCCGCCGCACGGCCGTGCGACAGACCCGCGATGAGACGACGCATGGAGACTTCGAAGAGGGCGATCACGACGATTGGGATGACGAAGACGCGTCCGAGGCCCCCATCACGGCGCATGAGGCCGCGCGCGAGCGCGCCAGCATGGCCGCCGCTTCCACCGGGGCGGTGACACGGCGCGACCTTCTGCCCGATATCGAAGAAATAAACTCCAGCCTGCGCAGCACCGCGATGCGGGGCGGGTCGCCCCGGACGGTCGAAAGCACCGACGTGCAGCGCGGTCGCGGGTTCCGGCTCGGCTTCGGCACGGTGCTGCTGATCGCGGCGGCATTGGCGTTGGTCTACGCCCATGCCGGGCGTATCGGCGCGGCGCTGCCATCGCTCGAGGGGCCGCTGCAGAGCTATGCCGTGGCGGTCGACGGGCTGCGAGGGCAGCTCGACGCTTGGCTGCGCGGCCTGCTGGAAACATTGAGTTGAAGGATGGGCTGAAGCTGGCGCCCGATCAGAATAGGTCGAGCAGCCGCTCTAGGTAATCGCGCTCGGCCTGCGGGCGTTCACGCTCGGCGGCGCGGCGGCGGATTTCACCCAAAAGCTCTTCGGCCCGGCGGGCCGGATCGGTCTCGCCGAGCATGTCCTCTTGGCTGCCGGCACCACCGCGCTCGGCGGTGTCGCGGCCCAGCGGGTCACGGTCGCCCGCACCGCGCCCCTGTTGCGTGCCCTGTCCGGGCTGATCCGGCGCGTCGCGGTCGCCTCGGGCCAGCGCCTCGCCCAGCTCGCGCGCAGCACCCCGCAGCGCTTCGGTCGCCTCGGCCTGCCGGTCGATCGCGCGGGCCAGATCGTCGGCGCGCAGCGCGTCTTCGGCCTCATCCATCGCGCGCCCCGCCCGATCGAGCGCCGCGCCCGCCCGCTCGCCTGCTTCGCCGTCGAGGCGCGGCAACGCGCCCCGCTGGCGCGCCAACTCGTCGCGCAGTGCCTGCTGACGATCCGCGAGGCTGCCCTCGCCGCCGGGCTGTTGCCCCTCGCCGGGCTGTTGGCCTTGCCCTTGGCCTGATTGCCCCTGACCGGGTTGTTGGCCGGGCTGGCCTTGGCCCTGACCTTCGCGTTGGCCCGGATCGCGGCCGTTGAAACGGTCCTGCAGGTCGCGGAAGGCCTCGTCGGACAGCTCCTGCTGATCGCGCAGGCTGTCCTGGAGCTCTTGCATCGAGCGTTGTCCCGGAGTGCGCGGGCCGTTGCCGCCTTCGCCCTGCGCCACCTGCAGGTTCTCCATCATCCGGTTGAGCTGCTCCATCAGCTCCGCCGCCTCGGCCATCCGGCCTTCTTCCATCAGCTCCTGAATCCGGTCCATCAGCGCCTGCAGCTCGTCCTGCGTGACCTGCATGCCCTCGCCCTCGGCGGTAGAGGGCTCGTCGGTGCCGTCCTCGGGCGGCGGGGCGTTCTGGGCAAGCATGGCGAGGTAATCCTCGGTCGCCGCGCGCAGCTCGTCCATCAGCTCGGCGATCTCGTCGGCGCTGGCCCCGTCGCGCATCGCCTGCGCCAGACGCTCCTGAGCGCGCTCAAGGCGTGCCCGCGCATCCGCCAGCGTGCCATCCTCGAGCTGCACGGCGAGATCCCACAGCGCCTGCGCGATCTCCTCCTGCACCTCTACCGAAAGACCGTCAGCCGCCCGATGCGCCCGGTCGAGACGGCGCAGCGCCACCCGCAGGCGCAGGTAGGTGGCACGGTCGGGAAACACCTCGTCGGGGCGATGCGAGACGGCGCGCAGCACGTCGACGACGCGGCCCGCGTTGGCGCGCGACCACAGCAGATCACGTCGCTGCTCGGCCACGGCACGCGCCACCGGCTGAAAGAAGCGGCGACCGGGCAGGGTGGTGGGATAGGGCTCCGACGCGCCGGTCTGACCCGCCGCATCCGCCACGTCGAGCGTGATCCGCACGGGCAGGTTGGCAAAGACATGCTCCGAGAAGTCGCCCGCGAGGATCTCCTCGATCTCGGCGCGGTCGCCGGTGAAGGGCATCGGCAGATCGACGGTCAAATCCGGGCGCGAATCCGGTGCGATGCTCAGGCCATGGCGCCGCTCGACCGCTTCGGCGTCGAGGGTGATCGTGGCGCTGCCCGACACCACCCCGTGATCGTCGCTCGCCCGGAAGGGCAGGGTCATCTGCCCCAGACCGACGGTCTCGAGCGGTCCCGCCACCGAAACCTGTGGGGCCTGATCGGGGATCGCCCGAAGCTGCCACGTCGCGCCGCCGGGGCCATCGATACGGATTTCGCCGTCGCGCGTGACGGCAAAGCTCTGGGCGGGCTCGGAGGCAGCGGGCACCTCACCGGTGCGGCCCGAAACAGTCTCGGACAGGGTCAGTGCCCCGACCTGACCGTAAAGTCGCAAGGTGATGGTGCTGGCCACCGGCACCGCGATCGCTCCGGGCGGTTGATCGGGCAGGTAAAGCACCGGCTGGCCGGTATGGGCCGGGGGCTCGATCCAGCCCTCCCAGACCGGGCCCTGCGCCAGAGCGTCGCCGCCGCCGGGGGTCAGGCTCGAGACGCTGCCCAGCCGCCAGACCGAGCCGAACAGCAGCGCCACCACGAGAAACAAAAGCGCGATGTAGCGCAGGCCGAAGGGGTCGCGCGCGGCGAGGCGCAGGTTGGGCCGGGCGGCGGGCGCGCCTTCGCTGCGCGCGCGCATCCGCGCCAGATGCGTGGCCCAGAGCGCTTCCGCACCCGCATCGCCGCGCCCCGTCGCCTGCGCGTCGCTGAGGGCCGAGACCGGGCAGCCCGGCAGGCTGCGGTCGAGCCGGTCGATGGCCGCGGCACGCGAGGGCCAGCGAAACCGCCACAGACCCCAGCCCAGACCCGCGATCGCGCCCAAGATCGCCAGCACCGCCCAGCCCCAGAACGCCTCGATCGGCAGTCGGTCCTGCCAGCCCGCGATCAGCGGTGCCAAAGCCAGAGCGACGACACACCACAGCGGCCAGAAGGCGCGCAGCAGGCGCTCGGCCACCATCCCGGCGCGGGTTAGCGCGACGGGGCGTTTCAGATGCGACAGGGGATCGCGTGTTTCGGTCAGGGTGCCGGTGCTCCGTGCGGCGCGTCGGGACGCGGTTGGGCCGTCTCCATCATAGCCATTCGGGAATGCTATCGCGCGCGATCATTTCCTCATAGCTCGGGCGACGGCGAATAACCGCGAATTGATCGCCCTTCACCAGCACCTCGGGCACCAGGGGCCGGGCGTTGTATTCGCTGGCCATGGCCGAGCCGTAAGCCCCGGCGGAGCGGAAGGCCACGAGATCGCCCTCGCCCACGGGGGGCAGTTCGCGGCCCCGCGCAAAGGTGTCGCCGGTCTCGCAGACCGGGCCCACGATGTCCCACGGCCTGGTCTCGACCCCGGCCTCGGGTTCGATCACGGGGACGATGTCGTGGTGCGCCTCGTACATCGCGGGACGGATGAGGTCGTTCATCGCCGCATCGAGAATCAGGAAATCGCGGCCCTCGCCGGACTTGGCATAGGTGACGCGGCTCACCAGAAGGCCAGCGTTGCCCGCCACCAATCGTCCCGGCTCGATCTCGATCTCGCAGCCCAGATGCCCGACGGTGCGCCGGATCAGCGCGCCGTAGTCGAAGGGCAGGGGCGGGGCCTCGTTGACGCGCTCGTAGGGGATGCCCAGACCGCCGCCGAGATCGAGGCGGCGGATGTCGTGCCCGTCGGCGCGCAGCACCTCCGTGAGCTCGGCCACCTTGGTGAAGGCCGCCTCGAAGGGCGCCAGCTCGGTGAGCTGGCTGCCGATGTGCACGTCGATGCCGATCACCTCGATGCCCGGCAGTTTCGCGGCCATGGCATAGACCTCGCGGGCACGTGCGATCGGGATGCCGAACTTGTTCTCGGATTTGCCGGTGGCGATCTTGGCGTGGGTCTTGGCGTCCACGTCCGGATTGACGCGGATGGTGATAGGCGCGGTCCGGCCTAGCGCGCTGGCCACATCCGAGAGCGCCAGAAGCTCAGGCTCGCTCTCGACGTTGAACTGGCGGATGCCACCTTCGAGCGTCATGCGCATCTCTTCGCGGGTCTTGCCGACCCCGGAGAACACGATGCGATCGCCCGGAACGCCCGCGGCGCGGGCGCGGGCGTATTCACCGCCCGAGACGATGTCCATGCCCGCTCCGGCCTCG
Source organism: uncultured Limimaricola sp. (assembly GCF_964022235.1). Taxonomy (NCBI): domain Bacteria; kingdom Pseudomonadati; phylum Pseudomonadota; class Alphaproteobacteria; order Rhodobacterales; family Paracoccaceae; genus Limimaricola; species uncultured Limimaricola sp. Next base: position 366,919 of record NZ_CAXHZL010000002.1, on the reverse strand, counting down.
CCCAAAAGCTTGAGCACGGCGACGTTGCCCAGCGACTTGACCGCGAAGCAGACGAGATGCGGCAGCCCGTCGAGCGCGTCCTCGAACAGTTTGAGGTGCCGCAGCAGGGTGGCGGAGGAATAGACATAGACCGGGGTGCCGACTGCGGCTGCGATCTCGGAGATGGCGACGTCCTCGGCCACGAGCTGGCCGTTACGATAAAGGAAATGGTCCAAGGTCTCGCTCCGCTGGCATGGGTCCGCCGCGTCTTAGCAGATCGTGCCGCGATCCCAAGCCCCGCGATGCCCTACCCGTCTTGCGACCGGCGTCAGAGCGGCCGGGTGCGCAGGAACAGGTAAAGCGGCAAACCGCAGCCCACGCCGATCAGCAGCGTCGCCGGGATCGCCAGCAGCGCCTCCCAATTGCGGCGCACCCGCACCTCGGAGAGAATCCACAAGATGAGCGCCACGGCGGCGATGGTGACGTCCCACAACAGCCCCGTGGTGGCCGGGTTGGCGTGCCAGGCGGCAAAGAGGCCCGACATCGAATAGCCGTTCTGCGCGACCCAGACGATGAACCAGCGCAGCGGGTGCAGCGCCCCCCAGACCGCCAGCGCCAGCCAGAGCCATCTCACGGTGCGACCCCGAGGCGGCGGCCGGTGATGGTTTCTCCGTATTCGAGCACGGCGCCCGGGGCCTCGGGCGCGCCGCCTGCGCCGCAGCCCGCCAGCAGCGCCAGCGCCAGTAGCGCCAGCCTCACTTCAGCGCGTCCCGCCAGCGCGCGATCTGGGCGCGGACGTTGGCGGGCGCGGTGCCGCCGTAGGCAGTGCGCGAGGCGACCGAGGCCTCGACCGTCAGCACGCCGAACACCTCCTCAGTAATGCCCTCGTGCACGGCCTTCATGTCCTCGAGCGTGAGGTCGGGCAGGTCGCAGCCCTTCTCTTCGGCGCGGGCCACCAGCGATCCGGTGACGTGATGCGCGTCGCGGAACGGCAGGCCCAGCGCGCGCACCAGCCAATCGGCGAGATCGGTCGCGGTGGAAAAGCCCGAGGCCGCGGCGGCACGCAGGTTGTCCGGCTGGGCGGTCATGTCAGCAATCATCCCGGTCATCGCGGCGAGGCTCAACATCAGGTTGTCGGCGGCGTCGAAGACCTGCTCCTTGTCCTCCTGCATGTCCTTGCCATAGGCGAGCGGCAGCCCCTTCATCACCGTCATCAGCGCGACATTGGCGCCCAAGATCCGGCCGATCTTGGCGCGGATCAGCTCGGCGGCGTCGGGGTTGCGCTTTTGCGGCATGATCGAGGAGCCGGTGGACCAGCGGTCCGACATGGCGACGAAGCGGAACTGCGCCGAGGACCAGATCACCAGCTCTTCCGACAACCGTGACAGGTGCATCGCGCAAATCGTCGCCGACGACAGAAATTCGAGCGCGAAGTCGCGGTCCGACACGGCGTCGAGGCTGTTGGCCATCGGGCGGTCGAAGCCGAGCGCCGATGCCGTTGCTTCGCGGTCGATCGGAAAGGAGGTGCCGGCGAGAGCCGCCGCGCCCAGTGGGCTTTCGTTCATCAGCGCCCGGGCATTGGCAAGGCGGGTGCGGTCGCGGCCGAACATTTCGACATAGGCCATCATGTGATGACCCCAGGTGACGGGCTGCGCGGTCTGCAGATGGGTGAAGCCCGGCATGACCCAGTCGGCGCCCGCCTCGGCCTGACCCAAGAGCGCCTCGATCAGCGCGGTGAGCGCGTCCTGGGCCGCGTCGCACTGATCGCGCACCCAGAGTCGCAGGTCCGTCGCCACCTGATCGTTGCGCGAGCGCGCCGTGTGCAGGCGGCCCGCAGGCTCGCCGATCAGCTGTTTGAGCCGCGCTTCGACGTTCATGTGGATGTCTTCGAGCGCGGTCGAGAATTCGAACGTACCGGCTTCGATCTCTGACAAGACCGTGAGAAGGCCTTCCCTGATCGTTTCCGCGTCCTTAGGCTCGATGATGCCCTGCGCCGCAAGCATCGCGGCATGGGCCCGGGAACCTTCGATGTCCTGCGGCGCAAGACGCCGGTCGTAGCCGATCGAGGCGTTGATCGCCTCCATGATCGCATCCGGCCCGGCGGCGAAACGGCCGCCCCACATCGCGTTGGAGCTCTCGGTCATTCTATCGTCCTTGAAGGAAGTCACATGCGCAGCGTCGTACTCATCGGTCTTTACATGGCGGCAACGAGCCTTGCAAACGCCGCCCCCGCCGACATCGAAGCCCTGCGCGAGGGCGACATGCGCAAGCTCGCGGTCCATGCCGAGCCGCAGCGCGGATCGGACGTCGCCTTCGAGAGCGAAGACGGCGGCGAGATGACGCTGGCCGCTTATGAGGGCAAGCCGGTGCTGGTGAACTTCTGGGCCACGTGGTGCGCGCCCTGCCGGGTCGAGATGCCGCAGCTCGCGGCGCTGCAGGACGCCTATGGCGGCGACGACTTCGAGGTCGTCACCATCGCCACGGGTCGCAACGATCCCGCCAGCATGGAGCGGTTCCTGACCGAGATCGGCGCCGAGAGCCTGCCACGCCACAAGGATCCGCGACAGGCGCTGGCGCGCGACATGGGCGTGCTCGGCCTGCCGGTGACCTTGATCCTAGACGCGGAGGGCCGCGAGATCGGGCGGCTGCAGGGCGAGGCCGATTGGTCCTCGGACAGCGCGCGCGCCATCGTCGAGGCGCTGATGGCCGAAGGGCAGGACGGCTAATACGTCGGATTTGAGTATTTCAGGAGTAAAGTGGCCCGAGGCTGTGGCGACTTTGCTCTGAAAATACTCATGTCGACCGTGCAGGGAAAAACGCGGCTTCCGACCCTCAGGCGGTGCCCGAGGTGGGCGACAGGCTCAGCGGATCGATGCCAAGCCCCTTGAGGGCGGCGGACCACTTGTGCTCGTTGGCGCGGCCGAAGACCACCGCGTGCTGCGCTTCGCCGATGAGCCAGCCGTTCTGCGCCAGCTCATTCTCGAGCTGACCCGGACCCCATCCTGCGTAACCAAGCGCCAGCAGCGAGGATTTGGGCCCGCGCCCATGCGCGATGTCCTCCAGCACGTCGAGCGTCGCGGTCATCGCGGTGCCCTCGTCGACCTGCAGCGTGCCCTGATCGGAGGTGTAATCGGTGGTGTGCAGCACGAAGCCCCGGCTTTCCTCGACCGGGCCGCCGATGTGCACGCGGATGTCGCGCACGCCGGGGTCGGAGGCGATCTCCAGCTGCTCCAGCAGATCCGAGAACCGGACCTCAGTCGCAGGCTTGTTGACGATGAGCCCCATCGCGCCTTCGTCGGAGTGGGCGCAAATGAAGATCACGGCGTGGTCGAAACGCGGATCGGCCATGCCGGGCATCGCGATGAGGAGCTTGCCGCTCAGGTCGGGGTTCAGGGCTTCCATCCCCACAGAATGTGGTGCGCGGGCCACACGATCAAGGGGGTGTACACATAGCTCTCGCAGCGACGTGACTTTCCTTCGCCCCACAGGGGGGCCATCACTGCGTGCATGACCTGTCGCATCCCCCTTGCCCCGCTCGCCGTCTTGATCGCCCTGGCCCTGCCCGTCGCGGCCCCCGCCGGTCCGGTCGATAATATCGTACGGCTCGACATGTTGCCGGGCTGGCGCGCGGAGGATGGCACGCAGATGGCCGGGTTCCGGATCACCCTCGCGCCGGGATGGAAGACCTACTGGCGCGCGCCGGGCGAGGCGGGCATCCCGCCGCAGGTGAGCTGGAGCGGCTCCGAAAACGTGGACGCGGCGGCGTTCCACTGGCCGGTGCCGGAGATCTTTCACATCGGCGGGTTCGAGACCTACGGCTATTCCGATCAGGTGGTGTTGCCGGTCGAGATCGCGCCTGCGCGGACGGGCGCGCCGATGCGGATCGCGGGCCAGCTCGAGATCGGTGTGTGCCAGGATGTCTGCGTTCCGGTAATGCTTGATTTCGCGGTCGACCTGCCGACCGGCGCGCGCCGCGATCCGACGCTGTCGCTGGCTCTGGCCGACCGAGCCCAGACGCCCGCCGAGGCGGGTCTCGGCCCGGCGCGCTGCGCCGTCTCGCCCAGTGCCGACGGGCTGTCGCTCACCGCGACGCTGCCCGCCACTGCGAGCGCCAGGGCCGTGGTGATCGAGACCGGCGACCCGGCGCTCTGGGCCGCCCCGGTCGAGATGCGCCGCGAGGGCGGCAGCATCGTCGCCAGCACGCGCATCTCGCACGTCGCCCGCGCCCCGGTGGCGCTCGACCGCTCCGCGCTCACTCTCACGATGATCGGCGGCGGCGAGGCGGTGGAGTTCAAGGGCTGCGCGCCCGCCTAGGTCTGGGCCCGGATCACTTGCGCCGCAGATGCTCGTCGAGCCGCGGCAGGATCTCGACGAAGTTGCAGGGCTTGTGGCGGTAGTCGAGCTGCCGCGCGAGGATCTCGTCCCAGGCGTCGCGGCAGGCGCCGGGCGAGCCGGGCAGGGCAAATAGATAGGTGCCCATCGCCACGCCGCCCGTGGCGCGGCTTTGCACGGCCGAGGTGCCGATCTTGTTCATCGACACGATGGTGAAGACCGTGCCGAAGGCGTCGATCTCCTTTTCGTAGACGTCGCGATGCGCCTCCACCGTCACGTCGCGCCCCGTGAGGCCGGTGCCCCCCGTGGAGATCACGACGTCGATCTGCGGGTCTGCGCACCAGCCGCGGAGCTTGGCTGCAATGGCGGCGCGGTCGTCGCGCAGGATGTCGCGCGCCGCGAGAATGTGCCCCGCCGTGGTCAGCCGCTCGACCAGCGTATCGCCAGAGCGATCGTCGGAGGCGTCGCGGGTGTCGCTCACGGTGAGGACGGCGATGCGCACGGGGAGAAACTCACGGTCCATGGTCAGGCCTTGTGCAAAAGGGCGAGCCGCAGGGCGAGGCCTGCGAAGATCGTAGCCGAGACGCGGCCCAGCCAGCGGTTGAACGCCGCCGAGCCGGCGAGACGGCGGCCGACGCCGCCCGCGAAGACGCCAACCGCGCCGTTGACGACCAACCCGCCGACACTCAGCACCACGCCGAGGGCAAGGAACTGCGGCAGCACGGGGCGCGCGGGATCGGTGAACTGCGGCAGGAAGGCCAGTACGAAAAGGATCACCTTGGGGTTGGTGAGATTGACGACGAGGCCCTGCCGGAAGGCGCGCGAGGGGCGCACCGCCGGAATCTCCCCAGCTGCGCCGTCGCCGCGCAGCGCGGCGATGGCGAGCCACATGAGATAGGCGACGCCGATCCAGCGGATCGCGTCGAAGAGCCACGGCATGGCGGCCACGGCGGCTCCGAGGCCCAGCCCCGCCAGCGTCACATGACCGAAGATCGCCAACGCAATTCCCGCATCGGCGGCAAGGGCCGCGCGCGGCCCCCCGCGCAGACCCTGTCCGAGACAGAACATCATGTCGGCGCCGGGCGTGAGGTTGAGCGCGAGGGCGGCGGGCAGGAAGGCCAGCAACACGAGGGGATCGATCATGCGGAGGCTCCGTCGAGACGCGCCTTGAGCGCCAGCAGGTCGGCCCATGCCTCGCGCTTGGCGGCGGGGTTGGCCATGAGGTGGGCGGGCGAGAAGATCGGCAGGGCGGGACGGCCCGCCACCTCGTCCCAGCGGCCACGCAGCCGGTGCAGCCCGCCGCCCTTCATCAGCGCGGAACAGGCGACCGAGCCCATGACCACAAGGATCTCCGGGTCGGCCAGCTCGATGTGACGATCGAGAAAGGGCCGCATCATTGCCAGATCCTTGGGGTCGGGGGCGCGGTCGCCGGGGCTGCGCCACGGCAGGACCGGGGCCATGTAGACCGCGCGTTCGGTATCGGGTGCCTCGGTCGACAGGCCGATGGCGGCGAGCATTCGCTCCAGCAGCAGGGCGGCGGGTCCGGCCACGGGGACGCCCGCGCGGTCCTCCTCGCGGTGCGGCGGATCGAGCAGCAGCATGACGCGGGCGTGCGCGCGACCGCTCGCGAACACGAAGCTGCGCGCGCCGCGCCTGAGGTCGCAGGGTTCGAACGCTTCCATTGCGGCGGCGAGCGCATCGAGATCGGGTGCGGCCTCGGCGGCGGCGCGGGCGAGCGCCACCGGATCGGGCTCTTCGAGGGGAATCGGGGCATGCCTGGCCGCCGACCCCTTGGTCGCAGCCACGGCAGGGCGCGTGTCGGTGAGAGTATAGCGATCGAGCGGCGCGTCGAGCATCGCCTCGTCCGCGCCCATCTCGATCTGCCAGTCGAGCAGCGCCCGCGCGCTCCAGTAGTCCAGTGCCGATTCCATGGGGCGCAGGCTATGCCGGATCGCGGCGGGATGGCAGGGGGCTGTTGGGTCTCGGAGCCCGCGCCATGGGCCGAAGGCCAGGGGGCCGCATAGGGGCCGCGCGACCGACGCATGCGCGGCGCATCAGCCCTTGTTGTGCCGCTCGATCCAGTTGCGCAGGTCTTCAGCCTCGTGGCGCGCCTCTCGCAGTGCCTCCATCGCGGCGCGCAGTTCGGCCTCGGATTGGCGTAGCTGGCCGGTCAGCTCGGCCTCGCGCTCTTCGACGTAGGAAATCGCCTGATCGCGGGTTTCTTCTGCCTCGTGCAGCGATTGCGCCATGCGATCCAGCTCACCGATATCGGCGCGGGTGACGCGGGTGAAGCGGTTCACCAGCCAGCTGGCGAACCAGCCGAGCGCGAAGGCGGCAAAAAGTATGACCGCCGTGGCGATGATGAACTCGGTTCTGTTCACGTCCCTGTCCTTATTCGTCGTCCGAGGGGCGGGCCCTCGGCCCGGTTGCGGGCTTGTCCATGACCTGCGGCGCATTGATGTCGGCCGTTTCCGGCTCGGGTCTGGTTTCGCCGTCTTGGGCCTCATCGTCCGAATCGGCCGCGTCCTGCGCCTCGGCCTGAAGCTGCGCACCGCTCAGCCTGAACTCGATCCGGCGGTTGGCCTCGCGGCCCACCGAGGTGTCATTGTCGTCGATCGGGTCGGCCTCGCCATAGCCCACGGGGGTAAAGCCCGCCACCGGCACGCGGGCGCGGCGCAGCGCCTCGACCACTGCGTCGGCGCGCTTCTGGCTCAGCTCGAGGTTCATCTCGTCGCGGCCTTGGCTGTCGGTGTAGCCCGCGACCTCGATCTCCAGCTCAGGGCAGCGGCGCACGATCTCGGCGATGTCGTCGACCACGGGCCGCGCCTCGGCAGTGATCGAGGCGGAGCCCGCGTCGAAGGTGATCTTGGTGTCGGCGGTCACGAAGGCGATCTGGCGCAGGCATTCCTCGGGCGAGGGCAGGCCTGCGATCGGGTCGAGCGATTCGCGGTAGGCCACGTCGATGTCGAAGCTGGCCCCTTGGCCAAGCTTGTCGGCCATCAGCCGCGCGATGTCGGCGCTCGCGGTCTTGCGCCCCGTGAGACCCTTCAGCGCCACGCTGTCGGGCCCGACGGTCAGTTGGCCCTCGGAAAGCAGCGACAGCGCCTCGAGCCCCGTCAGCACCCGCACCGACCAATCGCCGGGCAGGCCCCCGGTGACGCGGGTCGCCATCACGAGGCCGTCGCCGCCGAAACGGGCGCGGGCGAAGTTCTCGACGGTTGTGTTCGCAAGCTGGTCGGCCAGCCGCCCCGAAAGGCGCAGCTGCTTGCCCTTGGCGAGGGCCGCGGTGAACTCGGGCGCGCCCTCGGGGCGGGCCTCGGGGGCCTCGGGCAGCACCGCTTCGAGCGCGAAGAGATCGGGCAGGTCGTTCTCGAGCCGACCCGCGATGCGCTCGAATTCCTCCGCGCCGGTGCCTTGCGCCGCGATGAGCGAGACATCCGCATCCGAAAAGGTGACGCTGCCCGCGCCAAGCTCGGCCAGAGCCGCGATGCCGCGCGCCACTGCTTCGCCCCACTGACCCGACGGCACGCCAAGGCCCAAGGTGCAGTCGATCTCGCCCGCGACGCCTGCCTCCTTGGCGGCGTCGGTGATCAAGCGCATCGCCTCGCTCGTGTCGGCGGAACAGGCGTCGAATCGGGCGCCGTCCTCGTCGATCACGAAGCGCGCGGTGAAGGGCGTGATGACCGGGCGCGGCGCGCTGATCCTGAGCGCCAGCCGCACCGTGTCGGGCTTGAGCCGCGCCAGTTCGGTCTCGAGCTTGCGCTGCGCCTCGGGGCTGTCGGAGATCGCCTCGACCCGGACCCGGCCGGGCCGCACCGAAAGCTTGGAGTGCGGCAGGGCCTGCAACGCACGGCCCGCATAGCGCAGCGCTGCGGGCCATGTTTCGGGCACCGGATGGTCGGCCACGTCGAGCAGGTCCGACACAGGCAGCCCGCCTGCCGCCTTTTCCATCATCGCGATCAGCGCGGCCCGGTCGGTCGCCGCCGGGATCAGCCCGATCAGCGACACGCCGCTGTCGTTGCGCAGGATCTCGATCGCGAAATCGGGCGGTGGCGGGGTTTCGGCCTCGACCACCTGCATGTTGTCGATCACCCGGCTGGCGTCGACGATGCCGCTTGCCGCGGAAATCGCACGAAACCGCATGGCTTCGGTCGGGGCGGCCCCTTCGAGGATCAGCTGCAGCCCGTCGGCCTGCACCTTCGCCCAATCATGGCCCTGCAAGGCGAGTGCCGCGCGCACCTGCTCGATCGAGACCTCCTCGACCACGGCGACGGCGGTGCGGGCGGTGATGGCCGAGACTCCGCCGGCAAGGGCGAAGGCGGCGATGGCGGCGGCGAGGGGTGGGAGGCGCATCCGGGCTCCGGGAACTGTTGCGACCCGCGCCTTCTAGGGCGCGGGGGCGGACAGATCAATCATAGCGCCAAGGCTGCGGCGGAAAACAGCACGGGCAGCAGCCCCGCGTCGCGGTTGGAGCGAAACAGCCGCAGCAGGCCTGCGTTGTCCGACGCGTCGAAACGCGACAGCTGCCAGGCCATGTGCCAGCCGATCGCCCAAGGCCCGCCCAGCGCCACCACCAGCGACAGCATCGACCGGTCACGGGTCGCCAGAAGCACCGCGAGGCCCATCAAGAGCACGGTCGCCACGAGAAACCCGCGCAGCCAGACCTTCGTGCGGTCGCCGAACAGACGGGCCGTGGATTTCACGCCGATCAGCGCGTCGTCCTCGGTGTCCTGATGCGCATAGATCGTGTCGTAGAACAGCGTCCACGAGATGCCCGAGAGATACAGCACCAGCGGCGCCGCCGAGAGCGTGCCCGCCAGCGCCGCCCAAGCCAGGAGCGCGCCCCAGTTGAAAGCGAGGCCCAGAAACACCTGCGGCCACCATGTGAACCGCTTGGCGAAGGGGTAGATCGCCACCGGGATCAGCGAGGCGACGCCGAGCCAGATCGCGGCCCAGTCGAAGCTGAGCAGGATGATCAGGGATACGAGCGACTGCGCCGCCATCCAGATCAGCGCCTGCACCACCCGCACTTGCCCCGAAGGGATCGGCCGCGACCGGGTGCGCGCCACCGATCCGTCGATGTGCCGGTCGGTCACGTCGTTCCATGTGCAGCCAGCACCGCGCATCAAAAACGCGCCAAGCGCGCAGCCCAGTGCGATCCATGCACCCTCAAGGCCGAAGCGCCCGGTCGCGAGCGCCGCCAGCGCGAGGCCCCACCAGCAGGGGAGCAGCAGTAGCCAAGTGCCGATCGGCCGATCGGCTCGGCTCAGCCGCAGGTAGGGGCGGGCGCGGCGCGGCGCCCAGTTGTCGACCCAGTTGCCGCGCACTGCATCCGCGACGGCCCCGTTTTCGGCCTCTGGCATCCGATCCGCCGCTTTCATATGGTCCGCCCCATGGCATCAAAAGTCCGGCTGTTTGTAGATCACCCTTTGGCCGAAGGGCAAACCGTTCCGCTGGAAGCGGCGCAGGCGCATTACCTCTCAGGGGTCATGCGCCTGCCCGCGGGCAGCGTCATCTCCGTCTTCGACGGGCAATCGGGCGAATTCGACGCTACGCTCGCGCAGGCGAACAAGCGCGGCGGCAGTCTCGAGATCGGCGCGCAGACGCGGCCCCTGCAACCGCCGCCCGATCTGTGGCTGTGCTTCGCGCCGATCAAGAAGGCGCGCACTGACTTCATCGTCGAGAAGGCCGCCGAGATGGGCGCGTCTCGCATCGTCCCTGTGCTGACCGAGTTCACCAATTCGGAGAGGGTCCGCGTTGACCGGCTGCAGGCCCATGCCGTCGAGGCCGCCGAGCAATGTGGCGGCACCTATGTGCCGCAGGTGGCCGAACCGGTGAAGATTGGCCGCCTGCTCGACGGCTGGCCCGAGGACCGCCGCCTGATGTTCTGCGACGAGGCGCTGGTGGGCGAGAGCGGGGCCCTGCCAGACGCGCCGGGACCATGGGCGGTACTGATCGGGCCGGAGGGCGGGTTTTCGGACAAGGAGCGGATGCGGCTGCGCGGGCTGAAACATGCGCATCCCGTCAGCTTGGGGCCGCGAATCCTACGCGCCGACACCGCCGCCGTGGCAGCATTGACGCTGTGGCAGATGACGCTCGGGGATTGGCGGTGACGGGCTTGGACCCCAAACGCGTGGCCGTGGCCGGGTGTGAGTATTTGAAGAATGAAGTGGGGTAGGGCGATGGCTGATCTGTTGCGCCCGGAGGCGCGCGCGGCGCTGTGGCGCGGGCGCGAGGTGATCGCGGGGCTGGGCGTCGTGGGCCTTGGGCTATGGTGGGCGCTCACGAGCTTCGGCATCCTGCAGTGGCTGGGCTGGGGTCTCGCCGCGCTGGGCGCGGGGCTGATGGTGGGCGGCGTGCAGCGCTGGCGCTTTCGACAAGACGGGCGGGGGCCGGGGCTACTCAAGATCGACGAGGGGCGCGTGGCCTACATGGGGCCGCTCACCGGCGGCACCGTCGATCTCGACGCGGTGCGCCGCCTCAGGCTCGATCGGCGCGCAAAGCCCGCGCATTGGCTCTTGGAGACCGGCGACGAGGTGCTTGCCGTTCCGGTGACCGCTGACGGGGCCGAGACGCTGTTCGACGCCTTCGCGGCCCTGCCGGGGCTGAAGCGGGGTCGGATGATCGAGCTTCTCAACGGCGAGGCGCGCGATGTCGTCACCGTCTGGACGCGGCCTGCGCGGCTCACCGTCGTATGACGATCATCTGACGATTCTGTGCGGGGGCGCGGAAGCCCCCCGCGTGAAACCGTATGGCCCCTCCATTGACTTATGCCCCCATGCGCGACACCTGTAAGCCCGCCTCGCACGATAGGAGCCAGCGCCATGTCCATCCCTCAATCCGGCGGCGGGCCGATCGAGCACCACTCGCAACTCGCCGAATACCTCGCCTCCGGTTGCAAGCCCCAGAGCGACTGGCGCATTGGCACCGAGCACGAGAAGTTCGGCTATTGCCGCGACAGCCACCTGCCGCTGCCCTATGAGGGGCCGCGCTCGATCCGCGCCATGCTCGAAGGGCTGCGCGACCGCTTCGGCTGGTCCCCCGTGGAAGAGCAGGGCAAGCTGATCGGGCTGGAGCGCGACGGCGCCAACATTTCCCTCGAGCCGGGCGGGCAGTTCGAGCTGTCCGGCGCGCCGCTCGAGACGATCCACCAGACCTGTGACGAGGTGAACAGCCACCTCGCCGAGGTGAAGGAAATCGCCGACGAGATCGGCGTGGGCTTCATCGGGCTCGGGGCCGCGCCCGAGTGGTCCGAGGCACAAATGCCGATGATGCCGAAAGGCCGCTACCGGTTGATGACCGACTACATGGACCGCGTCGGCACCCATGGGAAACAGATGATGTACCGCACCTGCACGGTGCAGGTAAACCTCGACTTCTCCTCCGAAGCCGACATGGTCAAGAAGCTGCGCGTGGCATTGGCGCTGCAGCCCGTCGCCACCGCGCTCTTTGCCAACTCGCCCTTCTTCGACGGCAAGCCCAACGGCATGAAATCCTGGCGCTCGCGGATCTGGCGGGGCTTGGACAATTCGCGCACCGGCATGCTGCCCTTCGCTTTTGACGACGGCATGGGCTTCGAGCGCTACGTCGACTGGGTGCTCGATGTGCCGATGTACTTTGTCTATCGCGACGGGAAGTACATCGACGCGTTGGGCCAGTCGTTCCGCGATTTCCTCAAGGGCGAGCTGCCGGCGCTGCCGGGCGAAAAGCCGACCTTGTCGGACTGGGCTGATCACCTGACCACGGTCTTCCCCGAGGCACGGGTCAAGAAGTTCATCGAGATGCGCGGCGCCGATGGCGGCCCGTGGCGCCGGCTCTGCGCGCTGCCCGCCTTCTGGGTCGGGCTGACCTATGATCAGGGCGCGCTCGACGCGGCTTGGGACATGGTCAAGGGTTGGGATGCGGAGACCCGCGAGGATCTGCGCGTGGCAGCGGCCGAGCAGGGGCTGCAGGCGCGCGTGGGCGACATCTCCATGCATGATCTGGCGCGACAGGCGGTCGAGATCGCCGAGGCCGGTCTCAAGGCGCGCGCGCGCCCCGGTGCGGGCGGGCTGGTGCCCGACGAGACGCATTTCCTGAACGCGCTCAAGGAAAGCGTCGAGACCGGGCGCACGCCCGCCGACGAGTTGCTCGAAGAGTACCATGGCGCATGGGGCGGCGATCTGAGCCGCATCTACGCCGCGCATTCCTACTGAGGGATCCAAGGATGGTTTTGTGGCCCGCTTCGGCGGGCCGTGCCTCCTAGCTCAGGAGCGGAAACCCGTGCGTTTCGGAGCGCCGGTCGAGCGAGCGGCGCCGGTCGATCGCCGCGTTGTGGCAGCGGATCATCTTGGGAAGCCGGGGCAGGTCGATCAGGAGCCACAGCGCAGTCACGGCCAGCCCGACGATGGTGACGGCCAGCATCAGCATCATCGCACCCGAACCGGTGCGGCCCATATAGAATCGATGCGCGCCCAGCGGCCCGAGAAAAAGTGCCAGAAGCATGGCCGTGGAGAGGTTCTTGTGCTGCTGCGGCACCTCTTCCGGTAGAGTCTGTTTCTGATGCTCGGACATTGCTAGTGAACCTGCAGCTACCGTTGACCTGACGCGCCATATCGACGACCCGTGAAGCATTCCCTCTTCGTTCAGCGGATGCAACGCATCAAGGGTATAGGTCTATTTCGTACCGATACGCGGCTCGGTGCCCGCGCGCAGGCGCCCGATGTTGGAGGCATGGCGCGCGTAGAGGATCAGCGCCAGCACCAGGCTGAGCAACACGATCCGCCCGTCGCCCAGCAGCAGCGAGTAGAGCGGCGCGAGACCGGCGGCGAGCAGCGCCGCGAGCGAGGAATAGCGGAACGCGAAGGCGGCGGCGAGCCATGTGGCACAGGCGGCCAGCCCCACGGGCCAGCTCAGCGCGATCAGCAGGCCGAGGATCGTCGCCACCCCCTTGCCGCCCCGGAACCTGAGCCAGATCGGATAGCAATGCCCGGCGAAGGCCGCGGCCCCCGCGATCTGCGCCGCATCTTCGGCGGCGAAGATCCGGGCGAGGATCACGGCAGCGATCGCCTTGCCCGCGTCGAGCAGCAGCGTCGCGACGGCTGCCGGTTTGGAGCCGGTGCGCAGCACGTTGGTGGCCCCGATGTTGCCCGAACCGATGGCGCGCACGTCGCCCAAGCCCATGGCGCGGGTAATGATGAGGCCGAAGGGGATGGAGCCCAGGAGGTAGCCGATCACCGCCCAGAGGATCAACAGGGCGGTCGTGGTCTCCATCACGGGCATCAGCGGGTCTCCGTCACGCTCCGACCTGCAACCCAGGTCCCGAGCACCTTGCCTTCGAGACGGGCCCCGTCAAAGGGGGTGTTGCGCGATTTCGAGCGCAGTGTGGCCCGATCGAGCACGAAGGGTGCGTCCGGGTCGAACCAGACCAGATCGGCGGGCGCGCCTTTCGACAGCCGGCCCGTCTCCAGCCCGAGCCGCCTCGACGGGTTGAGCGAGAGCGCGCGGAACAGGCCGGGCAGGTCGATCACCCCGCCATGCACCAGCCGCATCGAGGCGGGCAGGAGGGTCTCCAGCCCCACGGCCCCCGAGGCCGCCTCCTCGAAGGGCAGGCGTTTGCTCTCCTCGTCCTGCGGTGTGTGCATCGAACACAGGATGTCGATGAGGCCAGAGGCCAGCGCTTCGCCGACCGCCTGCCGGTCGTCTTCGGACCTCAAGGGGGGCTTGAGCTTGAAGAAGCTACGGTAGTCGGCGACGTCAAGCTCGTTCAGCGTCAGGTGATGCACCGAGACGCCCGCCGTGATGTCGAGGCCGTTGTTCTTGGCCCGCTCCAGCGCCGGGAGCGCCCGCGCCGTGGTGATCTGGTCAGCATGATAGCGCGCGCCGGTCATCTCCAGAAGCGCGATGTCGCGGTCGAGCGCCATGCGCTCGGCCATCGGCGACACGCCCGGCAGTCCGCGCAGCGAGGCGAACTTGCCAGATGTGACGACCGCGCCGTTCGACAGGCCCGGCTCCTGCACATGCGCCATGACGAGGGCACCGAGCGAGCGGGCGTAGGTCAGCGCGCGGGAAAACACCTTGGTGTCGGTGACGACCCGGTCGCAATCGGTGAAGGCCACGGCGCCCGCGTCCTTCAGAAACCCGATCTCGGTCATCTCGCGGCCCTCGCGGCCCTTGGTCAGCGCCGCCATCGGCAACATCCGCACCGGGCTGTCCTCACGCGCGCGGCGCACCACGAACTCGAGCGTTTCGGGCGTGTCGATCGCGGGCAGGGTGTCGGGGCGGGTGACGATGGTGGTGACGCCACCGGCGGCGGCGGCACGGCCTGCCGATGCAAAGCTCTCCTTGTGGCGCTCGCCGGGCTCCGAGACCTTGACCCCGAGATCGACGATGCCCGGCGCGAGGCAATGCCCGCGGCAGTCGATCACCTGCGCCGCCTGCGGCAGCTCGCCGCTCTCGATCACCGCCGTGATGCGACCATTCTCGACCAGAAGCGCGCCGCGCTTTTCCCCGGCCTCGGGGTCGATCAGTCGGGCATTGGTAAAAAGAAGGCTCATGCCATCACTCCGGTCTCTTGGCGTGCCATGCGCGCGTTGCGCGCCAGAAGGTCCATCGCCGCCATGCGCACCGCGACGCCCATCTCGACCTGCTCTTGAATGACGCTGCGGTTGATGTCGTCGGCGATGGTGCCGTCGATCTCGACGCCCCGGTTCATGGGCCCCGGATGCATCACGATGGCGTCTGGTTTGGCATGCGCGAGCTTGGCCGCGTCCAGCCCGTAGCGGTGGAAATACTCGCGCTCGGACGGGATGAAGCCGCCGTCCATGCGCTCTTTCTGAAGCCTGAGCATCATCACCACGTCGACGTCCTTCAGCCCCTCGACCATGTCGTCGAACACCTCGACACCGAACTCGGCCACGCCGGACGGCATCAGCGTCGGTGGCGCGATCAGGCGGATGCGGTTCTCCATCTTGCCCAAGAGCATGATGTTGGAGCGCGCGACGCGGCTGTGCGCGATGTCGCCGCAGATCGCGATCGACAGCCGGTGCAGCCGCCCCTTGGCGCGGCGGATGGTTAGCCCGTCGAGCAGCGCCTGGGTGGGGTGCTCGTGCCGCCCGTCGCCGGCGTTGAGAACCGAACAGTTCACCTTCTGCGCCAGCAGGTCGACCGCGCCGGAATTGGGGTGACGCACCACCAGCAGGTCGGGGCGCATCGCGTTGAGCGTCAGCGCGGTGTCTATCAGTGTCTCACCCTTTTTCACCGAGCTGGCCTGCATCGCCATGTTCATCACATCGGCCCCGAGCCGCTTGCCGGCGATCTCGAAGCTGGCCTGCGTGCGGGTCGAATTCTCGAAGAACATGTTGATCTGGGTCAGCCCCGCCAACACGTCGCGCGGCGCGCGGCCCTGCCGGTTCAGCTCGGCATAGCTCTGCGCGGTGTCGAGAAGCTCGGTGATCTCGGTGGGATGCAGGGGCTCGATCCCCAGGAGATGACGGGCACGGAAGGTCATGGGCAAGGCTCCGGGATGCTGCGCGGGCCTTATAGGGCCGGGGCGGGCGCGGGGTAAAGCGGCACGGGTCGGCCACGGGCCCGAGAGGACTGGCCGGGCCGGGCGGGGACAAGCAGGCCTACCCCTTCGGATCGACAGCCCGGCGCGCCCGTGCAAGATGTGCGCCGCACCGGCACGGGGCCGCGCGCGGAACGGAGAGACCGATGAAGGGCCGCCTCAGGGACACGTTGCAAGAACTCTACGAGGGCGACACTTCGCGGGCGCATGCCTTTCGCTATTGGCTGCTGGCCTTCGACCTCGTGGCCATCCTCTTCGTCGTCGTCACCTCCTTCACGGCCTACGGCCCTTGGGTGCAGATCGTCGACATCGGCTTCGGCATCGTTATCGTCGTCGATCTGGCCGCCCGGATCTGGTTGGCGCCGCGTCCCTGGCGCTTCCTGGTCTATCCCACGACCCTTGCCGACGTGGTCAGCGCGGTGTCCTTCTTTGCGCCGCTCGCGGGCGAGGGCTTTGCCTTCCTGCGGGTGGTGCGGATGCTGCGGCTCTTGCACATGTACCAAACCCGCGACCGGCTGCGGCAGGACTTTCGGTTCTTTCGCGAGGGCGAACAGGCGCTGGTCGCGGCCACCAACCTGGGCGTGTTCATCTTCGTGATGTCGGGCGTGGTCTTCGCCACGCAGCACCGCAGCAGCCCCGATATCGGCAACTACGCCGATGCGCTGTATTTCACGGTGACGGCGCTGACGACGACGGGCTTTGGCGACATCACGCTCGAGGGCACATGGGGGCGGATGATTTCGATCGCCATCATGATCTGCGGCGTGACGCTGTTTCTGCGGTTGGCGCAGGTGCTGTTTCGCCCCCACAAGGTGCGCGAACCCTGCGCGACCTGCGGTCTGGTGCTGCACGATGCGGACGCGGTGCATTGCAAACATTGCGGCACCACCATCCACATCGAGACCGAAGGCGAGATCTGACCCTGCGCCCTCAGGGCGCGAGGCCGGTGCGCGACAGGTAGATCCGCACCGCTTCCTGCACGTGTCGAAACCGGTCGCCGCCCAGATGCTTGCCGCCGTACCAGCGGGTCACGACGATGATGTGCCCCTCCACCGCGTCGCGCTCCAGCATTCGTAGGATCACCATGCCTGCGCCGCTTTCGCCGTCGTCGCCCTTGAGCGGGCCCTGGGCCGTTAGCAGCCCCCAGCTGTTGTGCGTGGCCTTGGCGAATTTCTTGCGGCGCTGCAGCTCCTTGAGAAAGGCCTTGGCCTCGGCTTCCGAGCCGCAGGCGCCGCCGGAGACCGCGTATTTCGAGCCGCGATCGCTGATGATGTTCTCGAACACATGCATGCGTGGGGCCTAGTGGCGGGGTCGCGCGGACGCAAGCGGGCGGCCTCAGTCGCGCGGGGCCGCCGCGCGCCGCAGCCGGTCGTTGATGGCGCGGCCCAACCCATGATCGGGGATGGGGGCCACGGCGATCCGCTCGGCTCCCATCGTGTCGAGCCGGTGCAGGCAATCGAACAGATTGGCTGCCGCCTCGACCAGATCGCCGGTGCGCGACAGGTTCATGTCCGCGCCCAAGGGGCCAAAGCCGAGATAGGTCTCGCCCGGCTCGGTCTCGGTGGCCTCGAGCCGCACCGTGCCCTTGGGCGCGTAATGCGACACGAGCTGTCCGGGGGCGCTGGGCGCGGTCGAGGGGGCCACGGGGCCAAGCGCCAGCGGCGCGCCGAGGCAGGCCTCGATCGCCTCGGCGGGCAGCCCGCCCGCGCGGAGCAGCACCGGCGTCTCGCCCGTGCAGTCGAGAATTGTGGATTCGAGCCCGACGCCGCAGGCACCGCCGTCGAGCACCGCGTCGATCCGCCCCGCCAGCCCTGCCAGCACGTGTTGCGCGGTGGTCGGGCTGATCCGGCCCGAGGGGTTGGCCGACGGGGCCGCCACCGGCAATGCCGCCTCGCGCAGGAGCGACTGTGCCAGAGGGTGATCGGGGACCCGCACCGCCAAGGTCTCGAGCCCTGCCGTCACCAGCTTGGAGATCCCCGCATAGGGGCGGATCGGTAGCACCAGCGTCAGGGCGCCGGGCCAGAAGGTAGCGGCCAGCCGCCGCGCGGTGTCGTCCATCACGCAATAGGCCTCGACCGCCTCGACGTCTGGCAGGTGCACGATGAGCGGGTTGAAGCTGGGCCGCCCCTTGGCCTCGAAGATCCGCGCAACTGCGGCGTCGTCGGTGGCATCGCCGCCAAGGCCATAGACCGTCTCGGTCGGAAAGGAGACGAGCCCGCCCCGGCGCAGCATCTCGGCGGCACGCTTGAGGCCGGTCTCGTCCGGGTCGAGGTGTCGGGTCATGACGTGGCGTCCTGGTTGCGAGGTCGGGGGGCGGCGTATCAGGCTGCGTAGACAGCGGTATCCGACCCCCGGAATGCCATGTGCCGGAGGAAACCCGCAATGCCCTTTCATGCCCCCGTCGAGGATTTTCGGTTCATTCTGGAGCATGTGATCGGCTTTTCCGACGTGACCGCGACCGCGCGCCACGCCGAGATGACGTCCGACGTGACCGACGCGATTCTGAACGAGGCGGCACGGATGTGCGACGATATCCTCGCGCCCCTGAACCGCGCAGGCGATCTCACCCCCGCCCGGCTCGAGAATGGCATCGTGCGCACCTCGCCGGGCTATGCCGAGGGCTATCGTGCCATTGCGACCGGCGGCTGGGTCGGCATGGCGGCGGCGGAGACGCATGGCGGCATGGGGTTGCCGATGGCGCTCGCCACCTGCGTCAACGAGATGATGGGCGGCGCCTGTCTGGCGCTGCAGCTCAACCCCTTGATGACACAGGCCGAGATCGAGGCGCTGGAGCACCATGCCAGCCCTGAGCTGCAGGCGCTCTATCTGCCCAAGCTGATCTCGGGCGAATGGTGCGGCACCATGAACCTGACCGAACCACAGGCCGGATCGGATGTCGGTGCCCTGCGCACCAAGGCCGAGCCGGACGGGGAGGGGACCTACAGGATCACTGGGCAGAAGATCTACATTACTTGGGCCGACAACGATTTTTCGGACAACGTGGCGCATATGGTGCTGGCGCGGCTGCCCGACGGCGCGCCGGGGACCAAGGGAATCTCGCTCTTCCTCGTGCCCAAGCTCATCCCTGATGCGTCGGGCACCCCCGGCGTTCCCAATTCCCTGCGCGTGGTCAGCCTCGAGCACAAGCTCGGCATTCACGGATCACCCACCGCGGTGATGGAGTATGACGGTGCCAAGGGCTGGCTCGTGGGCGAACCCCATGCCGGGATGGCCGCGATGTTCACCATGATGAACACCGCCCGGCTCGGCGTCGGCTCTCAGGCCGTGGGCGTGGCCGAGGCGGCGACACAGGCGGCGCTGGCCTATGCGATGGAGCGCAAGCAGGGCCGCGTGGGCGGCTCGGGGGCGATCGTCGAGCACGCGGACGTGCGCGCGATGCTGGCAAGGATGCGGGCCGAGACCTTTGCCGCCCGCGCGATCACATTGGCCTGCGCCAAGGCGATCGACCTTGGCCGCGAGGGGCGTGCCGCCGAGACGGCCCGCGCGGCGCTGCTGACGCCGATCGCCAAGGCCTTTGGCACCGAGACCGGGATCAACGTCGCGGATCTGGGCATTCAGGTGCATGGCGGCATGGGCTTCATCGAAGAGACGGGGGCTGCACAATTCCTGCGCGACGCGCGGATCACCGCGATCTACGAGGGCACCAACGGCATTCAGGCGATGGATCTCGTGGGCCGCAAGATGATGGATGGCGGCGAGGCGGCCTTCACGCTCATCGATGAGATCGAGGCCGGAGCCAAGGCGGTGCGCGAGACGGTGCCGGATCTGGCCGAGCCGGTCTGGCAGGCCGCCGAGACGATGCGCGAGGCGACCGAATGGCTCGTCGGGCGCGAGGTTTCCGAGCGTTTCGCGGGTGGCATGCCCTACCTGCGGGCCTTCGCGCGGCTTTTAGGGGCGCATTACCACCTGCAAGCGGCGCAGGCGGGCAATGGCAAGCGCAAGCGGCTCGCCGCCTTCTATATCCAGCGCATGCTGCCCGAGATGTCGGCGCATCTCATGGCTCTTCGGGCGGGGCCAGAGTGCGTGATGGCACTGGGGGCCGAGGATCTGGTTCCCTGAAGCGTCGGGGTGCCTATCCGGCCTGAGGCGTTGGAGCGCCGGTCTGGCCTTAGGCCGCTGGACGCCGCACGTTCGCTGCGCCATCACTTGGCCCATGACACAGAACATGCGCGCTCGAACCCCCTTTGATGAACCGCCCGCACCCGGCACCGCGACCGAAGTCGCGCCCGGCGTGCTGTGGATGCAGCTGCCGCTGCCTTGGGCGCTCAACCACGTGAACGTCTATGCATTCGATGACGGCGACGGCTGGACCGTGATCGACACCGGGCTCGACACCACCCGGATCCGCGAGGTCTGGGAGGCGCTGCTCGCGGGCCCCTTGGGCGGCCGTCCGCTGCAGCGCGTGGTCGTGACGCATCACCACCCCGATCACATCGGCCTCGCGGGTTGGCTCGGCCAGCGCGGCGCGGAGCTGGTGATGCCGCGCACCGGCTATCTGCTGGCGCGGATGCTCAGGGGCGAGGATCAGAGCCTGCCACCGAAGGCGGTGGTGGCGTTCTGGAAGCGCGCCGGCATGGATACCGAGCTTCTGGCGCAGCGCCGCACCGAGCGGCCGTTCAACTTCACCGACTGGGTCGCGCCGCTGCCGCTCTCCTACACCCGCATCCGGGAAGGCGACCGCATCCGTATCGGCGAACGCGACTGGATCATCCGCATGGGTGAGGGCCACGCGCCGGAGCATGCGACCTTCTGGGAAGAGGGAGGCGATCTGGTGATCGGCGGCGACCAGCTGTTGCCGGGGATCAGTCCGAACCTTGGCGTGCAGCCGACCGAGCCCGAGAACGATCCCGTCACCGATTGGATCGAGGCCTGCGAGCGGCTGGCCGCCTTCGCCCGGCCCGAACAACTCGTGCTGCCCGGCCACAAGAAGCCCTACCACGGCCTGCCAGAGCGCCTTGGGCAGATGGCGCAAGGTCACCGCGAGGCGCTGGGGCGGCTGGAAAAGCACCTTGCCGTTCCGCGCACCGGGGGCGACTGCTTCGCGCCTTTGTTCCGCCGCTCGGTCACGCGCGACAGCTACGGGCTGGCGCTGGCTGAGGCGCTGGGCCATCTGAATGCGCTGGTGGTGCAGGGGCGGGCGCTGCGCGAGATGGGCGACGATGGGGCATGGCGCTGGAGGGCCGTATGATCGAGGTTTTCGAGGAGAGTTTCCCGCTCGCCCGCGCCTTCACGATCAGCCGTGGTAGCCGCAGTGCGGCACAGGTGCTGAGCGTGCGAATTTGCCGAGACGGCCATGAAGCCCGGGGTGAATGTGTGCCATACGCGCGCTATGGCGAAAGCCTTGATAGTGTGCGAGCGCAGATCGAGGCGCTGCCCGATGGGATGTCACGGCTGGAATTACAGGAGGCGCTGCCGCCCGGAGCTGCGCGCAACGCGGTGGATTGCGCGCTGTGGGATCTAGAGGCGAAACGGACAGGGGTTCCGGTCTGGCAGCTCGCGGGGCTGGAGCGACCGAAGGCCCTCATCACTGCCTACACCCTGTCGCTCGACACGGCCGAAGCAATGGAGGCGCGGGCACGCGAAGAGGCGCATCGCCCGATCCTGAAGATCAAGCTCGGCACCCCTGACGACATGGCCCGGCTTGAAGCCGTGCGGCGCGGTGCGCCTCACTCGACCATCATCGTCGACGCCAACGAGGGCTGGAGCGCGGAGGTCTATTCCGATCTCGCGCCGCATCTTGTTCGTCTCGGCGTGGCGCTGGTCGAGCAGCCCGTTCCGGCGGGCGAGGACGCGGCGCTGATCGGCCTTGCGCGCCCGGTGCCGGTCTGCGCGGATGAAAGCTGCCACGACCGCGCATCGCTGCCTGGCCTTGCGGGCAAATACGACATGGCCAACGTCAAGCTCGACAAGACAGGCGGTCTGACCGAGGCGTTGGCATTGCGCGATGCCGCGCGGGCGGCGGGGCTCAAGGTCTTGGTGGGCTGCATGGTCGGCTCGTCGCTCGCCATGGCGCCTGCGCATCTGGTGGCGCAGGGCGCGGCGGTGGTCGATCTCGACGGGCCCTTGCTGCTTGCCGCGGATCGCGAGCCGCCGATGCGGCATGATGCGCAGGGTTTGCACGCCGCCGATCCCGCGCTCTGGGGCTGAACCCTCTGGCATCGCGCTTCACCCTGCGGCAGAAGGGGCGCAAGAGCCAACAGGAGAGCGCCATGACCCGCACCGTCTATGTCAACGGGGAGTACCTCCCCGAGACCGAAGCCAAGGTTTCGATCTTCGATCGCGGCTTCCTGATGGCCGATGGCGTTTATGAGGTCACCAGCGTGCTGGGCGGCAAGCTGATTGATTTCGCGGGCCACGCGACGCGGCTCGAGCGCTCCTTGTCCGAATTGCAGATCCGCAAGCCGATGGAGACAGAGGCGCTTCTTGAGGTGCACCGCGAGTTGGTGGCGCGCAACGGGATCGAGGACGGGATGATCTACCTGCAGATCACCCGGGGCGCGCCCGGCGATCGCGATTTCGCCTTTCCGCCTGAGGAAACCGAGCCGACCGTGGTGCTCTTTACCCAATCGAAGCCCGGCCTCGCCGAAAGCCCGGTCGCAAAGACCGGCATCAAGGTGATCTCGATCCCCGACATCCGCTGGGGCCGCCGCGACATCAAGACCGTGCAGCTTCTGTATCCGTCGATGGGCAAGATGATGGCCAAGGCGGCGGGCGCAGACGACGCCTGGATGGTCGAAGAGGGCGCGGTCACCGAGGGCACCTCGAACAATGCCTATATCGTCAAGGGCAGCACCATCATCACCCGCCAGCTCGGCAACGAGATCCTGCACGGCATCACCCGCGCCGCGGTGCTGCGCTTTGCGCAGGAGGCGCAGATGAAGGTCGAGGAGCGCGCCTTCACCATTGAGGAGGCGCAGGCCGCCGACGAGGCCTTCATCACCTCGGCCTCGACCTTCGTGATGCCGGTGGTGGAGATCGACGGCGCGCAGGTGGGGCAGGGCACGCCCGGTCCGGTGGCGCTCCGTCTGCGCGAGATCTATCTCGAGGAAAGCCGCAAGGCCGGGATCTGACATCGCGCGGGAGCGGCGGGCATGGATCACCCCCTCATCGATCACATAGACCGGATGATCGCCAAGGCCGAGCAGGACGGGGCCTTCAAGGATCTGCCGGGGGCGGGCAAGCCGCTCGCGGGGCTGCACGTACCCGGCGACGCGGTGCTCGACCGCATTATGCACGAATCGGGAGCCAGGCCGCTGGCGGTGACGCTGCGGGCGCAGATCGCAGAAGCGCGCGCCCGTCTGGCCGGGCTGACCGGCGAGACGGCGCGCCACGAAGAGATGCGCCGTCTGGCCGATCTGGAGACGCGCCTCGCCATTGAGGTCGAGGCGCTGCGCCGCCTGGGCTGACGGCTCAGCCCTCGCTCGCCTCGTGCTTTTGCGCCGCGTCGAAGGCGGCGCGCGTCGCCTCCGTCGCCTCGGTTTGGTGCTGCGCGCGCCAGTCGTCATAGGGCATGCCGTAATAGGCCTCGCGCGCCTCGTCCTTGGACATCTCATGCCCGCGCTCGGCCGCGGCCTCCTGCATCCAGCGCGACAGGCAGTTGCGGCAGAACCCAGCCATGTTCATCAAGTCGATGTTCTGCACATCTGTGCGCTCTTCCATCAGGTGCTTTTGCAGCCTGCGAAACGCCGCCGCTTCGATTTCGGTGCGGGTCGTCTCGTCGATCTCGTCCATCCGGCTCATGATCCGTCTCCCTTGCAGTCCCGTTACAGTCCCGTTTCGCGAAGTATGTCGCGCAGCGCCGGTGCCAAGCGATCGGCCCAGGCAATCTGTCCCGCTTCGTCCTCGATCAGGTCGTTGCGCACCTCGATCAGCACATTGGGCCGCCCCTTGGTAAGCGCGTGGCGGTCGATGGAATCGCCCGGCAGGTGGCCCGAATAGGGCTCGTTGTCGCCCACCGTCAGCTCTGCTTCCTCGCGCAGCCGCGCGATCAACGGGTTGGCGAGGCGTGAATCGAGATGGCTGTGCAGGATCGCGGCCTGCCAGGGACGAAACGGGCGGCCCCGAAGCTGTGCGGTATAGCTGTGGATCGCCACGATCACCATGTCGTCGCGCCGCGACGCCAGCGCTTCATAGGCCTCGTGGTAGGGCCGGTGCAGCCGCACCAGGCGCTCCTTGGTTTCCTCCGGGCCCGCGTGCCGGTTGCCGGGGATGATCGAGCCGTCATAGAGCTTCATCAACAGCGTGGGGTCGTCTTCGCCCCGGTTGGGGTCGATCACGAGGCGCGAGAATTTCGACAGGATCGCGGGAGCGTCGAGCCGTTCGGCCAAAGCCTCGGTCAGACCCGCGGCGCCGACGTCCCAGGCGATGTGGCGCGCCATGTCCGAGGCGGGCAGGCCGAGATCGCCGCCGGAGACCCAATCGGGCACGTGGTTGCTGGCGTGATCGCAGGTGACGAGCCAGCGGGAGCGGCGCTCCTCGCCGAGAATGTGATAGGCTTCCGAAGTCATGAAATCTGGTGTTCTCCGCTGTCGTTCGCTCAGGTGTCCTACGGGCAGTTGTGACGCGGCGTATTTTGCGCAATAACGGCGCCGAACCGGCACTGGTAGCGGTAACGGACCTGTCCGCTGCCCGGTCGAACACTTATCGCGTCCATGGGGACAGTCGAGAGGATCCTTCTGATGAAGCGCCATCGCAATGTGAAAATCGTGGCCACGCTGGGGCCGGCGTCGAGCACCTACGAGGTGATCCGCGCTCTGGTCGAGGCCGGGGCCGACGTGTTCCGTCTCAACATGAGCCACGGCGCGCACGACGAAATCCGCGTGCGCCACGCGATCATCCGCCAAGTCGAGGAAGACCTCGACACGCCGATCGGCATTCTCGCCGACCTGCAGGGGCCGAAGCTGCGCGTCGGCGCCTTTGCCAACGGCTCCGAAGAGCTGGTGCCCGGTGCCGACTTCCGGCTCGATCTGGATGCTGCCGAGGGCGACCTCAACCGCGTGCAGCTGCCGCACAAGGAGATCTTCGACGCGCTGGAGCCCGGCGCCTCGCTGCTCGTCAACGACGGCAAGATCCGCCTCAAGGTCAAGGACTGCGGCGCCGATTTCGCCAATTGCGAAGTCGTCGTCGGCGGCACGATCTCGAACCGCAAGGGCGTGAACGTCCCCGACGTGGTGCTGCCGCTGGCGGCGCTGTCGGAAAAGGACCGCAAGGATCTCGAGTTCGTCTGCGATCTCGGCGTCGACTGGCTGGCGCTGAGCTTCGTGCAGCGCGCCGCCGACGTGGAAGAAGCGCGCGAGCTGTGCCGCGGCCGCGCCGCCATCCTGTCGAAGATCGAAAAGCCCGCCGCCGTGAAGGCCTTTGACGAGATCCTGGCTGTCTCCGATGGCATCATGGTCGCGCGCGGCGATTTGGGCGTCGAGCTGCCCGTGCAGAACGTGCCGCCGATCCAGAAGCGCCTCGTGCGTCGCTGCCGCGCTGCCGCCAAGCCGGTGATCGTCGCGACCCAGATGCTCGAATCGATGATCGAGAGCCCGATGCCCACGCGCGCCGAGGTTTCCGACGTCGCCACCGCGATCTACGAGGGCGCCGACGCGATCATGCTTTCGGCCGAATCGGCCGCCGGCCAGTATCCGATTGAGGCGGTCGCCACGATGGACAACGTCGCGGGCGAGGTCGAGAACGATCCCACCTACCGCGAGATCATCGACAGCTCGCGCAAGGTCGCGCACAACTCGGTCGCCGACGGCATTGTCGCCGCTGCGCGCGAGATCGCCGAGACCACCAACGTCAAGGCGATCTGCTGCTTCTCGCAGTCGGGCACCACGGCGTCGCTGGTGGCGCGCGAGCGTCCGCGCGTGCCGATCCTCGCCCTCACCTCGATCCGCGGCACCGCGCGTCGCCTGTGCCTGACCTGGGGCACCAACTGCGTCGTCACCGGCGAGGTCGACCGCTTCAAGATGGCCGTGGTCGCCGCCGCGCGCGCCGCGCGCGAGCAGGGCCTCGCCACCGAGAGCGACATGATCGTCGTGACCGCGGGCGTGCCGTTCAACACGCCGGGCACCACCAACATCCTGCGCGTGGCGCCCTGCTCCGAGCGTCTGATCTTCAGCGCCGACCCCGAGTGATCTTCGAATGAGGGCAGGGGGGGCACCGCCCCCCTTGCCTTGATCTCGCGCGCCGCCTATACGGCGCGCTCACCCCGTTCGTCCGGCCCACTTGGCATGCCGAGGCGAGCGGTCCCACCACCGTTCCGGAAGGGAGATGGAAATGCCTAAGATGAAGACGAAGTCGAGCTGCAAAAAGCGGTTCAAGGTGACGGCCTCGGGCCGGATCAAGGCCGGTCAGGCGGGCAAGCGCCACGGCATGATCAAACGCTCCACCAAGTTCATCCGTGACGCGCGTGGCACCACGATTCTGGCCAAGGCTGATGAGAAGATCATCAAGCCGATGATGCCCTACGCCCGCTAAGGAGATCCGGATATGAGCCGCACCAAAGGTGGTACCGTCACCCATCGCCGTCACAAGAAGATTCTTGACCAGGCGAAGGGCTATTACGATCGTCGCTCCAAGACCTTCAAGGTGGCCAAGCAGGCCGTCGACAAGGCGAACCAGTACGCGACCCGCGACCGCAAGAACCGCAAGCGGAACTTCCGCGCCCTGTGGATCCAGCGGATCAACGCCGGTGTCCGTGCGTTCGACGAGCAGATGACCTACTCGCGCTTCATCAACGGCCTGTCGCTGGCTGGCATCGAAGTGGACCGCAAGGTTCTCGCCGATCTCGCCGTGCACGAGCCCGACGCGTTCAACGCGATCGTCGACAAGGCGCGCGCCGCTCTGGCCTAAGGCCAAGCGATAGACTGAATGGAAGCCGCGCCACCCCCAAAGGGGTCGCGCGGCTTCTTGCGTATCTGGACGGGGCTGCTAGTCCGGACCGGCAGAAAAGGGTGACGACATGGATGATCTTCGGGATAGGTATCTGGGGCTGATCGCCGAGGCCGGCGACGAGGCGGGCATCGAGGATCTGCGCGTGCGCGCGCTGGGCAAGAAGGGCGAGATCTCGGGGCTGATGAAGACGCTCGGCGGCATGAGCGCCGAAGAGCGTCAGGAGAAGGGCCCGAAGCTGAACGCGCTCAAGACCGAGATCGCCGACGCGCTCTCGGCCCGCCGCGCGTCCCTTGCCGATGCAGCGCTTGAGCAGCGGCTCAAGGCCGAATGGCTCGACGTGACACTGCCCACCCGGCCCGCGCGCCAAGGCACGATCCACCCGATCAGCCAAGTGACCGAGGAGGTCATCGCGATCTTCGCCGACATGGGCTTTTCGGTGGCCGAGGGCCCGCAGATCGAGAGCGACTGGTACAACTTCGATGCGCTCAACATCCCCGGCCACCACCCGGCCCGCGCCGAGATGGACACCTTCTACACCCACCGTGCCGAGGGCGACGACCGCCCGCCGCACGTGCTGCGCACCCACACCTCGCCGGTGCAGATCCGCTCGATGGAAGCCAATGGCGCGCCCATTCGCATCATCTGCCCGGGCCGCGTCTACCGCGCCGATTACGATCAGACCCACACCCCGATGTTCCATCAGGTCGAGGGGCTGGCCATCGGCACCGACATCACCATGGCGAACCTCAAATGGGTGCTGGAGGAGTTCCTCTCGGCCTTCTTCGGCACGTCCGTGAGGACCCGCTTCCGCGCCTCGCATTTCCCCTTCACCGAGCCCTCGGCCGAGGTGGACATCCAGTGCTCGTGGCAGGACGGCACCGTGAAGGTGGGCGAGGGCGACGATTGGCTCGAGGTGCTGGGCTCGGGCATGGTGCATCCCAAGGTGCTCAAGAACGCCGGGATTGATCCGGAGAAGTACCAGGGCTTCGCCTTCGGCCTTGGCATCGACCGTCTGGCGATGCTGAAATACGGCATCCCCGACTTGCGCGCCTTCTTCGAGAGCGACCTGCGCTGGCTCAAGCACTATGGCTTCGCGGCGCTCGACGTGCCGACGCTCAGGGGGTGATCACCATGCGTATCCCCCTCTGCGCGGCGCTGGCCGTCGCGGTAGCCGGGCCGGTTCTGGCCGACGAAATGTGGGTCTCCGACCTCGGCCCGCTCGCCTATGAGGCGGACGAGGGCGACACCGCCATCCTGTCTTTCCCGACCGAGGACGGAGCACAGGGGCGTCTCTACATCCCCGGCCTCGCGGGTAACTGGCAACAGCGTGGCGTGCACGAAGCCTATTGGATCGCCCAAGGCGATGGCTTTTGCGGCGCGACCCTGACCGGTCCCGACGGCACCGGCTCGACCATGTGGGGCCGCGCTGTGGTGGCCTTTGACCGCCCCGAGTTTCCGACCGGATTTTCCGTGACGCTCGGCGATTGCATGAGCACCCCGTTCCGCGCATTGCGCGCCGATCTCGACCAGTAAAGGGCCAAACCCATGAAATTCACCCTCTCCTGGCTCAAGGACCATCTCGACACCACGGCAAGCGTGGACGAAATCGCCGAGGCATTGACCGATCTCGGGCTCGAGGTCGAAGGCGTCGAGAACCCCGCCGCAGCACTCAAGGACTTCGTTCTGGGCAAGGTGGTTGCCGCCGAGCGCCACCCCGACGCCGACAAGCTGCAGATCTGCCGCGTCGAGCTGCCCGGCGGCGAAGACCAGATCATCTGTGGCGCGCCCAACGCCCGCCAAGGCATCACCGTGGTCGTCGCGCGGCCCGGCACCTACGTGCCCGGCCCCGACTTCACCATCGGCGTCGGCAAGATCCGCGGCGTCGAGAGCCACGGCATGATGTGCTCGGAGCGAGAGCTGGGGCTGGGCGACGCGCATGAGGGCATCATCGAGCTGCCCTCGGGCGAGGTGGGCCAGAGCTTTGCCGACTGGCTGTCCGAGAACGACCCCGCCAAGGTCGATCCCGTCATCGAAATCGCGATCACGCCGAACCGCGGCGACGCGCTCGGCATCCGCGGCATCGCGCGCGACCTGTCGGCGCGCGGCATTGGCAAGCTGAAGCCGCTCGAGGTCAACGCGGTGCAGGGCGGCTACGACTGCCCCATCGGCGTCGAGATCGCCCCCGACACCCGCGACGGCTGCCCGATCTTCGCCGGTCGTCTCATTCGCGGCGTCAAGAACGGCCTCTCGCCCGAGTGGCTGCAGGACCGGCTGCGCGCCATCGGCCTGCGCCCGATCAGCTTTCTCGTCGATGTGACCAACTACATCACCTATGACCTGAACCGGCCACTGCACGTCTTCGACGCCGACAAGGTCGCGGGCAATCTGCGGGTGCACCGGGCGGCGGGGGGCGAGAGCTTTGCCGCGCTCGATGACAAGGAGTACACGCTGGCAAAGGGCATGATCGTCATCTCCGACGACAACGGCGTCGAGAGCCTCGCGGGCATCATGGGCGGGGCCGACACCGGCGTCACCGAGGAGACGACCAACGTCTTCGTCGAGAGCGCTTTGTGGAACCCGGTGCAGATCGCACTCGGGGGCCGCGCGCTCAAGATCCACTCGGACGCGCGCCAGCGGTTCGAGCGTGGCATCGACACCGATTTCGTCACCACCGGCCTGCAGATCGCGGTGCGGATGATCGTCGATCACGCGGGCGGCGAGGCGTCGAAGATGGCGATCGCGGGCTCCACCCCCGACACCAGCCGCGCCTACCGCTTCGATCCCAAGGCGGTGACGCGGATCGTCGGCATGGAGATCCCGACCAAGGAGCAGCGCCAGACGCTCGACCGGCTCGGCTTCCGGCTCGACGGCGAGATGGCGCATGTCCCCGCGTGGCGCTCGGACATCCAGGGCGAGGCCGATCTTGTCGAGGAGGTCGCGCGCGTGGCCTCGCTGTCGAAGCTCAAGGGCGTGCCGCTGCCCCGCCCCGAGGGCGTGGCCCAGCCGGTGCTGACGCCGATGCAGGCCCGGCTGACCAAGGCACGGCGCACGACCGCAGCCCTCGGCTACGACGAATGCGTCACCTACAGCTTCATCGACGCCGAGGCGGCGGCGCTGTTCGGCGGTGGCTCGGACGCGACCCGGCTCGAAAACCCGATCTCGTCGGAGATGAGCCACATGCGCCCCGATCTGCTGCCGGGCCTCTTGCGTGCCGCGGCGCGTAATCAGGCGCGCGGCACCGGCGATCTGGCGTTGTTCGAGGCGGGGCACGTGTTCTGGGGCGGTGAGCCGGGCGAGCAGAAGCTCGCCGTGGCGGGTCTGCTGACGGGCCGGACCGGGCCCAAGGACGTGCATGGGGCCTCGCGCCCGGTGGACCTCTATGACGCCAAGGCCGATGCCGAAGCCGTGCTGGCCTCGATGGGCGCACCTGCCAAGGTGCAGATCCTGCGCGGGGGCGAGGGCTGGTGGCATCCGGGCCGCCACGGGCGGATCTGCCTCGGCCCCAAGAAGGTCTTGGGCGTCTTCGGCGAGCTGCACCCACGCGTGCTTGCCGCGCTCGATGTGAAGGGCCCGGCGGTCGCCTTCGTGCTCTTCCCCGAAGAGGTGCCGCTGCCGCGTCAGACCGGGGCCGCGCGCGCGGCCTTCACACCGCCGTCGCTGCAGCCGGTCGAACGCGATTTCGCCTTCGTGGTGGATGCCGAGGTCGAAGCGTTGACGCTGGTGAACGCGGCGCAGGGTGCCGACAAGGCGCTGATCTCCGACGTGCGGGTCTTCGACCAGTTCCAAGGCGGCAGCCTTGGCGAGGGGCGCAAGTCGGTGGCAATCACGGTGCGGCTGCAGCCCACCGAGGCCACGCTCACCGAAAAGGAGATCGAGGCCGTGGGTGCCAAGATCGTCGACAAGGTGGCCAAGGCCACGGGCGGCGAGCTGCGCGGCTGAGCGGGCGACGGAGACGAAGGAGAGGGGCGGGCCGCAGGGTCTGCCCCTTTTGCATGGTCGGGCATGGTCGCGCGGCCCGGCTGCGTTAGGTTCGCGGCACAACCAGTCAGGAGACACCGATGATCAAGGAATTCCGCAATTTCATCGCCAAGGGCAACGTGATGGACCTCGCGGTCGGCATCATCATCGGCGCCGCTTTCACCGCCATCGTCCAGAGCCTCGTCAACGATCTGATCAACCCGGTGATCGGGCTGATCTTGGGCGGCATCGACTTCACCTCGATGTATGTCGTGCTTTCGGGCGATGTGCCTGCCGGGGCCTCGCTCGAGGCCGCGCGCGAAAGCGGAGCCGCGATCTTTGCCTATGGGGCCTTCCTTACCGCCTGCATCAACTTCTTGATCATCGCATGGGTGGTGTTCCTGCTGGTCAAGGCGGTGAACCGGATCAAGGACGCCGCCGTCGAGAAGGGCGAACCGGTGCCGAACGCCCCCAAGGGGCCGACGCAGGAAGAACTGCTCACCGATATCCGCGATCTGCTGAAGCCGCGCGAGGTCTGAGCGGCCACAGCAGAGGTCATGTGCGCAGACGTGGAATTCACGGCGCCACTGTGCGCCCCTACGTAAGGTACAGCTTCAAACAAGGACCATTGCGACATGACCATCCTGCATATCGACAGCTCCATCCTCGGTGAGAACTCGGTCTCGCGCGACCTGACGGCGGCCATCGTGGCCGAGCTCAAGGCGCAGGGCGACACGGAGGTTCTGCGCCGCGATCTCGCCGATGCGGCGAGCGAGGCGGCGTTTACCGGCGACGCGGTCGAACAGCTTCTGTCCGCCGACACGCTGGTGATCGGCGCGCCGATGTACAACTTCGCGATCCCGCACCAGCTCAAGGCCTGGATCGACAGCGTCGCGGTGGCGGGCAAGACGTTCCAGTACACCGCCGAAGGCCCGCAGGGCCTCGCAGGCGGGCGTCGCACCATCGTGGTCTATGCCTCCGGCGGCGTGCATGATGGCACGACCGATTTCGTCGAGCCCTATCTGCGACAGGTGCTGGGCTTCATCGGCATCACCGATGTGACGGTGCTCCGGGTCGAAGGCGTGGCGCTCTCGCCCGAGGCGCGTGCCAAGGCGATCAACGATGCCCGCGCCAAGGTGCCCGCACTGGTGCAACAGATCGCGGCCTGATGTCGAAGGTCTGAACGCGGAACGGCCGGTGCGATGCACCGGCCGTTTTCGTCTGTGGGGGTCTCAGGCGGCCTTGGCGGCCTGATCCATCCAGTCCTTGTGCTTGCGCTCATCCGCGAGACCGCGGCGGAACAGCTCCTTGTCGGTGGCGGGCACGGCCTCGTTGTCCACGGCATGCTGGTAGGCGCTGATCGTGTCGATCTCGTTGGTGGCCATCGCCTTGAGGATCGCGCCATCGCCACCGACCATGTCGGCGAGCTTGATCTTGCCGGTGGTGAGCAGCTCCTTCATGTCGCCCTCTCGGGGGACATTGGCGCCGACCCGGCCCGCCAGCGCGGTAAGGTCCGACAGGTGGCGCAGGTGGTCTTGGCGAAATTCCTCGACCTTGGCCTTGTGGGCCGGGCTTTCGAGCCGCTCGATCGTGGTCCCGTAGGCCGCGATGGCATCGTGTTCGAGAAGGATGAAGTTCTCGACCATCTTGGCCATGTCGCTCGATGTGCCGATGGTGGTGACCATGGGTCTTCCTCCGCTGTTGGGGTTGCGAAGAAAAACCGAACGCCGCACCGGAGGGTTCCGGTGCGGCATCGCACCTCAGCGGCCGAGCGCCTGCTGCGCCGAGATCGCCTCGCGGCCGAGGCCTTCGCCCACGGCGAGGTTGGTGATCCGGCCCGCGTGCACGTTGAGGCCCTCGGCCAGATGCGCGTCATCGAGGCAGGCCTGCTTCCAGCCCTTGCCGGCGATGGCCAGAACGAAGGGCATGGTTGCGTTGCCGAGCGCCAGCGTCGAGGTGCGGGCGACCGCGCCGGGCATGTTGGCGACGCAGTAGTGCATGATGCCGTCGACCTCGTAGATCGGGTCCTCGTGGGTCGTGGCCTTCGAGGTCTCGAAGCAGCCGCCCTGATCGATGGCGACATCGACAATCGCGGCACCGGGCTTCATGGTCGAAAGCTGCGCGCGGGTGACCAGCTTGGGTGCTGCGGCACCCGGCACCAGCACCGCGCCGATCACCAGATCGGCCTGTGCCACGGCATCGGCGGTGGCACCGGCGCTCGAATAGACGGTGCGGAAGTCGCGGCCGTAGACATCGTCGAGATAGCGCATCCGCGGCAGCGACTTGTCGAGTACGGTGACACGCGCGCCCATGCCGGCGGCGATCTTGGCGGCCTGGGTGCCCACGACACCGCCGCCGATCACCACGACATTGGCGGGGCCTACGCCGGGCACGCCGCCCAAGAGCACACCGCGTCCGCCGTTGGCCTTCTGCAGGGTCCAGGCACCGACCTGCGGCGCCAGACGGCCTGCGACCTCGGACATCGGCGCCAACAGCGGCAGGCCGCCCGCGCGGTCGGTCACGGTCTCGTAGGCGATGCAGGTGGCGCCGGAGCGCACGAGATCCTCGGTCTGGGCAGGATCGGGCGCGAGGTGCAGATAGGTGAACAGGATCTGCCCGTCGCGCAGCATCCGGCGCTCGACGGCCTGCGGCTCCTTCACCTTCACGATCATCTCGGCGGAGGCGAAGATTTCTTCGGCGGTGGGGGCGATCTGCGCGCCGGCGGCGCGGTAATCGTCATCCGTGAAGCCCGCGCCCATGCCGGCCCCGGCCTGCATGGTGACGGTGTGGCCTTGGTCCACCGCCTCGCGTGCGGCGTTGGGGGTGAGGCCGACGCGGAATTCCTGCGGCTTGATCTCAGTGGGGCAACCGATGTGCATGATGCATCCTCCTTGTTGCCCCCATGCTGACACCCCTCGCGTGCAATTGCCGACGAGATCGTGGCCTGTTACTCATCAAATGTCGTAAGATATTGCGCCAGATGATAACAAATTCGAAGGATCGTGCAGTGATCGAGATCGACCGCATCGACCGGGCCATTCTTGCCGCGCTGCAGTCCGACGGGCGGCTGTCGAACGCGCAGCTCTCCGAGAAGGTGAACCTTTCGCCATCGGCCTGCCACCGCCGGGTCCGGGCGCTTGAGCAGTCCGGTTTGATCCGGGGCTATGTGGCGCTGCTCGATCCACGCGGCATGGGGCGGCCCGTCACCGTTTTCGTGGAGATCACGCTTTCGGGGCAGGCGGACGAGCTGCTCGACGCCTTCGAGGCGGCCGTGTCGCGTATCCCCGATGTGCTGGAATGCCACCTGATGGCGGGCACGGCGGACTACCTGCTCAAGGTCGTGGCGCGCGACAGCGAGGATTTCGCACAGATCCATCGCCGACACCTCGCGCGCCTGCCCGGCGTGCAGACCATGCAGTCGAGCTTTGCGCTGCGCACGGTGCGCCAGACCACGGCCCTTCCGACATGAAAACGCCGCCCCCCGTGAGGGGAGCGGCGCCGACCGGTGCAGCAGCATCGGATCTCGGTCAGGCGGCCTGCTTGGTGCCGCGGATCGGATAATCCTTGTCGCGGATGAACTTGAGTCCGTTCAGCAGGGCCTCAAGATCGGGACGCGCGAAGGGAGCGTTGGAGATATCGGCGATATGCACCTTGCCCTCGCCATTGATCACGAAGACCGCCGGTTCCGCGAAGGGCCGATCAGTTTCCTGCGCCGAGCGCGGCTCGGAGACATAAAGGCCCAGATCGAGCATCTGCGCGACGCTCAGGTCGTAAGCCACGGGGACCGAGGTGCCGGTCTCCTCGACGAAGTCGCGGGCCTTTTCCTCGGGGTCGGCAGAAACGAGCACCACGTCGATCCCGGCCTCGTGGTACTTCGGCAGCAGCGGCTCCAGACCTGAGACGTATTTGTGGCAGATCGGGCAATGCTTTCCGCGATAGACCACCACCATCTGCCAGTCGCGCCCTTCGAGGGGGCGTCCGAGGGTCAGCTCGCCGCCACCAAGGCGGGGCAGGGTGATTTCGGGAAGGGCAGCGTCGGGTATCGGTTTGCCGGGCATGTAGCCTCCAAGTGCGATGAATACCGTGCCCCAACGCACGAGCGGGCATCGAGGTCGGTGCGATCACGCAGAGGCGATGTGGAGTAGGCGGGAATCAGCGCAGCACTTCGGCGGCGACGACGCGGCGTACGAAATCTGCCATGCCGCCCGGACCCGAGGCGCGGTCCTTGAGATGGATCGTGATATCCGGACGCCTTGATGCGATCACGCCGATCAGCTCGCCCCGGATACGGTCGTCGAGCCCCGCACCCATGACCACGCAGGCGATGGCCGGCTCGGCTTCGAGCTGGCGCGCCACCTCGTCCCGGTCATGCGCGCCCAGCCATTCCACGGGCATGTCCTGAAGTTCGCGCGCCACGGTCTCGTCCACGCCGGGCAAGCGGCCCACAAGCAGGATGACGGGTTTCATCGGCGACTCCCCTCGCTGCATGCGGGAAGTCTAGCCTAGAATCACAGAGCATCGACCATGAAAAAACCCCCGGAGCCGTCGCTCGGGGGTTTCATCGTTCGAAAACCTTGCTTCAGGATCTCAGAGGAGACCTTCGCGCTGGGCTTTCTTGCGAGCGAGTTTGCGCTGACGCCGGATGGCCTCGGCCTTCTCGCGTGCTTTCTTCTCGGAGGGCTTCTCGAAATGTTGCTTGAGCTTCATCTCGCGGAACACACCCTCGCGCTGCAACTTCTTCTTCAGAGCCCGGAGGGCCTGATCGACGTTGTTGTCGCGAACGCTGACCTGCATGTGGTTTTCACCACCTTTCTAAGCTGGAGTTTCAAGATTGCAGGAAGCGGCCATATAGCAAAGCCCCGGCAGCTTGTCTAGGCTGGGGTGGAAGGGAGACCGCCATGACCAACCCACATTCCGATGCGCCGGGGACCGGGCAGCCAGAGGCGGCAGAGATCGCGCGGCTGCTCGACGCGATCGTGCCGCATGTCGCCTTCGATGGCTGGTCTGACACCGCGTTTCGCGCCGCCACTCACGAGGTCGGCATGACGCTGCCTCAGGCCCATGCGCTGTGCCCGCGCGGGGCGATCGACCTTGCGGTTGCGCTGCACGACGCCGGTGACCGGGCCATGATCGAGACGGTGCGCGCCGCCGATCTGGGGCAGATGCGCTACCGCGACCGCGTCGCCTTTGCGCTGCGAACCCGCATCGAAGCGGTGCGCGACAAGGAGGCGCTGCGCCGGGCCACCACGCTTTTCGCGCTGCCGCATCACGCCGCCGAAGGCTCGCGCCTGCTGTGGCGCACCGCCGATTCGATCTGGACCGCGCTGGGCGACAGCTCCGACGACGTGAACTGGTACACCAAGCGCGCGACGCTTTCGGGTGTCTGGGCCTCGGTGGTGCTCTACTGGCTCGGCGATGACAGCCTCGATCATCAGGCGACATGGGCCT
The DNA here is from genome assembly GCF_964022235.1 of uncultured Limimaricola sp. Lineage (NCBI taxonomy): Bacteria > Pseudomonadati > Pseudomonadota > Alphaproteobacteria > Rhodobacterales > Paracoccaceae > Limimaricola > uncultured Limimaricola sp. The sequence continues at coordinate 330,753 of NZ_CAXHZL010000002.1, read as the reverse complement.
TCATCGACCGGCGCATCGACGACGTGATGCGCATCGAGAGCGCCAAGGCCAAGGCAAACAGCTCGGTGCTGCTCAAACCCTTCACCGGGGCACTGTCGTTCCTGCTGTCGGGGGTACACGCGCCGCATCACAAACCGCCCATGGACCTTCCGGGCCATTGGAGCAGCCGCCGATGAGCATGCGTGCGGTCGAGATATCCCGCCCCGGCGGGCCCGAAGTGCTGGCTATGACCACCCGTCCGCGCCCGAAGCCGAAGCCCGGCGAAGTGGTGATCGACGTGGCCTTCGCGGGCGTGAACCGCCCCGATGCATTGCAACGCGCAGGCGCCTACGCGCCGCCATCCGATGCCTCGGACCTGCCGGGGCTGGAGGTGTCCGGGCATGTCGCGGCGCTTGGTGCCGGGGTGACGGGCTGGTCGGTGGGCGATGCGGTCTGCGCGCTGACGCCCGGCGGTGGCTATGCGCAGGCGGTGGCCACCCCCGCCGCGCATTGCCTGCCGGTTCCGCGGGGCATGGGTCTCAAGGAGGCTGCCTGCTTGCCCGAGACCTATTTCACCGTCTGGTCCAACGTCTTCATGCGCGGTGCGCTGAGGGAGGGCGAGCGGTTCCTCGTGCATGGTGGATCGTCCGGCATCGGCACGACGGCGATCCAGCTGGCGCGGTCCTTCGGCACGCGGGTCTTCGCCACCGCCGGGTCGGCGGAGAAATGCGCCGCCTGCGAGAGCCTCGGCGCGGAGCGGGCGATCAATTACCGCGAGGCGGATTTCGTGGAAGTTCTGCGCGCCGAGGGCGGGGCGGATCTGATCCTTGACATGGTCGGCGGCGACTATGTCGCGCGCAACATCAAGGCGCTCGCCGATGATGGGCGGCTGGTGCAGATCGCCTTCCTGCAGGGGGCGAAGGTGGAGCTGAACCTCGCGCCGCTGATGATGCGGCGGCTGACGCTCACCGGCTCGACCCTGCGCCCGCAATCGGTCGCCGCCAAGGCCGCCATCGCTGCCGAACTGCGCGATCACGTCTGGCCTTTGCTCGATGCGGGACGCATCGCACCGGTAATGGACAGCACCTATCCGCTGGCCGAGGCCGCGGCGGCGCATGCGCGGATGGAAAGCTCGGCGCACATCGGCAAGATCGTGTTGGAGGTCGGCTGAGTGGAGCTGTCTCCCTTGGGGAGGGGCGGTGAAGGTTGACGTTCGCGTAACGCGACGTCGCCCTGTGTCGAATGGTCGGTTTGGTCTTGTTGCCGCCGAAACGTGCGCGTTACCAATCGGGCAAACGTCTGAAAGCAGAGGCTGGTTATGAAGATTCTCGTCCCCGTAAAGCGGGTGATCGACTACAACGTGAAGGTGCGTGTGAAGTCGGACGGCTCGGGCGTCGATCTGGCGAACGTGAAGATGTCGATGAACCCGTTCGACGAGATCGCGGTCGAGGAGGCGATCCGGCTGAAGGAGGCGGGCACCGCCTCGGAGATCGTCGCCGTCTCGATCGGCGTGAAGCAGGCGCAGGAGACCCTGCGCACGGCGCTGGCGATGGGCGCGGACCGGGCGATCCTCGTGGTCGCCGCCGAGGCCCCCGATCAGGACATCGAGCCGCTGGCGGTGGCCAAGATCCTCGCGCGTATCGTCGAGGAGGAGCAGCCCGGCCTCGTGCTCTGCGGCAAGCAGGCGATCGACAACGACATGAACGCCACCGGGCAGATGCTCTCGGCGCTCTTGGGCTGGTCCCAGGCGACCTTCGCCTCCGAGGTGAAGATCGACGGTGAGCACGCGCAGGTCACCCGCGAGGTCGACGGCGGCTTGCAGACCATCTCGGTCAAGCTGCCGGCGATCGTGAGCGTGGACCTGCGGCTCAACGAGCCGCGCTATGCCTCGCTGCCCAACATCATGAAGGCCAAGAAGAAGCCCTTGGACGAGAAGACCCCGGCCGATTACGGCGTCGACGTGAGCCCGCGGCTCGAGGTGGTGAAGACCGCCGAGCCGCCGGAGCGCAAGGCGGGGATGATGGTCGGCTCGGTCGATGATCTGGTCGAGAAACTCAAAGATCTGGGGGTGGTGTGATGAGCGTGTTGCTTCTGGCCGAGGTCACCGACGGCGAGCTGAACCATGACGCCACCGCCCGCGCCGTCGCCGCCACGGCGCCGCTTGGCGATGTGACGCTCTTGTGCGTCGGGGCGAAGGCCAAGGACGCGGCGCAGGCGGCCGCGAAGATCGCGGGCGTGGCAAAGGTGCTCTGCGCCGAGGACGCGCTCTACTCCCACCGCCTGGCCGAGCCGGTGGCGGCGCTGGTCGCAAGCCTCGCCGAGGGGCACGAGCATATCGCAGCCCCCGCGACGACGGACGCCAAGAACATCATGCCGCGCGTCGCCGCCCTGCTCGACGTGATGATCATCCCCGACGTGATGGCGATCCACGAGGACGGCTCGTTCGACCGCCCGGTCTATGCCGGCAACGCGGTGCAGACGGTGAAGTCGCGCGACGCGACCCGCGTCTTCACCATCCGCACCACCGGCTTCGAGCCTGCGGGTGAGGGCGGCTCGGCTTCGGTCGAGGACGTGGCGGCCGCCGCCGATCCGGGCCTGTCGGCCTGGGTCGAGGACAAGCTCGCCGAGAGCGACCGGCCCGAGCTGACAAGCGCGGGCATCGTGGTCTCGGGCGGGCGCGGCGTCGGCTCGGAGGAAAACTTCGCGCTGATCGAGAAGCTCGCCGACAAGCTCGGCGCCGCCGTGGGCGCGTCCCGCGCGGCGGTCGACTCGGGCTATGCGCCGAACGACTGGCAGGTCGGCCAGACCGGCAAGGTGGTCGCACCCGCGCTTTACATCGCGGTCGGCATCTCGGGCGCGATCCAGCACCTCGCGGGGATGAAGGACAGCAAGGTCATCGTGGCGATCAACAAGGACGAGGAGGCGCCGATCTTCCAGGTCGCCGACTACGGCCTCGTCGCGGATCTCTTCACCGCGCTGCCCGAGCTGACCGAAAAGCTCTGATCCGGACGGCCCGGCGCGGGACATCCCCCGCCGGGCCGCATGCTGGCCACTTTACTCAAGAAATACGCATCTTTCAGGCCGCTTCGGCCTGCGCGGGATCGGCAATCAGGCCGCGCAATCTGCAAAGGATGCGTCGAGCGCTTCCGCGACTGCCCGATGTCGCATGGCTTCGGACAGGTGGGAGCTGGGCGCTGTGACGATGTCGTTCACGATGGGTCGCAGCGCCTCGACCATTTCGCTTGTGACGAACAGCGGGTCATCCCCCAACCGACCGTCGCCCCGCCGCTCCGGCAGGACCACCAGCGTCACCGGGACCGTGAGGCAGCTGATCAGCTTGCGCATCCGCATCGTCCACGCGGTGTGCAACTCCTTGCGCAGGGTCTCGAACCGTTCGGGGCACAGGTCTTGCAGGGACGACAGCATGTGGCGCACGAAGCAGAACTCGGTGAAGTCGACATCCGGATAGAACGCCCGGAGCGTCGCAGACGCTTTCAGGAAGCGGTCGTTGCGGCGGGGGTGCACCGTGTAGAGCCGGTTCGACACCCCCTGCGCGCCCGTGACCTGCAACACCACCCGTTCGGCGCCGTTGCAGATCTCTAGCAGGGCCGGATCGCCCAGATGCGCCCCGGCACCCGCGTTGAGCGTGCCCAAGTTAACGCATTCCCGTCCCATCCGTTCTTCGAGCAGGGTTGCAAAGGGGGCGGACATCCCCGGCCCAAAAGTTTCGGTGCCGCCGAGGCAGGCGAGATAACGTCCCGACAGGGTGCGCTCCGGCCCCCGCACCTCAAGCCGCGATCCTTCATAACACACACGCGCGATATCGCCGGTCAGCAGACCGGTTTTGTCATGCTTCATTGCACACTCTCACCCATTTTCCCGCCGACGATCAGACCATGAAAGCCTTGAGATACCGCTAAGGGTCTCGCTGCCCTTGTGACCGGGGCGGGGGCGGACCTATGCTGCGCCAAACAGGACAGGGATGGCGGACAATGACGATCGAACGGGTGGGCATCGTGGGCGCGGGGCAAATGGGCAATGGCATCGCCCATGTGTTTTCGCTTGCAGGCTATGAAGTCGTGATGACCGACGTGAGCACCGAGGCGCTCGACCGGGCCGTTGCGCTGATCGAGCGCAACCTTGATCGACAGGTGTCGAAGGGGGCGGTTTCGGAGGCGGAGAAGTCTGCCGCGATGGGCCGCATTTCAACGACGCCGACCCTCACCGATCTGGGCCCTTGCGACCTCATCATCGAGGCCGCGACCGAGCGCGAAGCCGTGAAGACCGCGATCTTCGAAGAGCTGGTGCCGCATCTCGCGCCGCACACGATCCTGACCTCGAACACCTCGTCGATCTCGATCACGCGGCTCGCCTCTCGCACCGACCGCCCCGAGAAATTCATGGGGTTTCACTTCATGAACCCGGTGCCGGTGATGCAGCTGGTGGAACTGATCCGTGGCATCGCCACCGACGAGGAGACCTTTCGCGCCTGCTTCGACGTGGTGGACCGGCTTGGCAAGACCGCCGCGACCTCCGAAGATTTTCCGGCCTTCATCGTCAACCGCATCCTGATGCCGATGATCAACGAGGCAGTCTATACGCTCTACGAAGGCGTGGGCTCTGTGTCGTCCATCGACACCTCGCTCAAGCTCGGCGCGAATCATCCGATGGGGCCGCTGGAGTTGGCCGATTTCATCGGGCTCGACACCTGTCTCGCCATCATGAACGTGCTGCACGACGGACTGGCGGATACGAAGTACCGGCCCTGTCCCCTGCTGACGAAATACGTCGAAGCGGGCTGGCTTGGGCGCAAGACCAAGCGCGGGTTTTACGACTACCGGGGCGAAACACCTGTGCCGACGCGCTGATCGGGCCGGGACGGGGGAGGGGGCTGCTGCCCGATCGTTAAATGTCGGCCTGATGGCTCGCCCAAAAGGGAGGGCGAAGTTCAGCTGGCGGTGCGACGTCTGCCGGAAGCGGGCTTTGCTTTATCGTCGATCTTGATTTGCCGCAGGAGTTTGAGCAGATCAAGGCACGGCGCTACGACCTGAAGAGGGAAGAGCTGGCCGAGGGCGTGGAGGAATACGAGCGACCCGTGGTAGAGAGGCTCACCCACCGGCCCTGCCTATCAGGACGGTGAAGCTTAGGTCGGACATGGTCGGACTCTGTGGTGCAGGGAACTGGCAGGCGAGTGCGAATGACCGGCCCATCTGCTGGGCAGGGTTGGGCGGAGTGCGGTCGCTCCCTGCTGTCGTCCCCCTCTCGATACCGCGGCGCCTTGCAGCCTTGAGGCATGTCACGCATCGGATACGTCCAGATCGAGCGACCTTGCCGCACTTCGTATCGCGGCGGCCAGACGCTCGCGGCTTTCATCGGTTGGCTGATCATTCGAGAACAACAGGCTGATACCCCTGTTCGCGTCCGGCATGTCGAGCGGCCTGACCACGACTTCCTTCCGGTGGATAGCTTGGCGGCGGGCGAAGAGGTCGGGCAATACCGCGACCCCGGCACCGGTCGCGGCCATCAGCAGGATGGAGTCGAGGCTTGTGCCTTCGTAGTCATCGGACACGATGCCCCCGCTCAGGCCCGCGAGGCCATAGACGATACGCGCCAGTCGGTGCCCCGTGTCCAGCGTCAGGAGACGCTGCCCGGTCAGATCGGCGGCACCGACCCGGTCGAGGGAGGCAATGGGGTGATCCGTCGTCACCGCCACCCACAGCGTCTCCGTGAACAGGGGCTGTTGCCAGGTGTTGGGGTGATCTTCGGGGGTGGAGATGATGGCGTCGAAACGTCCGTTTCGGATGCCCTCGTCGAGGCTCAGGGTGTTTTCCTCGCGCACGACGACGCGCAGGTCGGGTTGATCGCGGTGCAACGACTGCATCACTTGCGGCAGAAGGTAGGGGCCGATCGACGGCAGGACACCGAGCCTCAGCCGCCCGCCGAAGGGCAGGGCGGAGGTCATGACGCTGCGCAGGTTCTCCACCTCTGCCAGGATGCGGCGCGCCCGGTGAACGAATTCGAGGCCCTTCGCCGTCGCCTGAGTCCCGCCGCGCCCCCGCTTGAACAGCCGCACTCCAAGGTCGCTTTCCACCGCGGCGATCTGGTTCGAAAGGCTTGGCTGGCTGACGTGCAGCGTGTCTGCGGCCAAGCTAAAGCTGCCGAGTTGATGCACCGCGACAATGTATTCCAGCTGACGAAACGTGGGTCTCATTCATAACCACAAGCTATATGATCATCCTGTAGAAAGTATTTAAGCTATGGGTGGATTTGCGGCAAGGGAAGCGAAGCTGAATGGAGTTCGTAAATGCCTGCCGTGTTCGACACCCTTACGGGCAACCTCATGGTGCCCACGATCCTGTTTTTCGTGCTTGGTCTGATCGCGGCCTTGGTGCGCAGCGACCTCTCCATTCCGGAGGGCGCGGCCAAGTTCATGTCGCTCTACCTGCTTCTGGCGATCGGCTTCAAAGGCGGTCACAGCCTGGCGGAGCACGGTGTGCGCGGCGAGCTGCTGGTCGCCCTTCTGGCCGGCCTGCTCCTGTCTTTCCTGATCCCGTTTCTGGCTTTCGTGCTGCTGCGGGTCATGACACGGCTCGATGCGATGAACGCGGCGGCGGTGGCAGGACACTATGGGTCGATCTCGATCGTGACCTTCGTCGCGGCGTCCAGCCTACTCGAGCTCTCCGGCATCGCGTTCGACGGCTACATGGTGGCGGTGGCCGCCAGCATGGAGGTCCCGGCGATCCTTTCGGCGCTGTGGATCGCGCATCGGTATTCCGGCGATCAGACCACCAGCAGCGTTCCGGCACGCGAGTTGTTTGCCAATGGATCGGTGATGCTGCTCTCGGGAGCCTTCGTGATCGGGGCCGTCACGCAGGACAAGGGCATGCAGATGATCGCCCCCTTCGTCGTCACGCCCTTCGTCGGCATCCTGTGCCTGTTCCTGCTCGACATGGGGATCTCTGCCGGTCGCAGCCTGTCGGCCAACCGGCACATGCTGAACCCGGGCCTGTTCTCCTTCGGACTGCTGATGCCGATCACCGGCGCGCTGCTGGGCTGGACGGTCGGATCAACGATCGGATTGCAGACCGGCAGCCTGTTCCTGCTGATAGTCCTTGCCGCCTCCGCCTCCTACATCGCGGTACCGGCGGCGATGCGGATCGCGCTGCCAAAGGCAGAGGCGGGGATCTACCTGACGCTGTCGCTGGGTGTGACCTTCCCTTTCAACATCACGGTGGGCCTGCCGTTCTACCTCTGGCTGGCCAGCTTCGGGACGTGAGTTTTACAGGGCGGCCCGCCGATCTCTCATCCCCGCGTCCGCGTCCTGCGTAATACCGAAGTGCGCAGCCAGTGCAGCGAACATCGGCGTTGCACCCCTTGAGATCATGCTGTCCTAGGATGCCCGTTCCTTTTGACCGATCGTGATGCCTCGTTCGCCCAACGAATCGGTCGTTCCCTCCGGAGACGGTGGAACAGGGAGAACCTGCGCCAGCTATAGCTGCGCAGGGGGCTCTACTTACTCGGTGGTCCGCGCCGTCGCCGCTTAGGGCTTGAGCGATCAAGCTACCATTCTCCGGGGCCGACGTCCCGGACCCCGACACTGCCGCCTCGCCGTCCGGACGTCACTCGACCCTCCCGAACCTGTCCGGGGTCTCCAGTCGGATCAGGGGCGCACTGTCCTGTGAATATCCGAGGCAGGGCTATCATGCGCCACTTCACCTGCACCTACTGGTGGCCCTGACGGGCTCGGCCTATCGTTGCGCACTTCATCAAGACCTCATCTCGAAGGATGCGGCTTCGCGCTCTCCGGGCAGAGGGTTCTCCACCTTTTCCCGAATCCATTGCCGCTCATCCTTCTGGCGGGGCGAGTAGGGGCGTCAGCAACTGCGCGGCGATCAGTCGCGATTGACCGCCTTGAGCCCAAACCGATCGGCCGACTGGTGGTCGCTCTCGCCGCTATGGCCCCCTGAAGAAGGGCATCGACTGGCCGGGGCCGCCATTCGCGGTGCGGTCCGTGCGGCTTCAATGAGCAGTTTCCGCTCTCGCCGCTCGTGCTAGGCTTGATGCGACAACGCAGGAGTTAGCATGTGGTACCGCGGCTTGGGCTTGCTCGTTCTATTCGCTGCCGACCCGACTTTGGCCCAGCAGGGCGCGCATCCCACGGTTCTAGAGGGGTGGGTCATCAACGCAAACCCATGCGCAAGTGCATCTACGGAACTGATGGGGATGAAGATCGGGGTGGACCGACTGCGCTCGGTCAGTGTCGAGAAGGCGTCGTTGGTCATCGAAGGTGACGACATGACTGCAAGCCTTGTCGGAAGCCTTGCATGCGAGACCTCAGCAAATGCGCTAGGCTCTGGCTTCATAAGTGCAGGAATCGACGCACGGGTGGCGATCGATCTTACCACCTGCACCGTGGGAGAGACCTTCATAGCGGTCAGCGACGTCGTCTTGGAGATCGACATGCCTGGATCGATGAGCGGTATGAGAGAGTTCTTCGAAGAACAGCTCCCGCTCCTCTTGGAGCCTGCCCTGAGGACCTCCATCGACAACCGGGCGGTCATGGCCTGCCGGCAGCTCAATTCTGGGCACTGAGCGATACAAGACAGCCGGCCAGCCGGGGTTGGTCTCCGAGCAGGCGGTGCCTCTCTCTCTTTCCGTTGGCGCGGCACCTTGTTGCAACGCCGTGGTCGTCACGGCTGCCTGAGCACCTTGATCGGGTCCTTCATACCGCCTGGACATGCGTTGAGTAGGTACCTGATGCCGTCCTTGCCCCTGACAAAGAGCAGGTCGAGCGGACAGGGATCTACCGCTGCCGGCGCGTCCTACGTTGCGCCGGAGGGGACCTAAAATGATCAGAACGACAATGCTGCCGCGCAGCATAAGTCTTCATGCGGAATATTGATACGTAAGCCGAAATGGCCTGCCGACAACAAAATATACTCCTTGCCTGCTTCTGGTTCTTTCATGGATGATGGAGTTTGAAATCGGCGAACCTGAGACCTGCACAGACATTGCCCCACGTTCCACTCGCAGAACATCTTGTTTCGCAGGACATGAAACTATTGAGATTCACATGCATCAGAAAATTATAACTAGTCTTGTTGGCATGATGATGCTGATTGGCTCGCCCTTGTTGGCTGAAGGCAGTAATTACAAGACAGGAAAAGACGCGGAAACGGCTGATACGGTTTCCAGTGAGACCGATAAGGTTGAAGACGTCTCTGACAAAAGCGATGGCGCTGATAACGTGGAGAGCTCCAGTGCCGACACGTTGGAAAACGCGGAGGTCATAGGCGACATCGCTATAGGCGAAGAGCTTTATAAAGATACTTGCAAGAACTGCCACGGCCCGAAAGCCAAAGGTATGGCCAGTTTTCCAAAGCTCGCCGGTCATGAGGCGGAGTATCTCGTAGAGCGCCTGACCACATACCGCGCGGGGGAAAAGGTTGGACCGAACACGGCACTCATGGCACCGATGGCCGCCGACCTTTCCGACGAAGATATCGCAAGTCTCGCAATCTATATTTCGGAGACTTTCGAGTAATTGGGATCAAGGTAATCATGGGTGACTGATCTTCAGGCGGCATGAGGGTATGCCAAGGCATTGCCTTCACTGTTCGACATGGAGCTGCATTTATTTCGTTATCATTGACTCCAAGTCAATAACTGTTTCGTTGAGATTGCTCTGGGAGGAGAGAACATGACAACATCACTACGTTCGAGCACAGCGACTTGGCTGCTGGCCTTGGCCGCGGGTACGCTGGCTACAGGCGGCGCTGCGGTCGCCGAGGTCGGATCCAATACCAGCAGCCTTCAGCACGAGGTCGTACTTTCGGATCTCGAAAATCCATGGGACATGGCGTTTCTCGATGACGAGACGATGTTCTTCACCGAAAAATGCAAGGGCCTTTCCGTCCGAATGCCCTCTGGCGACGTCAACGCCCTCCTCGGGATGGGTGGGGCGGAAGGTTACCCCGCCACCGAGGATGACCTGTTCTGCGAAGGTCAGGCTGGTATGATGGGCGTCGCGGTCGACCCGAACTTTTCGGAGAATCGACGCATCTACGTCTACTCCACGTCCAATATGTCGGACCCGCATACCAACAGGCTGATGCGGCTGGTCGTGAACGAAGACTTCACCGGCGTTTCGGATCGCACCGACATCGTCGAGGATGTGCCCTACAAGATGGAGGCCAGTGACCATCCTTTCGGCGGGCCGGGTGCGCATAACGGAGGTCGCGTTCGTTTCAATCCAGGGGACGGGTTCCTCTACCTGACGACCGGCGACAACCATAACGAGGAGATCCCTCAAAGCCCGACGCTGATGGGAAGCAAGGTGCTTCGCATCGACACGGATGGCAACGCGGCTCCGGACAATAACCCGCCCGAGGGCTTTGACAAACGCACCTACACCTACGGCCACCGCAACGTGCAGGGCATCGCCTTCCACCCCGAGAACAACACGCCGATCGTCGTCGAGCACGGACCCTGGCATTCGGATGAGATCACCGTGCTCGAAAATGGTGGCAATGGTGGTTGGGACCCGCGGCCGAACATGGCCGGTCGCGAAGACTGTCCCGATGATTACTGCGGTTACAGTCCGAACCAGATGGAGGGCATGAACCGCTATGAGCGGGCCGCCTTCATGCCGATGACCGATTTCGAAACCTACCCCGATGCCATGCCGCCAATCTGGGACAACAATGGTTGGTCGCAGGGCTCTTCCTCCGCCGCGTTCCTGACGGGCGAACAATGGGGCGACTGGGACGGCGCCATGGTCGTCGGCGTGATGGGCATCGGTTTTGGTGGAACGCCGATCGGCCAACGGATCGACGTGGTCGAACTCGATGAGGACATGGCAGTGGTCGATGTCACGGAAATGACCCTGCCGATGGATGCCGGTCGCTTCCGCTCGGTCGTCCTGGGGCCGAATGGCAGTCTCTACACCGCTGTGGACGAAGGCATGATCCACAAACTGACGCCGAACTGATCTTGGCAATCCGAAAGGAACGTATGACGTGCCGCCCAATCGGGCGGCACGTTTCGTATCAGACTTCAGCCAGGGGGCCTTGCTTGCGATAGGGTAGACCGTCACACGCGGTGGACAGCACCATGGTAGTCAACAAGCCTGCTGTCTGTATCAAACGGCCAGAGCAGAACTGGGTACGTTCCCAAGCGAACGCCTGCTTTCCGCTCTCATTGATCGTGTCCCACGATGCGGTATGGCTCTTGGCGGCCTAATAGGTTTCGGCTGGCCGAGCTGATCCGGCCGCCCACGCTTGCCGCTCTTTCCGCCATGCTGGAGCGTCTCGGAGCTGACCCAGACCAACAGCGAGCTCCGCCTGCGCAGCGCCGCCTTGAAGCGTGATCGATCCGTCATGCGAGAGCGGGTCAGCTCAGGGCCTCAGCCCCCTTCGCCGAAACAGTCGGAAACGAGGGTCTCGATCGCGTCGGCGAGACGTTCGGCCTCGGCGCCCGAGGTTTCAACTTCGATCCAAGTGCCGCGCGAGGCGGCGAGCATGAGGAGGCCCATGATGCTGTCGCCGGTGGTCGAAAGACCGTCCCGGCTGACGGTCGCTTCGGCGTCGAAGGATTCGACGGTCTCGGCGAGCTTGGCAGAGGCGCGGGCGTGAAGCCCTTTCACGTTGATGATCTGCAGGCGTTTCTTGGTCGTCATGTTCCGGTACGTGTCTCCGTCTGCAGCCCCGCATCGACGATGAGGCTGTCGATGTATTTGCGGCCAGCCGTGAGCGCCGCGCGCACCGCCTCGGGGACGGTCTTGCCGCGCGACTTGGCAAGCTTGATGAGCATGGGGAGGTTGGCGCCGTAAAGGATTCGGCGATCCGAGACCGAGCAGGCCCTGAGCGACAGGTTCGAGGGCGAGCCGCCGAACATGTCGGTCACGATCACCACGCCGTCGCCCATGTCGACGCTATCGGCGGCGATGCAGATCTCTTCTTGCTTGGCGGCGCGGTCGTCGTCCGGCAGGATGGTGATGGCCATGACGCCGACCTGCTGGCCCACGACATGTTCCACGGCCGCGAGGTATTCGCGTGCGAGGCCCCCATGGGCCACGATGACGATTCCGATCACGCGACTTGTCCCCGTGCGGCCGACGAGACACCCGTCCCGGCCCGGCGTTCCAGCTCCCTGTGACGTTTAGACACCTGCCATCCCTCCTTCGCAAGGGCCTTGGCCAACCGCTCGGTCACGGCGACCGAACGGTGTTGCCCGCCGGTACAACCGAAACCGATCGACAGATGCGTCTTGCCCTCGGCGTGATAGGCTGGAAGCAGCGGCACCACAAAGTCGCACATCGAGGTGAAGAAGCCGTCAAAGCGCGGATCGCTCGCCACATAGGCATCGACCTCCGCGTCGCGCCCGTCGAGCGGGCGCAGCGCCGGCTCCCAATGCGGGTTGCTCAGAAAACGGCAGTCGATGACGAGATCGAGCCCGCGTGGCAGACCGCGCTTGTACGAGAAACTCTGGATCGTCACCGCCAGCGTGCGTCCCTCGGGTGGCGCGAACCAGCGTTCGATCTCGGCGCGCAGGTCATGGGGCGACAGGCCCGAGCTGTCGAGAAGCACGTCGGCCCGCGCGCGCACCGGCACCAGAAGCTCGCGCTCGCGGGCGATGCCGGCCAAGGGGCTGTCGGCAGGGGCGAGAGGATGGCGGCGTCGCGTTTCGGAGTAGCGGCGCACCAGCTCGTCCTCGTCGCAGTCGATATAGAGCACCTGCAGCCGCAGCTCCGTCCGCTTGGCCAACCGGTCGATCGCGTCGATCAGCGCATCGGTCGTGAAGTCGCGATTGCGCACGTCGAGCCCCAGCGCCAGCGGCTGTGACAGCGGCGGCCCGTCGAGCAGGCGCCCCAAGAGCGACAGCGGCAGGTTGTCGATCACCTCGTGGCCGAGATCTTCGAGCACGTTGATCGCGGTCGTGCGCCCGGCCCCTGAGGGGCCGGTAACGAGCACGACGCATTGACGACCGTCGTCAGCGGCGGTGCGGGGGGTGGTGTTGGCAAGGGCAGGGTCGGGTATCATGGTTCTCTCCGTCCTGCCTTCAGATACTGCAGGATCGCAGGCGCGAAATGGCCCGTATCGATATCGTGAAGCAAGGGGAGCGAACATCCCAGATACGTGACGCGACGTTCCGGCGGAAGACGTGCCGTCTCGGGCGTGCCGCGCTTCACCGCAAGACAGAGCCGTACCGGTCCACAGGGGACTGCCGAGAGCAGCCCGACGCCGCGCGCCTCGATCAACCCGGCGATGACGGCGGGGCAGCTTGCCCAGAGTCCCCCCTGCGGGGCAGGGGCCAGATGGGTGCGGTCGTCGGCCACCAGATCACAGCCCAAAGCCATCAGCGCCAGCGCCAGCGTCGACTTGCCGCTGCCCGAGGGGCCGGAGATCAGGACCCCGCGCCCCCGCCATGCCACGCAGCTGGCATGGAGAGTGAGCGGCGGCTGGCGTGTCAGACCGGCAGGCCCACGACAAAGCGCGCGCCCAGTGGCTCGGAGGTGGGATCGGCCTCGGTGGGACGGATGTTCTCGGCCCAGATCACGCCGCCATGCGCCTCGACGATCTGCTTGGAGATGGCGAGGCCGAGGCCGGAGTTGTTGCCGAACTGCTGTTCGGGGCGCTCGGAATAGAAACGCTGAAAGATCTTGGTCAGCGCCTCTTCGGGGATGCCGGGGCCGGTGTCTTCGACCACTACGAGCACGCGGTTCTCGCGCTGACGCGCCCAGATGCGGATCGCGTCGCCATCCTCGCAGAACGAGACCGCGTTGGTGATCAGGTTCACGAAGACCTGCGCCAGACGCCCTTCGAGGCCCTGAATCAGGATCGGTCGCGATGGCAGGTCGGCGATGAAGTCGATGCCCTTGAGCGCGGCTTCGCGACCAAGGAAGTCGTTGAGGTTCGACAGCATCTTGAGCAGGTCGAACCCTTCTTCCTCCTCCTTGACCAGCTCGGCGTCGAGCCGCGAGGCGTTGGAGATGTCCGACACCAGCCGATCGAGACGACGCACATCGTGTTCAATGACGTCGAGCAGCTTCTCGCGGTGATCCTCGCGCTTGACGATGCGCAGGCTGCCCACGGCCGAACGCAGCGAGGCGAGCGGGTTCTTGATCTCATGCGCCACATCGGCGGCGAACTGTTCGTTGCCCTCGATCCGGTCATAGAGTGCCGCGACCATGCCGCGCAGCGCCGCCGATAGGCGGCCGATCTCGTCGGGGCGCGCGGTCAGGTCGGGGATGCGCACGCGGGTAGGGGCGAACTTGCGGGCGTTGCGGTCGCGCCCTGTTTCGGCGGCCGCGGCCAGCTCGGAAAGCGGGTTGGCGATGGTCGAGGCGAGCACGAGGCTCAGGCCGATCGACACGAGGATGCCGACCACGAACATCTGCAGCACCTGCTCGCGCTCGCGGCGCACCAGCCCGTCGATTTCGCCCGCCGCGGAGGTGATCGCCACCACGCCCACGGCGCGGCGGCCCTGCTGGATCGGGGTCGCGACGGCAAAGATCGTGCGGCCCTGCGCGTCGGTGCGGGTCTGCACCGCAGTGCCGCCGGTGAGGGCGGGCGAGACCAGCGCGCGCGCCGCGTCGGCGGTGCCGAAGGCGGGGGGGGCGGTACCTTGGGGCGACAACAGCCCCGCCAGCGCCTCCCAGCCGGAATTGAGAAGATCGGTGAGCAGCGTGCCGCCCTGACCCAGATCGAGGCCGCTCACCGCTTCGCGCCCGGTCGCGGCGGTTTCGCCCACGAGCCGGCCCGAGGGATCATAGACCCGCAGCTCGATGCCATCGCGCAGATCGAGCGCGGCGAGGCTCGTCTGCACGTCGATGCCGTCGCCGGTGATCAGGTTCACGGGCCCGCCGACGGGCAGCTGCACCTCGAACAGATCCGCCACCAACTCGGCCTGACTTACCAGTGACGAGGCGCGCTGGAAGGCGAGGTTGTCGCGCGAGGGGGTGAAATAGAGCATCCCCGCCACTAGGAGCAGCAGCGCGATCAGGTTGAAGGTGATGATCTTGCGCGCCAGCGGCGAACGGTTGAGCTGCACCAGCCGGCGGCGGCGACGCGGTTGGTCGGCGTTCTGTGGCGTGACCCAGTCGTCGCCCAGAACCACCCGCTCGCGCGGCTCGCCCTCCCCGCCGCGGGCGGCGCGGCGGACCGAGTTGAGATCCCTCACGTCGATTTTGGGGGCGGCGGTCATGCGGGGTTCATCCTCCGGCGGCGGACCCTATTCCTCGTTGTAGCGATAACCGATCCCATACAGGGTCTCGATCGCCGAGAAATCCGGATCGGCGTTGCGCATCTTCTTGCGCAGCCGCTTGATGTGGCTGTCGATGGTGCGGTCGTCGACATAGACCTGATCGTCATAGGCCACGTCCATCAGCTGATCGCGGCTCTTCACGAAGCCCGGACGCTGTGCCAGCGCCTGCAGCAGCAGGAACTCGGTGACGGTGAGCGAGACGTCCTTGCCCTTCCACTTCACCGCATGGCGCAGCGGGTCCATGGTGAGCTGGCCGCGCTCCATCACCTTGTTGTCCTCGGTGACCTCGACCGTCTCGCCCGAGATCGCGTCCTGACGGCGCAGCAGCGTGCGGATCCGCTCGACCAACAGACGCTGGCTGAAGGGCTTCTTGACGTAATCGTCGGCCCCCATGCGAAGGCCCAGAACCTCGTCGATCTCGTCATCCTTGGAGGTCAGGAAAATCACCGGCATCTGCGTCTTCTGGCGCAGCCGCTGCAGCAGATCCATGCCATCCATGCGCGGCATCTTGATGTCGAGCACGGCCATGTCGGGGAGCTTCTTGTTGAAGGCGTCGAGCGCCATCTGCCCGTCGTTGTATGTCTCGACTTCGAAGCCCTCGGCCTCGAGCGTCATCGATACGGAAGTCAGGATGTTCCTGTCGTCATCTACCAGTGCGATTCTCGACATTCGGGATCCCTCTTCGGCATGGATTCTTGTTTACGGGCTTTGCACTGTTCTTCCGGTTTGCCACCCGCAGATCAAGCCTGCAGGGCGAATCATGGCCCCAAAGACGCCCCATTTGCGCCGAAATACGATAACCAATGGCTAAAATGCCTCACCTTTGCGGCCGTTCGGCCCCGCCGCTCGCCCGTCTTTGCCGCAGCGGTAGCCCTCCGCGCGAGGCGGTTGCGCTAACAGCGGATATGGTTGCGCTAACTGCATGGCCGCCTTGGAAATCATTGTGTTAAGCCCTTTGTAACGGGCCGGAGGACGGCCCCGATGAGAGGAGCCGGACAGATGCAGCATGGACGCGTGAACCCCGAGATGACCCTCGAGGCACAAGGGGTCTCCGGACTGGGCGAGGTCTATTACAACCTGACCGAGCCGCAGCTGATGCAGGCGGCAATCCGTGCCGGCGAGGGTGAGCTGGGGCAGGGCGGCACGCTGCTCGTTACTACCGGCCAACACACGGGCCGCAGCCCGCGCGACAAGTTCGTGGTCCGCTCGGCCACCACCGAAGACACGATCTGGTGGGAGAACAACGCCGCGATGGAGCCGGGTGCCTTCGCCACGCTCAAGGCCGATATGCTCGCGCATCTCGCGGGTCGTTCCATGCATGTGCAGGACCTCTTCGCCGGGGCCGACCCCGCGCACCGCATCGACGTGCGCATGGTGACCGAGTTGGCCTGGCACGGGCTGTTCATCCGGCACCTGCTGCGCCGCCCCGAGCGCGCGGAACTCGACGGCTTCGCGCCCGAATACACCGTGATCAACGCGCCGAGCTTTCGCGCCGACCCCGAGCGCCACGGCTGCCGCTCCGGCACCGTCATCGCCCTCAATCTCGATGAGAAGCTGATCCTGATCGGCGGTACCGAGTACGCGGGCGAGAACAAGAAGGCCGTGTTCACGCTGCTGAACTATCTGCTGCCCGCCAAGGGCATCATGCCGATGCACTGCTCGGCCAACCACGCGCCGGGCAACCCGGTCGATACGGCCGTGTTCTTCGGCCTGTCGGGCACCGGCAAGACCACGCTTTCGGCCGACCCCAGCCGCGTGTTGATCGGCGATGACGAGCATGGCTGGTCGGATCGCGGCACCTTCAACTTCGAAGGCGGCTGCTACGCCAAGACGATCTCGCTCTCGGCAGAGGCCGAGCCCGAGATCTATGCCACGACCCAGAAGTTCGCCACCGTGATCGAGAACATGGTGCGCGACGACGACACGCTGGCGCTCGATTTCGAGGACAGCTCGCTCACCGCGAACATGCGCTGCGCCTACCCGTTGAACTACATCTCCAACGCCTCCGAGACGGCGCTGGGCGGGCACCCCAAGAACATCGTGATGCTCACCTGCGACGCCTTCGGCGTGCTGCCCCCCATCGCGCGGCTGACCCCGGCGCAGGCGATGTACCATTTCCTGTCAGGTTTCACCTCCAAGGTCGCGGGCACCGAGCGCGGCGTGACCGAGCCTGAGCCCACCTTCTCGACCTGCTTCGGCGCGCCCTTCATGCCGCGTCGCCCCGAGGAATACGGCAAGCTGCTGCAGGAAAAGATCGGCAATCACGGCGCCACCTGCTGGCTGGTGAACACCGGCTGGACCGGCGGCGCCTATGGCACCGGCAAGCGGATGCCGATCGCGGCGACACGCGCGCTTCTGGCCGCGGCGCTGGACGGCACGCTGGCCGAGGGTAGCTTCCGCAAGGATCCGAATTTCGGCTTCGATGTGCCGGCCTCGGTCGAGGGCGTAGACGACGCGCTGCTCGATCCGCGTAGCACTTGGGCCGATGCCTCGGCCTATGATGCGCAGGCGCGGAAGCTGGCGCAGATGTTCGCCGACAACTTTGCGCAGTATGTGCCGCACATCAATGAGGACGTGCGCGCCGCTGCCATCGGCTGAGGCCTGCGCACCCCGTTCCGCGGGGGAGGGGAGGCCCCCGCGGAACGCTTGACAGCCGGGCGCCTTGGCCGCCCTATCGGGCAGCCGATACGCCCTCGGAGACCCTCCATGACCAAGCCGTTTCTCGCCCTTGTCGGTACGGCGCTTCTCGCCGCCGCCCCGCTTGTCGCGCAGGAGGCGGAGCCATCCGTCCCCGGCGGGTCGGGACCCCCGCTTCTTGGGCCGGACGCCAGCGCGGCGGCCGAGGAGGCCGCACCGTCCGAGATCGACCTCACCACCTTGATGATCACAGCGCCTTGGCCGCGCCCGCTGCCTCTGTCGGACGGGCGTGCAGGTCTGTCGGACCGCGTCGCCATCGAGGTCGAGGGCACGGAGGTCTTCGGCACGCTGGCGCTGCCGCCCGACGGGCCTGCACCCACGGTGCTGCTGTTGCACGGCTTCACCGGTGACCGCGACGAGCTCGACATCGCGGGGACGGGCGAGGGCGTGTTTCGGCGCACTGCGCGGCTACTGGCCGAGGCGGGCTATGCCAGCCTGCGCATCGATTTTCGCGGTTCGGGCGAGAGCACCGAAGGCTTCGCCTTCGCCGACACCACCTTCGAGAGCCAGATCGCGGATGCGGGTGCTGCGCTCGACTGGCTGGCGCAGGACGACCGCACCGCCGGGCCGCTCTATCTGATCGGCTGGAGCCAAGGCGGGCTTGTCGCCGCCACCCTCGCCGGGCGCGGGGCGGATATCGAGGCGATGGCGCTCTGGGCGGCGGTGGCCGACCCGCAGATCACCTTCTCGACCCTGTTCGGGGCCGAGGTGCTGGCGGCGGGGGTGATGTCCGAGACGCCGACCACCGTGACCCTGCCATGGGAGGCGCAGGTGACGCTCGGACAGCCCTTTTTCGAAGGCATCATCGAGGCCGACCCGGTGGGTGAGATGTCGAGCTACGACGGCCCGCTCTTCGTGGCACAGGGCACCAATGACGCCACGGTCGATCCGGCGCAGGCCGAAATGCTGCTCGGGGCCCACGAGGGGCGCGAGGAGCTGTGGCTGCGCGAGATGGACCACACGTTCGATGCCTTCGAGGGGCCCGAGCGGCTCGACGAGATGGTCGCGGCCACCGTCGCCTTCTTCGACATGCTGGGCGCGCCCTAACGGATCGGCAGCATCAGCGCGTCCCCCAGCGTGCAGTCGCGGATCACGTCGCGCCCGCAGTCGCGCGGCTCCAGATCGCGCGTCAGGCAGATCCGCACCTCCTGCACCATGCCGCTCTGGCAGGTGACGGTGAGGCCATCCGCCGCGAGATCCGGGTTGTCGCGCAAAAACGCCTCCTCGACCAGCGTGGCGGGCAGGGTGATCTCGCGGTCGAGCCTGCGGAACTCCTCGGGACGGGTGACGCTCTCGTAAGCCTCGCGCGCGGTCTCGAAATAGGCGTCCGCCGACAGCCCCGAGCAGGTGCCGTGCTTCTTCCACTGGTGCCAGGCCGAGCCGGAAGTGCCCATGATGTCCGACATCGCCTGAGTGCGCGCCCGCGACGGCGGCGCGCTGGGCGTGGCGCAGTAGTCGGGCCAGCCGTCCTCGTACTGCGGCCAGAGCCCGTGCAGCACCCAACCCAGATCGCGGCTTGCATCGCATTGCTCCGAGTCGCGCGCGTCCCCCTCGCGGGCGCACCAGCCGGGCGACCAGCTCAGGCTCAGCACATAGTAGTCGAACGTGCCCGCCGTCTCGGCGCGCAGGGGCGAGGCGAGGAGCGCCAGCACCGCGAATGCTCTTGCCGCAAGGGTCATTTATGTCTTTCCTCCTGCTTGTCTGATCCCTATATAGCCCGTTGAGTTCCCCGAAAATGGAAACAAGGATCGCCCGAGCGGTCCGCCCCAGGCCGGGGCCGGGGGAAACGTGTTTTTCGAAAGGGTGTTCACATGGCTGACAAACCGCTCATGGCCAAGGCCACCGCCGTCTGGCTGGTGGACAACACGACGATCAGCTTCAAGCAGATCGGCGACTTCTGCGGCCTGCACGAGCTCGAGGTGCAGGGCATCGCGGACGGCGACGTGGCCGCTGGCGTCAAGGGGTTCGACCCCGTCGCCAACAACCAACTGACGCCGGACGAGATCGAGAAGGCGGAGAAGAACCCGCTCTACAAGCTCAAGCTGAAGTTCAACGCTTCCGCAGTGGGCGAAGAAAAGCGCCGTGGCCCGCGCTACACGCCGCTGTCCAAGCGTCAGGACCGGCCCGCCTCGATCCTGTGGCTGGTCAAGTTCCACCCCGAGCTGTCGGACGGCCAGGTCTCCAAGCTCGTCGGCACCACCAAGCCGACGATCCAGGCGATCCGCGAGCGCACCCATTGGAACATCGGCAACATCGACCCGATCGATCCCGTGGCTCTGGGCCTATGCCGCCAGTCCGAGCTTGATGCCGCCGTGCAGCAGGCCAACGCCAAGCGCCTGCGCGACGGCTCGGCCATGACCGACGACGAGCGCCGCAAGCTGGTCTCGACCGAGCAGAGCCTCGGCATGGCACCCGAGCCCAAGATGCCGTCCTCGATGTCGGGCCTCGAGAGCTTCTCGCTCTCCGAGAGCAACGCCGCCGACGAGGAGGAGGAAAAGGAGGACAAGCGCGACGTCAAGGACGCCGACAGCTTCTTCAACCTGCCGGGCAAGGGCGACGACGAGGACGACGAGGACAACTGATCTTCATGCGGCGCCGGGAGGCATGCGCCCCCGGCGCCGCAGGGACGCCTCGCGTCCCGACACTGGACCAGAGGGCATCTGCTCAGGCAGCGGCCCGGGCGCTCGGATCGGGAAACACCCGGTCATAGACCCAAGTGAAGACAATCGTGTAGACGAGGTAGAACAGCGCGAAGCTGAGCTGGATCATGAAGGCTTCCAGATAGCCCAGATCGAGCCACCACGAGAAGATCGGCAGCAGGATCAGCAGCAGCCCCAGCTCGAAGGCCGTGGCATGCAGCGCGCGCAGAGGCAGCGTCTTGGCCGTGGTGCCGCGCCAGTACCGCAGCGCATGATCGAAGATGAAATTGAACACATAGTTCCAGCAGGTCGCCACCAGCGAAGAGATCACGCTGATCGTGCCGATATCGAGCAGCGGGAAGCCGTAAATCCACGATCCCAGAGGCGTGACCGTGGCCAGCCCGATCAATTCGAAGCTGACGGCCTGCCGGATACGATCGGATTTCGTGCGCATGGAGCCTCCGCTGTGCCATGTCCACCGGGTCGTCCCGGCTCGTCAGGCCCGCGATGGGGCGGAGGTGGTCCTCGCTTGGGGAGGGGAATAGAACGTCCCTCGACGGTGCCGCAAGGGGTCAGAGGCTGCGCCTTGCCCTGAGCGCCGCGCTGATCGTGCCATCGTCGAGATAGTCCAGCTCGCCGCCCACCGGCACGCCCTGAGCCAACGAGGTGACCGATACGTCGGGCAGTTGGTCGGAAATGTAATGCGCCGTGGTCTGACCGTCGATGGTGGCCCCGAGCGCGAGGATCACCTCCGACACCGCCTCGGATTTCACCCGGTCCATGAGGCGCGGAATGCGCAACTCGTCGGGGCCCACGGCGTCGAGCGCCGAGAGCGTGCCGCCGAGCACATGGTAGCGACCCTTGAACACGCCCGAGCGCTCCATCGCCCAGAGATCGGCCACATCCTCGACCACGCAGATCTGCCCCGTCGCGCGCCGCTCGTCGGCGCAGATGCCGCAAACGTCGCCGGTGCCGACATTGCCGCAGTTGAGGCACTCGCGCGCGGTGGCCCCCACCTCGGTCATCGTCTCGGCCAAGGGCGTCAGCAGCGTGCCGCGCTTTTTCACCAGATGCAGCACGGCGCGCCGGGCCGATCGCGGCCCCAAACCCGGCAGCCGCGACATCAGCTCGATCAGCCGGTCGATGGCCTCACGGTCCTCGCTCATGATCGGGCCTTTCGCGGGCTGGCGGGTCGGGATCGCTTGTTTGACGAGGGAGGGCGCAGGGGGTGCCTCAGAACGGCAGGTTCATGCCGGCAGGCAGGCCGAGCTCTTCGGTGATCTTCTTCATCTCGGACTGGGCACGCTCGCTCGCGCGCGACTGCGCGTCCTTGATCGCGGCGAGGATCAGATCCTCGACCACTTCCTTTTCGGAGGCCACGAAGATCGACGGGTCGATGTCGAGGCCCGTAAGCTCGCCCTTGGCCGTCGCCGTGGCCTTCACCAGTCCCGCGCCGCTCTCGCCGGTCACGGTAATGGAGGCCAGATCCTCCTGGATCTGCGCCATTTTGCTCTGCATCTCCTGCGCGGCCTTCATCATCTTGGACATGTCGCCCAGGCCACCAAGCCCCTTGAACATCGTTGATCTCCTCGAATGTGTTGGCCCAGAGATACGGTCGCGGGGGCCATGTCACAAGGGCGGCGCAGCGATTGGGCTCACTCCTCCTCGAAGGGGTCCCATTCGTCCTCGACTTCGGCCAGCGCATCCTCGGCCGCGTGCTGCGCGCGCTCGGCCTCGGTGCGGATCTCGGTGATCCTGGCCTTTGGAAAGGCCGCGAAGACCGCGCGGACCAGCGGATGCGCCTCGGCCTCCTGCCGGAGCGCCAGCGTGGCGGCGTCACGCGTCTCGGCAATGGTGGGCTCACCGCCCGTGGCCACGACGCTCATCGCCCAGCGCGCACCGGTCCAGGCCTGCAGCTTCTGGCCCAGCCGCTGCGCCATGTCCGAGCGCGCGTCTTCGGTGGGCGCGAATTCGATCCTGCCGGGGCTGTAGCGCACGAGGCGCAGCGTGGTTTCCACCTCGATCAGCATCTGCACATCGCGGTGATGCCGGATCAGCTCGACCACATCCTCGAAGCGGGCATAGCGCGCCAGAGCGTTCTCCGTGGCGATGGCCACAGCGGGCTGTGCGCCGCCGCGTGCCGAAGCGCCGGAGGGGCTGGCATGGGTGGGCGCAGGCGTGCCGCGCGCCTGCATCTGATCGCCCTGCGCGGGGCGCGCGCCGCCGCCTCCGCCGCCCGAAGGCGGCGGAGGGACGGGCATGTCCTGCAACTTGCGCACCAGTTCCTCGGGTGAGGGAAGGTCGGCCACATGGGTGAGACGGATCACCGCCATCTCGGCGGCCATCATGGCATTGGGGGCGTGGGCGACTTCCTCCAGCGCCTTCAGAAGCATCTGCCACAGCCGGGTCAGCACCCGCATCGGCAGGGCCTCGGCCATCTGTGCGCCGCGCGCCCGTTCGTCGGGGCCGACCGTGGGATCGTCGGCGGCCTCGGGTGTGATCTTGATGACCGAAACCCAATGCGCGATCTCGGCCAGATCGCGTAGCACCGCCATCGGGTCGGCGCCTTCGGCATACTGGCCCGACAGCTCGGTCAGCGCGCTCGCCGCGTCCCCCTTCAGGATCATATCGAACAGATCGAGCACCCGGCCCCGGTCGGCGAGGCCCAGCATCGCACGGATCTGCTCGGCCGTGGTCTCGCCCGCGCCATGGCTGATCGCCTGGTCGAGAAGCGAGGTCGCATCGCGCGCCGAGCCTTCGGCGGCCCGCGTGATCAGCGCCAGCGCGTCGTCGGCGATCTCGGCGGACTCCGCGGTCGCGATCTTTCGAAGCAGCGCGATCATCACCTCGGGCTCGATCCGGCGCAGATCGAAGCGCTGACAACGCGACAACACCGTCACCGGCACCTTGCGGATCTCGGTGGTGGCAAAGATGAACTTCACGTGTTCGGGCGGCTCCTCCAGCGTCTTCAAAAGCGCGTTGAACGCCCCCGTTGACAGCATGTGAACCTCGTCGATGATATAGACCTTGTAGCGCGCCGAAGCCGCCCGGTAGTGCACGCTGTCGATGATCTCGCGGATGTTGGCGACGCCGGTGTTGGAGGCCGCGTCCATCTCCATCACGTCGACGTGGCGGCCCTCCATGATCGCCACGCAATGCTCGCACTGGCCGCAAGGCTCGGTCGTGGGGCCGCCCTGACCGTCGGGACCGATACAGTTCATGCCCTTGGCGATGATCCGCGCCGTCGTCGTCTTACCCGTGCCCCGGATGCCGGTCATGATGAAGGCTTGCGCGATGCGGTTCGCGGCAAAGGCGTTCTTCAGCGTGCGCACCATCGCATCCTGCCCGACGAGATCGGCAAAGGTCTCGGGCCGGTATTTCCGGGCGAGGACCTGATAGGCGGGGGTGTCGGACATGCGTAGGGCTCCGGGTGAGGGACCGGGCCAAACTAGGCCTTGGGGCCGGGGAGGTCCACCATGTGCGGGCTCAGAGCAGCCACAGGATCGCGCCCGTGGCAATCGCGCCGAGCGACAGCAGCACCGCGAGGATCAGCATCCGCCGCGCGCCCTGTGCCTCGGCCACATGGCTGGAGATGCGCCGCTGCGCGCGGCGAGTCTCACGCGCGGCGGCGGCAAAGATCAGCACCGCGATGGCGACGAAGATCGTCGCCGTCGCCTTGGCGACCCAAGTGGGTTCGAACTCGCCGAACACCGCCTTGAGCCCGATCGCCACGGCAAGCGCCGCCATGCCGGTGCGCATCCAGCCCGCAAAGGTCCGCTCGTTGGCCAGAAGCGTGCGGTCCTCGGCCCAATCGGTGCGATCCTCGGCCCATTGGGTCTTGGCGTCGACCTCGCGGTCGCCATCGGTGTCGTCCATGCGTCCTCCTGCCGGGCCATCAGGCCCGGCGGGAGGCGGGGCGTCAACCGCCCTTGCGGCGACGCGCGCCGCGCTGCGTCGACTTGATGTGCTTGGTGAAACTGCGACCGCGCGCGCGCCCCTCGGCGAGGCTTTCGCTGTTGTGGCGGTCCTCGGCCTCCAGCTTGCGCCAGCGTGTGAGGCGCTCGGGGTCGAGATCCCCCGCCGCGATGGCCGCGCGCACCGCGCACCCCGGCTCGGTCTCATGCGCGCAATCGGTGAAGCGGCATGCGCTCACCAGCGCCGTCACGTCGTCGAACAGCTCCTCGATGCCCTCGGCGGTGTCGGTGAGCTGCAGCTCGCGCATGCCCGGCGTGTCGATCAGCCAGCCCCCTGCGCGGCAGCGCCGCAGCGCCCGGTAGGTCGTGGTGTGCCGCCCCTTGGCATCGTCGGAGCGCACCCCCGCGGTGGCCCCGGCCCCGCCAGTGAGTGCGTTCTGCAAAGTCGTCTTGCCGACGCCCGAGGAGCCGACGAGCGCCAGCGTCTGCCCCGGCCCGCACCACGGCTCGAGCCGCGAGGCGTCGTCCAGATCGCGCGCGTTGAGCGCCATCGCCACCACCTGCGGCGAGATCGCGCGGGCCTGCGCGAGGTAGGGCTCCACCTCGTCCACGAGGTCGGCCTTGGTCACGATCACCAGCGGCAGGCAGTCGCCCGCCATGGCAAGCGCCACGTAGCGCTCCAGCCGCGCCGGGTTGAAGTCGTCGTTGCAGCTGGTGACGATGCCGAGCGTGTCGACATTGGCGGCCACGAGCTGGCGCGAGACGGTGTGTCCGGCGGCCTTCCGGGCGATCTGGCTGCGTGGCGCGAGGCGCATCCGCGCCTGTGCGTCGCGCATTCCGACCCAGTCGCCCACGGCAAAGGAACCCGCGCCGGACGGCGCGCCGATCTTGACCGGGCCGTCAGGAGTGAGCGCCACGAGAATGGTGCGATGGATTTCGGCAATGCGCGCGGGCGTGTCGCCCTCTTCGAGCTGCCGCGCGAAATGGTCCGACCAGCCGAGATCGGAAAGCGTGATGTCTGTCACTGTATTGGTCCCGTCACGAAAGAACACGAGCCCGCGAGGGCGGGCGGCGTCGCGTCGGGCAAGGGGCGGCTCAGGCGGCCCCGGCCCGGAGGGTGATCACATTCCGCATGACGTCCTCCGTGGTTCGGGTGGGTGAGAGGCTGGACAACGACCCAAGCGGGGCTCGTTACGGCTGCTTCCTTCCGGACCTGACCGGGTTGGCGAGGCGCTCGCCCGCGCCAACCTCTCAAAAGGCGATATAGGCAAGGCCGCGCCGAGGTGCAAGCCCGAGAGATCACACAGTCAGGGGCAAAAGCCCGGCGGCACGCGCGCCTTCGATGAGCCCCGTGACCAGATGAGTGGCGTGCGATCCCTTGGTGCCGGAGGCCTCGGGCACCTGCACCACGACCATCCCGGCGGCGCGGCCTGCTTCGGCGCCGGTGTCGCTGTCCTCGAAGACGAGGCATCGTGCGGGGTCGGTGCCGAGACGGCGCGCGGCTTCGAGATAGGCGTCGGGTGCGGGCTTGGCGTGGGCGATGTCGTCGACCGTGACGATGGTGTCGACATGCGCCTCAAGCCCGGCGGCGCGGATCTTGCTCAGCCCCGGCGTGCGGCGCGACGAGGTGGCGATCGCCATTGGCAGACCAAGCCCGGCGATGGCCGCGATCAGCTCTTCGGCCCCGGTCTTGAGGGGAAGCCCCGGCGCAAGGCGCGCGTCGACCTGCGCGTCCCAGTCTTCGAGAAAACGCTCCGCGTCGAGCGGCTGGCCCGTGTGTTCGCGGATCAGCTCGATCCGCCGCGCGTCGTGCACGCCCGCGAGGCTTTCGAAGAAGTCGTGATCGATCTCGATGCCCTGCGCGCGCAGCGCCACAAGCGCCTCGGCATTGCACAGCGTTTCAGTGTCGACCAGCGTGCCGTCGAGGTCGAAGATCACAGCGTCATAGCGGCGGGGCATCGGGGCGTCCTTGTTCTGGCGGGACCGCCATAGCCAAGCCGGGGGGCCGAGTCGATGGGAAGCGCCGCACCCTCGGGGCCAAAGCAGAGCCGGAACCGGTGGAAGCCATCGGCGGCGGGGCCGATCGGCGCGATCTGGCGCGCGCCGAGGCTTGCGGCGGCCTGCCGGGCCTCGGGCGGGGCATCGAACCACGCCGCGGTGCGGGGCAGGGCGGCAAAGCGCCAGGAGGGACGGGGCCGTGGCGTTACCGGGCCAGAGGCCAGATGTGCGCGTAGCGCCTCGCGCAGCAGCGGCCCCTCCACGGGCACCTGACCCGCGCGTAGCCGCCGTGGCAGCGCGTCCTCGCCGCCCAGGCGATAGCTCGTCGTGGCTATGACAAAGCGGTCGGCCGGCCCGACGGGGCGGCCGTCATGGCGCAGGTCGTCGACGCGGCCCTGCCCGGCGGGGCGGCTGGGATCGATGCGCCAGTCGAGCCCGTCGATCACCTCAAAGCCGTAGGGCGGGCGCGCGGGGTCGATCAGCGGTTGATCGCGGCGGCCGGGCAGCACCCGGCAGAACAGTGCCGCGCCGCGCTCGAGCCAGTCGAGCAGCGCCGCGCGATCGACCACCGTCAGGCACAGCCGGTCGGGGTGCGGGTGCAGCGCCTGCAGGTGGCGCTCGGTCAGCGCGCCGGCGGGTAGCGACAGGTAGTGTCCGGCACCGCCATGCCCCCCGGCCCGAAAGGGTCTGACGGCGACGAGGAGCGGCAGCGCCGCCTCCGCGCGCCTTGCCAGCATCCGTCCCGCCGCCGCCCGTAGCGCGTCGGCGGCAAGCTGCAGGGAGCGGTCGGGGGCCACGAGGGCGAAATGGCTGTCGATCGGCAGGGTGCTGTGTCCGACGGGGCGCCGCAGGCCCGCCAGCGCCGCCCGGTGCGCGCGCCGCACCGGGGCCGCCGTCACGGCGTCGCAGCCGCGCGCGCTCGGGCTTTCGATCCACCCCGTGCCGCGGCTGCGCCACCTGTCGCCGGGATGGGCGCGCCGCAGGTCGAGGTCGATCACCCCCAGATGGCTGCCAAAGCGCCCGGCCTGCGCGACGGGACGCGCGAACACGCCGTCCTGCCCGGCCAGACGCGGATCGGGCAGCAGGCTGTGCGTATGCCCCAGAAAAAGCGCATCGATGTCCGGCAACGCCGCCAGCGCGCGGCCTGCGTTCTCGGCCCCCCGGAGGGGGCGTGCGGCGCCGGGACCGCTGTGCGCGAGCAAGACGACGATGTCGGCACCACGCGCGCGCAGTTCCGCTGCCTGACGCCGCGCCGCAAGGACCATGTCCTCGGCCTGAAGCCGCCCCCCGAGCCGCAGCCGGTCCCACTCGGCGGTCTGCGGCGGGGCCACGCCCATCACGCCGATCCTGAGGAGCACGGCCCGTCCGTCGCGTCGCGTCAGCCGCCGCCGCAGCAACAACCCTGGCGATACCAGAGGTGCCCCGGCGCCGGGCGCCAGCGTGAGGTTGGAGGAGGTCAGGGGATGGCCGAAGCCGCGCAGTACCCGCCGCAGCACTCCGAGGCCTTGGTTGAACTCGTGGTTGCCCAGCGTGCCCGCGTCGTAGCCCAGCGTGTTCATCGCCGCGACCACGGCGTGCGGCCCGGCACCGCCCCGCGCGAGCCGGTCGGTCTCAGAGTCCGTCATCGGGTTGCCCTGAAGAAAATCACCATTGTCGAACAGCATGACATTGGCGCGTCGGCGGCGATGCGCGTGGATCAGGGGCGCGATACGCGCCAGTCCGATGCTCGGGTCGCACCGCCCCGCGAGATAGTCCCACGGCAGCACATGCCCGTGCAGATCCGTAGTGCATATCAATCGCAGCGCGATCGAATCGCCACCGTTCCCCACCGCCCCGACCGCCTTGGACCCCATGCGCCGTTCCCTTCGAACCTCCTGTCCGACGGGTCGCCCCGAAGGATGGTCGGCAACCTAGGGTTACCAAAGGGCAGCTGCACAGCTTTACATCCACGCGACGTTACGCATTCTTCCAGACGCCGCAGCGTCATTGCGGCCAAATGTAAGGAAAGACGCGCATGGGGCCGCTGGACGACATCACTTTCGGCGGCGGCGGACTCGATCGCGCGGCCGAGATCCGCGGTGATTCGCAGGCCGTGGCGACGCTCGTGGCGCGGCCTGACACATGGGTGATACCGCTGTGGCGGGGTCGGGTGCCGCTCGCGGAGGGGCGGCTCAAGGGCGTGCCACCGGATCACGCCCTGTTCGAGGGCGCGCCCGAGGCGGCGGTGCTGCTGGGGCGAGATTCGACGGGCGCGGGGATCTTTGCGCGGCCGATTGCCGATTGGCCAGGTGCGCCCGAGGCTCCCGATCCTTCCGAGGCGGTGGATTGTCCGGGCATGGCGGGGGCGCGATTTGCCGAGCTACGCGGCACCATGGCGACGCTGGAGCCGCGCGACGCGGAACTGGCGGCGATGGCGCGCGCGGTGCTGAACTGGCACGCATCGCACCGGTTCTGCGCGCGCTGCGGCGCACCCAGCGTATTGGCCGAGGCGGGGTGGCGACGTGATTGCCCGGCCTGCGGCACGCCGCATTTCCCGCGCACCGACCCGGTGGTGATCATGCTGGTGACGCATGGCGACGCCGTGCTTCTGGGCCGCGCCCCGGCCTGGCCCGACACCATGCACTCGGTGCTCGCGGGCTTTGTCGAACCGGGCGAGACGGTCGAAGCGGCGGTGCGCCGCGAGGTTCTGGAGGAGGTGGGCGTCACGGTCGGGCCGGTGCGCTACGTGGCAAGCCAGCCCTGGCCCTTTCCGGCGTCGCTGATGCTGGGATGCCGGGGCGAGGTCACGGGGCCGGAGCGCCCGATCCTGCGGCCAGACCCCGCCGAGATCGCGGCAGCGCATTGGGTGTCGCGGCAGCGGCTGGCGCGGATCTTTGCGGGCGAAGACACCCAGATCCGCGCGCCGCTTAACGGCTCCATCGCCCGGCACCTGATGTGGAACTGGCTTGCGGGTCGGCTCGATTGACGCGAGAACCGGCGCCGCCGGGCGAACACACGCCCCGCGAGGCAGACCGAGGCAGCGTCATGGAACTCAAGTCGAAACAGGCCGTCGCCGCACCGCGGGACTTCGTCTTCGAACAGGCCAGCGATTTCACCGCCTTCGAACGGCAGGCGCTACGGCGCGGCATCGAGGTGCAGAAACAGGGCGGCCCCGCGCCCGTGGGCCGCGGCTGGAACGCGTCGGTCAAGGTGCTGGGCCGCGAGCGCGACGTCGCCGCCCGCGTCATCGCCTTTGACGCGCCTCAGGATTACACCGTGCAGGGCGAAAGCTCCGGCGTTGAGATCTTCGTGCGCATCGAGGCGCTGCCCGACGGCAACGGTGGCAGCCATCTCGGCCTGTCGGTCCGGTTCGCGCCGCGCTCGATGCCGGGACGGCTGGTGCTGCAATCGCTGAAGCTGGCGCATGGCTCGCTCGAGACGCGCCTTGCCGGGCGGCTCGAAGGCTATGCGCGCGAGATCGAAGCGCGCTGGGCGCGGCGCGCGGGCTGAGGCTTCAGCCGCGCGGCGCCGGCTCGTGTCGGCGGGGGGCGGCGGGAAACACGCCCATGAGCCGAATGCTGTCGGTGAAGTAGTCCAGTTCGTCGAAGGCGAGCTGGACGTTGCGGTCATCGGGATGGCCCTCGATCTCCGCATAGAACTGCGTCGCGGTGAACTGGCCGCCGACCATGTAGCTCTCGAGCTTGGTCATGTTGACGCCGTTGGTCGCGAAGCCGCCCATCGCCTTGTAGAGCGCGGCCGGGATGTTGCGCACCCGGAACACGAAGCTGGTCATCATCCCCGATTTACCGCGCCGCTTCAGGTCGGGTTCGCGCGACATGACGAGAAACCGCGTGGTGTTGCGCGCGTGATCCTCGATGTGGCGCGCCAGCACGTCGAGACCGTAGATCGAGGCCGCGATCTCGGAGGCCAGAGCGGCGTGGCGCGGATCGCCCGCCTCGGCGATGGCGCGGGCCGATCCGGCGGTGTCGGCACCGGTGATGGTCGAGATGCCGTGCTCGCGCAGGAAACCCCGGCACTGACCCAGAAGCACGGTGTGGCTGGTCGCGGTCTCAACCTGCGCCAGACGTGCGCCCTTTACGCCCAGCAGGTTGATATGCACCCGCACGAAGGCCTCGTCGACGATATGCAGCCCGCTTTCAGGGAGCAGGTGATGCACGTCCGCGACCCGGCCATAGGTCGAGTTTTCGACCGCGATCATGCCAAGCTCGGCCGTGCCCTTGCGCACCGCCTCGATCGCGTCTTCGAAAGTGGTGCAGGGCAGCGGCTCCAGATCGGGCCGGGCTTCGGCGCAGGCCTGATGCCCGTAAGCGCCGAGTTCCCCCTGAAATGCGATGCGACCGGCCACGGCGGATCCTCCCCTGAACAGGCGTCCCCATAAGGGCAATTCGTCGCGGGACTACACCTTGCAACATCGCGCGGGAAGCGGATACATACCCCCGAAACGCCGAACGGAATGGAACGCGACATGTTCGACACGATGACCCTGACCAAGGTCGTTGGCGGCCTTTGCGGTACGCTGCTGGTCTTCCTCCTTGGTGGCTGGGCCGCCGATATCATCTATAGCAGCGGCGGTGGTCACGGCGAAGAGCACGCGCAGGCCTATTCGATCCCGGTCGAAGAGGGCGGCGAGGGTGGCGGCGCCGAAGAAGAGGCCGTGCCCTTCGAGGAGATCTATGCCTCGGCCGATGCCTCCGCCGGTGAAGGCGTGTGGCGCAACTGCCGCTCCTGCCACGCGCTCGAAGAGGGCGTGAACGGCACCGGCCCCTCGCTTCACGGCGTGGTCGGCCGCGAGGTCGGCGCCTATCCGGGCTACAGCTACTCGGGTGCGCTCAAGGCCGTGGCCGATGTCTGGGACCCCGAGCATCTCAACGGCTTTCTCGCCAACCCGCGCGATTACGCGCCGGGCACCAAGATGACCTACAACGGTCTCAAGGGTGCCGAGGACCGCGCCAACCTGATCGCCTATCTCGCGACCATCGGCGGCTGATCCTCTGCCACCACCGGATTTCGAAGGGGCCGCTCCGGAAGGGGCGGCCCCTTTCGCATGCCGGTCTCGCGGTTCGACGCGGCGGACACGTGCCGCTCACGCAATCTCGCCTTGAACGTCAGGCGCTTGCACCGCTAGCCTCGCCCGACATGGCCGTTTCGCCAAGAGGAGCGCAAGATGCAGACCCGCCGTCCCGCCCAAGCCGCCACGCAGCCGCAGGCCCGCTTTGACCCGCGCCTCTGGATCACCGGTTCCGCGCTGGCGCTCGGCGCGCTGTTGCTGGCGCAAGCCGCAGGCGCCCAATCCGCAAGCGGACAGGACGCGCCGCGCGTGACATTGCCGCAGGTGGCGCTGCCCGAGGCGGAGCAGGCGGACGCGGCAGGTGCGGAACGTGTCATCACCAGCCACGGCTACACCAATTTCGGCGATCTGAAATACGGCCCCGACATCGCGCATCTCGACTACGTCAATCCCGACGCGCCCAAGGGCGGCGAGATCAGCGAATGGTCGCAGGGCACCTTCGACAGCTTCAACTCCTATTCGCGTCAGGGCGTGGCGGCCGCGCTCAATTCGCTGCCGCACGAGCGGATCATGACCTCCGTGGCCGACGACGCCTATGCGATGTACTGCTACCTGTGCACCACGCTCGAATACCCCGAGAGCCGCGACTGGGTGATCTTCAACCTGCGTGACGACGTGACCTTTGCCGATGGCACGCCGATGACCGCCGAAGATCTGAAGTTCACCAACGAGCTGTTTCTCGAACAGGGCATCGCCGAGTACCGCGCCGTGGTCTCGAACTTCCTCGAGAGCGTCGAAGTGCTGGGCCCGCACCGCATCAAGTTCACCTTCACCGAGGACGCGCCGCGCCGCGACGTGATCGGCTTTGCGGGCGGCACCGTGGCCTTCTCCAAGGCCTGGTTCGAGGAGACCGGCGCGCGGATCGACGAAAGCACCAAGGAGCCGTTCCTCGGCACCGGCCCCTACGAGCTCGAGAGCGCCGAGTTCAACCGGCGCATCGTCTATGGCCGCAACGAGAACTTCTGGGGCGCGGAGCATCCGTTCAACATCGGCCGCAACAACTTCGACAGCATCCGGATCGAATATTTCGCCGACAGCGCCGCCGCCTTCGAGGGCTTCAAGTCGGGCGAATACACCTTCCGGGTCGAAAACTCCTCCAAGGACTGGGCCACGGGCTACGACTTTCCGGCCATCCAGAAGGGGTGGGTCAAGACCGAAGAAGTGCCCGACGGCACCATCGCCGGGGCGCAGGCCTTCGTGTTCAACCTCGACGATCCCAAGTGGCAGGACCCCCGCGTCCGCGAAGCCATCGGCATGATGTTCAACTTCGAATGGTCCAACGAGTCGCTGTTCTACGGGCTCTACGAGCGGGTCGACAGTTTCTGGGAGAACTCCGATCTCGAAGCGACCGGCACGCCATCGGAGGGCGAGCGCGCGATCCTCGCACCCCTGGTCGAAGAGGGGCTTCTGCCGGAAGCCATCCTCACCGACGAGGTGCGCGGCGCGCCGCGGCTCGACGCGGCCAACAACACTCCCGATCGCGGCACATATCGCCGCGCCGGGCAGCTTCTCGAAGAGGCTGGCTGGATCATCGGCGACGACGGCCTGCGCCACAAGGATGGCGAGCTGCTGGAGCTGATATTCCTTCAATACAGCCCGCAATTCGACCGCATCGTGAACCCTTTCATCGAGAACCTCGCGCGGCTCGGGGTGAAGGGCGTGCTGGAGCGGGTCGACACCTCGCAATACGTGGAGCGCACCCGCTCGGGCGATTTCGACCTCGTGAACCACACTTTCTCGATGGGCTTCGAACCGGGCGTCGAGTTGGAGCAGTGGTACGCCGCCAAAACCGCCGACGACAGCTCTCGCAACCTGATGCGGCTGCGCAGCCCGGCGGTGGATCGTCTCGTGACCACGGTGATCGATGCACAATCGCTCGAAGAGTTAAGCACTGCCACCCAAGCGCTCGACCGGGTGCTGCGCGCCGAGATGTTCTGGGTGCCGCAGTGGTACAAGGACGTCCATACCGTCGCCTATTACGACCAGTTCCGGCACCCCGAGCCGATGCCGCCCTTCGCTCTGGGCGAGATCGACTTCTGGTGGTACGACGCCGAGGCCGCAGACAGGCTGCGCGCCGCGGGCGCGCTGCGATAAGGGAGAGCTTCCGACCGCATGGGCGCCTACATCCTCAGACGATTGCTGCTCGTGATCCCGACGCTGCTCGGGATCATGATCATCAACTTTGCCCTCGTGCAGTTCGTGCCCGGCGGGCCGATCGAGCAGATCATCGCCCAGATGGAGGGCGGTGGCGACGTGTTCGAGAGCTTTGCCGGCGGCGGCAGCGAGGTGAGCCAGGGCGGCGGTGGCGAGAGCGACTACATCGGTGCGCGCGGCCTGCCGCCCGAGTTCATCGCCGAGCTCGAGCGCGAGTTCGGCTTTGACAAGCCGCCGCTCGAGCGGTTCCTGAACATGATGTGGAACTACATGCGCTTCGATTTCGGAGAGAGCTACTTCCGCTCGATCTCGGTGATCGACCTCGTGCTCGAAAAGATGCCGGTCTCGATCACGCTGGGGCTCTGGTCGACGTTGCTGGCCTACATGATCTCGATCCCGCTGGGCATCCGCAAGGCGGTGCGCGACGGCTCGTCCTTCGACACATGGACGAGCGGAGCGATCATCGTGGGCTATGCCATCCCGGGCTTTCTCTTCGCGATCCTGCTGATCGTGCTCTTCGCGGGCGGCTCTTACTGGCGCATCTTCCCGCTGCGGGGCCTGACCTCGGACAACTGGGAAAGCCTGAGCCT
The DNA here is from genome assembly GCF_964022235.1 of uncultured Limimaricola sp. Lineage (NCBI taxonomy): Bacteria > Pseudomonadati > Pseudomonadota > Alphaproteobacteria > Rhodobacterales > Paracoccaceae > Limimaricola > uncultured Limimaricola sp. The sequence continues at coordinate 296,450 of NZ_CAXHZL010000002.1, read as the reverse complement.
CGTCGGCAAGGTGCTCGACTACTTCTGGCACATCGCGCTTCCCGTCCTCGCCTCGACCATCTCGGCCTTTGCCACGCTGACGCTGCTGACCAAGAACTCGTTTCTCGACGAGATCAAGAAGCAGTACGTGATGACGGCGCGGGCCAAGGGGCTGAGCGAGCGCAAGGTTCTCTATGGCCACGTGTTTCGCAATGCCATGCTGATCGTGATCTCGGGCTTTCCGGCGCTGTTCATCGGCGTGTTCTTCGGCGGCTCGTTGATCATCGAGACGCTGTTCTCGCTCGACGGTCTTGGGCGCCTCGGGTTCGAGGCGGCGGTGGCGCGCGACTACCCGGTGGTGTTCGGCACGCTGTTTGCCTTCTCGCTCATGGGGCTGGTCGTCGGCATCGTCACCGACCTCACATATGTGCTGATCGATCCGCGCATCGACTTCGAACGGAGAGGCTGAATGGCGCTGTCCCCGCTCAACGCGCGCCGTTGGCGCAACTTCAAGCGCAACCGCCGGGCGCTGTGGTCGCTCGTCATCTTCTCGGTGCTGTTCGGTCTCAGCCTCTTTGCCGAGCTTCTGGCCAACGACCGGCCCCTGCTGGTGAGCTACCGTGGCGAGATTCGCAGCCCGATCATCAGCTTTTACTCCGAGCAGGATTTCGGCGGCGATTTCCCGACCGAGGCCGCCTATTCGGACCCCGAGGTGCGGTGCCTGATCGTCACCGGCGGGCTGACCGACTGCTTCGATGCCCCGCGCGAGATCATGGCGGCGGTCGAAGCGGGCGAGCCTTTGCCGCTCATCGCCAACGACATGTCGGAGTTCGAAAAGGGCTGGCTGGTCTGGCCGCCGATCCCCTATGCCTTCGACACCATCGTCGACGTGCCCGGCGTCGCACCCGCGCCGCCCTCCGAGACCAACTGGCTCGGCACCGACGACACCAAGCGCGACGTCGTTGCCCGCGTCATCTACGGCTTTCGCCTCTCGATCGTCTTCGCGATCATCGTGACGCTGGCCTCCTCGCTCATCGGCATCGTCGCGGGCGCGGTGCAGGGCTATTTCGGCGGCTGGACCGACCTGATCTTTCAACGCTTCATCGAGATCTGGACCGGCACGCCTTCGCTTTACGTGATCATCATCGTCTTTGCGATATTGGGGCGAAGTTTCTGGCTCTTGGTCTTTCTCACCGTGCTGTTCGGCTGGCCCTCGCTGGTCGGTGTGGTGCGGGCCGAATTCCTGCGGGCGCGCAACTTCGAATACATTCGCGCGGCGCGGGCGCTCGGCGTATCCGACAGCAAGATCATGTTCCGCCACATGCTGCCGAACGCCATGGTGGCGACCGTGACGATGCTGCCCTTCCTCGTCACGGGGGCGATCGGCACGCTGGCCTCGCTCGATTTCCTCGGCTTCGGCCTGCCGTCCTCGGCGCCCAGCCTGGGCGAGCTGACGTTGCAGGCCAAACAGAACCTGCAAGCCCCGTGGCTCGGCTTCACCGCCTTTTTCACCTTCGCGATCATGCTGTCGCTTCTGGTGTTCATCTTCGAAGGGGTGCGTGACGCCTTCGACCCGAGGAAGACCTTCGCATGACCGACACGATCCTCGATGTCAGCGACCTGCGCGTGAGCTTCCGGCAGGACGGCGCGCTGATCCCCGCCGTGCGCGGCGTCTCCTTTAGCGTGGCGCGCGGCGAGACCGTGGCGCTGGTGGGCGAGAGCGGCTCGGGCAAATCGGTCACCGCGCTCTCGACGGTCCAGCTTCTGGGCGAGACGGCGGAGCTTTCGGGGTCAGTGCGCTACGAGGGCCGCGAGATGGTCGGCGCGCCCGAGGCCGATCTGCGCCGGGTGCGCGGCAACGACATCTCCTTCATCTTCCAAGAGCCGATGACCTCGCTCAACCCGCTACACACGCTCGAGCGGCAGCTGTCGGAATCGATCGAGCTGCATCAGGGCCTGCGCGGGGCGGCGGTGCGAACCCGGATCATCGAGCTTTTGACCCGCGTCGGCATCCGCGACCCCGAAACCCGGCTCGACGCCTATCCGCACCAGCTTTCTGGCGGCCAGCGGCAGCGCGTGATGATCGCCATGGCGCTGGCCAACGGGCCGGACCTGCTCGTCGCCGACGAGCCGACCACCGCCCTCGACGTGACGATTCAGGCGCAGATCCTCGAACTTCTGGCCGAGCTCAAGCGCGACGGCGCGATGTCGATGCTGTTCATCACCCACGACCTCGGGATCGTGCGCCGCATCGCCGACCGGGTCTGCGTCATGAAGGACGGCGAGATCGTCGAGCAGGGGCCGACCGAAGCGATCTTCGCCAACCCGCAGCACCCCTATACCCGGATGTTGCTCGAGGCCGAATCGACCGGCCTGCCAGAGCCGGTATCCGAAACCGCCCCCGTGGTGGCCGAGACCGAGCATCTGAAGATCTGGTTTCCGATCCACCGCGGCCTGCTCAAGCGCACCGTGGGCCATGTGAAGGCCGTCAACGACGCGACGCTTTCGGTTCGCGCGGGCGAAACCGTGGGCGTGGTGGGCGAAAGCGGCTCGGGCAAGACCACGCTGGCTCTGGCCATGGCGCGGCTCATCGGCTCGGAAGGGCGCATTCTGTTCGACGGTCAGGAGATCCAGGACCTCAGCCAGCGCCGCATGCGGCCGCTGCGCTCCGAGATCCAGATCGTGTTTCAGGACCCTTTCGGCTCGCTCAGCCCGCGCATGACCGTCTCGCAGATTATCTCCGAGGGTCTGGGCGTGCACGGCGTCGAAAAAGGGCGCAACCGGCGCGACATGGTGGCCGAGATCATGCGCGAGGTTGGGCTAGATCCGGTGGCGATGGACCGCTATCCGCACGAGTTCTCGGGGGGACAGCGCCAGCGCATCGCAATCGCCCGTGCGCTGATCCTGCGCCCGCGTCTGATCGTGCTCGACGAGCCGACCTCGGCGCTCGACATGACGGTGCAGGTGCAGATCGTCGATCTGCTGCGCGATCTGCAGCGCAAATACGGCCTCGCCTATGTCTTCATCAGCCATGATCTCAAGGTCGTGCGCGCGCTCAGCCACAAGGTGATGGTGATGAAGAACGGCGACGTGGTCGAGGCAGGGCCCGCGGCAGAGATCTTCAACGCGCCCAAGTCCGCCTACACGCGCGAGCTGATGGCGGCGGCGTTCTGAGGCTTGCGCCGCCCCGCAAGGGGGCAGGCGCATCTACATATACGAGAGCGATGGCCGCCGGTCAGGCGTAGCGGAACCGGGCCTCGCCCAGACCTTCGATCGCCACCACGCAGTCCTGACCCGGCGCGACCGAGCCCACGCCTTCGGGCGTGCCGGTCATGATGAGATCGCCGGGGCACAGCGACACCAGCCGAGACAGATGCGACACGATCTCGGCCACGCTCCAGATCATGTCCGACAGATCGGCCTCCTGCCGCAACTCTCCGTTCACCTGCGCGGTGATCCGGCCCTTGGACGGGTGGCCGATCTCCGAGGCGGGGTGGAGCGGCCCGAGAACCGCCGAAGCGTCGAACCCCTTCGCCATGTCCCAGGGGCGACGCATTTCCTTGGCTTCGGCCTGCAGGTCGCGCCGGGTCAGGTCGTTTCCCACGCCGTAGCCCCAGACGTGCTCGAGCGCCGTGTCGATCGCGATGTCGGCGCCGCCGATCCCGATCAGCAGCACCAGCTCGGCCTCGTGATGCAGATTGGAGGTGGCGGGGGGGTAGGAAAGCGTCGCACCAGAGGCGACGGCGGCGCTCGCGGGCTTGGTGAAGAAGAACGGCGGCTCGCGGTCGTCATTGCCCATTTCGCGCGCGTGGGCTGCATAGTTGCGCCCGACGCAGAAAATGCGGTGTAGCTCGACCTCGAGCGTCGGGTCGGTGGTGGCAAAGCGCCGCGGGGCAGGGGGGATGACGGCAAGTCGGGTCATATGGGCTCCGGTTCTGGGCGCGGTCATCAAACGCGCGCGCAGGCCCGAAAACAAGACGGCGCCGCGTTCCGGGAGGAAGAACGCGGCGCCGAAGGGGTCGTGACGAGCCCGGGAGGAGAAGGCTCAGGACGGCCCGATCATGAAACACATCGCGCCGCGTGCCTGCAGGCGGCGGCAGGCCAGATCGGCGGCCTCGTTGGTGAGACCCATGAAGTTGGCGTCAAAGCCACCCGCGCGCTGGGTCACCCGCCGCAGCGCCCCGTCGAGCGCGCCGGGCTCGTTGAGCGCGGTCTGGATCAGGACCCGCTCGGCCGAGCCGCGGCTGTTGAAGCGACCGACGTTGATGCCCCAGAGCCGGCCACCCGAGGTCGACACGCGGGTCACCACCTCTGGCACCGCCTGCATCCGCGACGCATCGACCGGCGCGATCGCGGCGGCGGTCATGATCATCTCGGTCGGGCGGGCTTCGGGCGTGGTGTCGGCGGTGATCCCGGCCTCGGCGAAAAGCTCGGCGGTGGCGGGGGCCATGTCGCTCAGATCCGTGATCGGGGCGGTGGGGGCGGGAGCAGCGGCAACCGCGACGCGGGCCGGGGCCACCTCTTCCTGTGCGGCAGCCGAGGGCGAGGCGGAGACGAGCAGCGCCGCGGCGAGCGCGTCCTCGATGCCCGACGCGGTGGCGACCAGCACCGGAGCGGCGGCAGTGCCCGGACGCTGCTGCGGGCGCAGGCTGCGCTTGACCACGCCGGTCACGCGGATCGTGTGCGCCCCGGTGGTGGGGCCGAGCGCCGGGGTGGCGGCGACGAGCGCCGGGGCCTGCGTCGGTGCTGCCTGACCGGGCTGGCTGGCAAAGCCCTTGTCGAGCAGCTTCATCACCTGCGCGTTGCGGTTCGCGGTCGAGGTGCCGCCGAAGACCGTGGCAATGATCCGGCGGTCGCCGCGCTGCGCCGAGGCCACGAGGTTGTAGCCCGCGGCATTGGTGAAGCCGGTCTTGATGCCGTCGGCCCCTTTGTAGGCGTCGAGGAAGCGGCGGTTGGTGTTGTTGACCTGCGACATGCCCGCATCGGCCGAGCGGCGCGAGAACAGGTTATAGTATTGCGGGAAGTCATAGATCATGTGGCGGCCCAGCACCGTCATGTCGCGCGCGGTCGACAGGTGACCGTCGGAGGTCAGGCCGTTCATGTTCACGAAGTGGGTGTTGCGCATGCCCATCGCCTGCGCGGTCGCGTTCATCCGCTTGGCAAAGCCCTCTTCGCTGCCCGAGATGGCAAAGCCGATCGCGGTGGCGGCATCGTTGGCCGATTTCACGGCCGCGGCGCGCAGCAGGTAGCGGAACTTGATCTTCTGGCCGGTGCGCAGCCCGAGCTTGGAAGGGGGCTGTGCCGCGGCGCGGGAGGGGATCGTCACCTCGGAATCGAGGGAGATTTCGCCGCGCTGGATCGCGTGGAAGGCGATATAGAGGGTCATCATCTTGGTCAGCGAGGCGGGATGCAGACGCGTGTCGGCATTTTCCTCGTGGATGACGGCCCCTGTCTTGGCGTCCACGACCATCGCCGCGTAAGGCGCGGCAAGCGCGCCGGTGGCGATGGTGATACCCGCCGTAAGGGTAGTGACTAGAAACAGCCCGATCCGGGCCGTCCGCAACAGACGACTGCTCACGTGATTGCCCTTTGTTTTGCCTCGCGGATGACCGTCTTCATGCGGGCACCTCAATTATGTCTCAATATGTATCATAAACGTGGCGTCACTAAAATAGATATGTTTCCAAATACTTTGCCCGTTGTCCTCAAGCATCGCACGAAGCTGCCGCGCGCGACTCGCCCTATACCGAAGGAGTGCAGCGCCGACAGGGGCCTGGGCCGGGATCTTTGCGGGGCGGACGTGGCGCGAAAGCCGCAGGCAAGGGTTTCCTTTGCGGGATCAGGCGCAAAGTTCGGCAACCATCGCGGGTAGAGCCGCGAGGCTGTCGATCCGGCGGAATCGCGGATGCGCCTCCGGCGCCTCGGCGTGCTCCAGCTCCCAGGTCGTCTCCGATGGGACATGTACGCCCCAGCCTCCCGCTTCGATCACCGGCAGCACGTCGGATTTCAGCGAATTGCCGACCATGACGGCGCGGTCGGGTCGGATCGCGTGGCGGGTGAAGATGGCGGCATAGACAGGCGCGGTCTTGTCCGACACGATCTCGACCGCCTCGAAAGCCTCGCCCAAACCCGATTGCGCCAGCTTGCGTTCTTGGTCGAGCAGGTCGCCCTTGGTGACGAGCACCAGCCGGGCCTCGCCCGACAGTGCAGCGATCGCCTGCTCGACACCGGGCAGAAGCTCGATCGGATGCGCCAGCATCTCGCGGCCCAGATCCATGATCTCGGCGATCGCCGTGGCGGGCACGCGGGCCTCGCTGACCTCGATCGCGGTCTCGATCATCGACAGCACGAATCCCTTCACCCCGAACCCATACCGCCCGAGGTTGCGCCGCTCGGCCGCGAGCAGCCGCTCACGCAGGCGATCCTCGCCCGCGTGATCGCGCAAAAGCTCGACGAAACGTGCTTGGGTGGAGCGGAAAAACCGCTCGTTGTGCCACAGCGTGTCGTCTGCGTCGAAGGCGATGGTCCAACGATCCGGCATCTGTGGCGCTCCACGGCAAGGGCCGGGCTTTTCACCGGGCACGGGGCGCATATATAACGAAGCGAGAGCGGGATTGGCAACGAGACGCGGAGCCCAAGCCGAGATGGCCGGAGAGCGGATGACGATGCAAGGCACGACGACGCAGATGGTGGCGCGGATGGCGGCACGGACGACGGCGAACAGGGCGGCGAACAGGGCGGCGCGCATGGCGGGGCCGGGCGACGATGGCGATGGCGACGACCTCACCGGCGTCAAGGTCGAGACTCGCCCCAAGACCAAGCGGCCTCCGCTCTACAAGGTGCTGATCCTCAACGATGACTACACGCCGATGGAGTTCGTCGTGCATGTGCTCGAGCGGTTCTTCGGGCTGAGCCATGCGCAGGCCTTCGAGATCATGCTCACCGTGCACAAGAAGGGGCTCGCCGTGGTCGGCGTGTTCTCCTATGAGATCGCCGAAACCAAGGTGGCGCAGGTGATGGATTTCGCCCAGCGGCACCAGCACCCGTTGCAATGCACGATGGAAAGGGAATAGGGGCCCCGATGCCCTGTTTTCACCCCCTGCCTTCGGAGTCCCCATGGCCGATGCCCGACTGACCACCGCGATCGAGAGCGGCGCGCTCGTGCTGCCCGAGGGCACGATCCTCGCGCTGCGTCCCGCAGCCGACGTCGATCTTTCGGCGTTGCCCAAGGATCGCACCCTTATCCTGCACGGCTTTCGCCCCGACATCGACGCTTGGGAGGCGCAAGGCTGGAGCGTGCCCGCACCCGAGGCCGCGCCTGAACCCGCCAGCGCCGCCGTGGTCTTCGTGCCGCGCTCCAAGCCGCTGGCCCGCGCCATGCTGGCCCAGGCGGCGCGGCTTGCGCCGATGGTGATCGTCGATGGGCAAAAGACCGACGGCGTCGACAGCCTGTGGCGCGAGATGCGCGCGCGGGTGGGCGATCTGCCTTGCGTGACCCGCGCGCATGGCCGGCTGTTCTGGTTCGACTCCGCCTCGGTTGACCTGTCGGACTGGGCCGCGCCCGCGCCCTCCGAGGTCGACGGCGGCTTCGTGACGCAATGGGGGGCCTTTTCGGCCGATGGGCCGGACCGGGGCTCGCAGATGCTGGCCGCCGCCCTGCCCAAGAAGATGCCCTCGCGCATGGCCGATCTCGGCGCGGGCTGGGGCTATCTGGCGCGCGTGGTGCTGGAGCGCGACGGCGTGAAGTCGATCGACCTGATCGAGGCCGAGACGCTGGCGCTCGAATGTGCGCGCCGCAACGTCACCGACCCGCGCGCGGCCTTCCATTGGGCCGATGTCACGCGGTTCAAGCCCGGCCATCTTTATGACGGGATCGTCTCGAACCCGCCGTTCCACGTGGGCCGCGCCGCCGATCCGGCGCTGGGCCGTGCTTTCATTCTGGCGGCGGCGCGGATGCTGGCCCCGTCGGGACAGCTGTGGATGGTCGCCAATCGGCACCTGCCCTACGAGGCGGCGCTGCGCGACAGCTTCCGCTCGGTCGAGGAGGTCGGCGGCGACGGCACCTTCAAGCTGTTCCACGCGATCCGGCCTCTCAAGCCCACCGACAAGAAACCCCGCTGACACGTTCCTTTCCCCGGAGACCGTCATGAGCTTTTCCATCGCCGGCAAGACCGCGATCGTGACAGGGGCGGCGCATGGCGTCGGCCTCGCCATCGCGCGCGCCATGGTCGAGGCGGGCGCCAACGTCGTATTCGTCGACCGCGACGAGGCCGCGCTCGAGCGCGAAACGAGCGTGTTGCGCGAGGCCGATGGCCCGGTGCGTCACTTCGCGGGCGACCTGCGCGAGCGTCTGACCATCACCAACCTGCTGTCGTTCACCATCGACGCCTTCGACCGCATCGACATCCTTGTCAACGCGGCGCGGCAGGTGCGAATCTCGGACCCCTTCGACGCGGAGGACGATTCGGTCGAGCGGCTTCTCGATCAGAACCTGATGTCTGCACTCCGGCTGAGCCAGGCGACGGCGCGGCGCATGATCAAGCAGGCCGACCCCGAAAGCGAAGCGCCGCTGGGCTCGATCATCAACCTCAGCTCAATTGCGGCGCGCCTCACCCATCCGCAGCTGCTGGCCTATTCGGTGAGCTGTGCCGCACTGGACCAGATGACCCGCTCGATGGCCGTGGCCTTGGCGCCCAAGCGCATCCGCGTCAATGCCGTGGCCTTCGGCTCGGTGATGAGCGCCTCGCTCAAGCAGTCGTTGTCCGATCATGACGAGATCCGCGAGGCGATCCTGCAATGCACCCCGCTGGGCCGCATCGCAAGCGCCAGCGAGGTGTCGGACGCGGTGCAGTATCTCGCCTCGGACGCCTCGGCCTTTGTCACGGGCCAGGTGATCACCGTGGACGGCGGGCGCAGCCTGATCGACCCCAGCCACGTCGCCGCGCACTAGGGTCGAGCCGCGCCGCCCCCAAAGGGCTTACTGGGGGTAGCGCGCCACGCATTGCGCCTTTGCCGCGCTTTCGGCACGGGTCAACGCCTCGCGCCGCGCCAGAAGCTGGTCGAGCTTCACCTTCTCGGCCTCGATGTCGATGGTCACCGGCACGCGCACATCCTCGGCGGTGGTCTTGTCGCAAAAGCGGCGACCGATCGAGCCATCGTTGCGCCGGAACTCGCACAGCTCGCGGCGGGTGCGCAGTTCTTCGCGCTCTTCGATCGCATAGCCGCGCATGACGTTGCCACGGGTCTGCGAGATCAGCGCATCGATCACCCGACCTTGGCGACCGACCGAGGACAGACAGCTCTCGCGCGGGGTGGCGCAGGCAGCGAGGGTCAGGGGCAGCAACAGAAACAGGGCGGTACGCATCGTAGATCTCCGGTCGATTCGGTCGGGGGCCAGCGGGTCGCATGGCGGGTCGCTGGAGAGAATGCTAGACGCTCCGGATATTCAATAGCAGGGGGCAGGCATGACGTCGCAGGCCATGACATCCGAGAAAGAACAGGCGTCGGACTGGTTCGCCGCGCTGCAAGGCGAGATCTTCGCCGCCTTCGAGGCGCTGGAGCAGAACCATTCGGAGGGCCCTCTGTCCGAACAGGCGCCGGGCCGCTTCGAGGTGACGCCGACCAAACGCACCGGTGACGAGGGCGAGGACGCGGGCGGTGGGCGCATGTGCGTGCTGCGCGGAGGCCGGGTGTTCGAGAAGGTCGGCGTCAACATCTCGACCGTCTACGGCACGCTGGGGCAGGCGGCGCAGGCCTCGATGGCCGCGCGCGGCGTGCCGGGCATCGCGGAGGACCCGCGGTTCTGGGCCAGCGGCATCAGCCTCGTGGCGCATATGCAAAACCCGCATGCTCCCGCCGTGCACATGAACACGCGGATGTTCTGGACGCCCGGCGCGTGGTGGTTCGGCGGTGGCGCCGACCTCAACCCCTGCATCGAATACGCCGAGGACACCGCGCATTTTCACGACACGCTGAAGGCCCATCTCGACCCGCACGGGGCCGATCTCTACCCTCGCCTCAAGGCCTGGGCGGACGAGTATTTCTATATCCCGCACCGCAAGCGCGCGCGCGGCGTCGGCGGCGTCTTCATGGATGATCGCTGCACCGGTGACTGGCGCGAGGATTTCGCGCTGACCCAAGACATTGGCCGCGCCTTTCTGCCCGCATGGCTGCCACTGGCCGAGGCGCGCCGCGCCATGCCGTGGAACGAGGCCGACAAGGACGCGCAGCTGCGCCACCGCGGCCTCTATGCCGAATACAACCTCGTCTACGACCGCGGCACCAAGTTCGGCCTTGCCACCGGACACGACCCGGACGCGGTGCTGATGAGCTTGCCGCCGCTGGCGAAATGGGTGTGATCTTCCAAGGGCTTTGACCGCTCGCCCGCGCCCGTGTCAGATGGGGGCGGGGAGGATCGCGCCATGGTAAGAGACGAGACCGACGCACGGCGCGAGCTGACCGCAGCCGAGATCGGGGCGCTGGCGCATCTTTGGCGCGGCGAGGTCTACCGCTCGACGATCTGGCGCACCCGGCTCGACACCACGACCAACTGGGCGGTGGTGACGCTCGGGATCGCGCTGTCGATCGCGTTTGCCTCGCGCGAGGCCTCGCCTCTGCCGCTGGTGCTGGTCGGCATCCTGATCCTGTTCTTCCTGATGCTGGAGGCGCGGCGCTACCGCTACTTCAACGTCTGGCGCGCGCGCTGTCGCTGGATGGAGACGCATTTCTACGCGCCGCTCTTGCAGGATGGCGATCTGCGGCTGGGCGAGGGCTGGCAGAGGGAACTGGCCGAGGATTACTGGGTGCCGCGCTACCACGTGTCGTTCCGGGTCTCGGTGGGCCGTCGCATCCGCCGCAATTACCTGTGGATCCTGATCATCCAGGCTGCCGCCTATATCGGCAAGCTGATCGTGCATCCAACGCCGGTCGAGAATTTCGAGATGTTCGTGGACCGTGCCGACATCGGCCCGGTGCCGGGGCTGATCGTGCTGGTGGCGGGGGCATTCTACGTCTTTGCATGGACCGGTTGGGCCCTGCAAAGCTGGCACCACGACCGGCGGCGCTGGGGCTCGACCCAGCGCCCGACCGGCATGGGTTAACGCGTCTCGCGCAGCGTCTCGATCATCAGCGCCACGTTCTCGGGGTCGGCGTCCGGCGTGATGCCGTGGCCGAGGTTGAACACATGCGGCCCCTTCGAGAAGGCATCGCGGATGCGCCGGGTCTCGTCGATGAGATCCTGACCGCCGGTGACCATGTGGCGGCTGGCGAGGTTGCCCTGCACGCAGGCGATGGGTTGCACGTGCTCGGCCGCCCATTCCGGGCTGACCCCATCGTCGAGCGCGATGCAATCGGCGCCGATGGCGCGCGCGGCATCGACGAAACGCGCGCCTGCGCCGCGCGGGAAGGCGATGACCGGCAGGCCCGGGTGCCGCGCCTTCAGCTCGGAAGTGATCCGGGCCATCGGCGCGATGGAATAGCGGTCGAGATCGTCGCCCTTGAGCGAACCGGCCCAGCTGTCGAACAGCTTGACCACCTCGGCACCCGCCGCGACCTGCGCCGAGAGATACTCGATCGTGGCCTCGGTGATCCGGTCGATCACCGCCTCGAACTCGGGCCGGTTCTCGTCCTTGAGCGCATGCGCCGGGCCCTGATCCGGCGTGCCGCGCCCGGCGATCATGTAGGTGGCCACGGTCCAGGGCGATCCGGCAAAGCCGATCAGCGTCGTCTCGGAAGGCAGTTCGCGCGCGAGGATCTTCACCGTCTCGTAGACCGGGGCGAGGTGCTCGTGGATCGCATCCGCCGGTTTCAACGCCGCGACGCCGCCCTTTTCCATGATCGGCGAAAGCCGCGGGCCTTCGCCGGTAACGAACCACAGATCGAGGCCCAGCGCCTGCGGCACCAGAAGGATATCGGCGAAGAGAATCGAAGCATCGAAGCCATAACGGCGGATCGGCTGCAGCGTCACCTCGGCGGCCAGCTCGGGGTTGTAGCACAGCGACAGGAAGTCTCCGGCCTTCGCGCGCGTTGCGCGATACTCCGGCAGATAGCGCCCCGCTTGCCGCATCATCCAGATCGGCGGCACGGGCAGGGTTTCGCCCGCAAGGGCGCGCAGCATGAGCTTCGACGGGGGGGTGGGGGCATGGGTCATGTCACCTCGTCCCGCCGCGGGGGGGCAAAGTCAAGCCGGACGGGGCGCGACGGGCGGTCGCGGTTGCCGTGCGCCCGGCCCGCGCGTAGAGATTGGCGCATGACCCGCGATCTTCCCTCCCCCGCCAAGCCCCTGCGCATCGGCACCCGCGGCTCGCCGCTGGCGCTGGCGCAGGCCAACGAGACGCGCGGCCTGTTGGCCCACGCCTGGGACCTGCCGTTCGAGGCCTTCGAGGTGGTGATCATCCGCACCACCGGTGACCGCGTGATCGACCGCCCCCTGAGCCAGATCGGCGGCAAGGGGCTGTTCACCAAGGAGATCGAGGACGCGCTTCTCGACGGCGGCATCGACATCGCGGTGCATTCGATGAAGGACATGCCGGTCGCGCAGCCCGGCGGGCTGGTGCTCGACGGCTACCTGACCCGCGAGGATCCCCGCGACGCCTTCGTGAGCCTGAGCCACACCGCGATCCCGGATCTGGCCCAAGGGGCGACGGTCGGCACCTCGAGCCTGCGGCGCAAGGCGCAGATCCTCGCACGGCGTCCCGATCTGAACGTCGTGGAGTTTCGCGGCAACGTGCAGACGCGGCTGAAGAAACTCGAGGATCGCGTGGCCGAGGCGACGTTTCTGGCCATGGCCGGTCTGAACCGGCTCAAGATGGACGAGGTGCCCGCTCGCGCCATCGGCACCGACGAGATGCTGCCCGCCATCGCCCAAGGCGCCATCGGCATCGAACGGCGCGGCGCGGACAGCCGCGTGGCAGCGCTTCTGGAGCCGATCCACCACGAGGAGACGGCGCAGCGCCTCGCCGCCGAGCGCGCCTTTCTCGCCGCCCTCGACGGCTCGTGCCAGACGCCGATCGCGGGGCTCGCGGAGCTGTCGGACGGCAGGCTGCGCTTGCGCGGCGAAATCCTGCGCCCCGATGGCTCGGAGGTGCTTGAAGACGCAGGCGACTGCGTCATTGCCGACGGCGCGGCGCTGGGCCACGAGATGGGCAAGCGGCTTCTGGGCCGGGCCGGGCCGGGCTTCTTCGCGGAGTAACACGTGACCGGATGGCCACTGGCATGACCAACGCTCCCACCCTCCGCATTCGTGGGGCCGAACCCTCCGATGCCGAGGCCCTCACCGCGATGGCGAACCTGCCGGGCGTGCGACACGGCACGCTGAGGCTGCCTCATGATCCTCAAAGCCGGATCGAGCGTCGCCTCTCGGCCGACTCGGGCGACCATTTTCTCGTCGGGGTCATCGAGCGGGAGGGACATGACTCCATGATCGTCGCTCACGGCGGGCTGATGCGATGCGGGCGGCGCCGCGCGCATGTGGGGGAGGTGCTGCTCATCGTCCATGACGATCATGTCGGCCGGGGCTACAGCACCGCGATCCTCGGCGCGCTTCTCGACCTCGCCGACAACTGGCTGGGCCTACAGCGCCTCGAACTCGAGGTGAACGCCGACAACCTCACCGCGATCCGCCTCTACGAACGGCATGGTTTCGAGGTGGAGGGGACCAAGCGGGGCGACGTATTGCGCGCGGGTTTGCTGATCGATTCGCATGTCATGGGGCGACTGCGGGAGACTCCGCGCCGGGCAGAGGCGCGCGCGGAGAGGTGACCGTTGGGTCATAGGCCCAAGCCCCTCGCACGAGATAGCTCGCCCTTTGCGTCGACAGGCCGAGCTCGGGGGCGCGGGACGCCCCCGCTGTGATCTGCGGGGGGCAGGGGGGCCTTGCGGCCCGATCAGACGGGCCGGTCATTCTGCCGCTGCAATACGGCCCATATGGGCCACGCGTCGCGATCTCCCCGGCCCCCCGGAAGTCACTCCATCATCGGCTCCAGTTCGGCCTCGGTGGTAAAGAGGTAGTTGTCGCCCGCGTTCTGGTGGCACGCAATGCAGCCAGCCTCGGCGTTCTTGCCCACCAGACCCGCCAGCGCCATGCCATCGGGGGTCATGTCGAGCGTGCCGTCCGGCAGGTATTTGGCATAGAACCAGTTGCCGGTCTCGTCGTCATACCCCGCCTCGCGCCGGTACATCACCGTCACCGCGCCCAGATGTTCCGCGGGGGCCCCCAGCACCTCGTCGACCGAGACACCCTCGGGGCCGTAGTTGCGCTTGACCACCAGCGCGCCGTCGTGTCCGTCGATGGTCGCGCGGGAATAGAAGGTCTCGAGCATCATCCCGTGCGGGTCGGTGCCAGGATAGGGGAAGGACATGATCGCACCCTCACCGGCGAGGTTCTGGTCCACCATCGCCTGCCAGACCTGCGCGGCGTAGGCCTGATCCTCGTCGCCGCCGAACATCGCCGCATCCTGCGCCACCGCCGCGCCGGCAAGGCCCAGACCCAGCACCGCCGCCATCTTGAACGTCGTTTTCATCGTTACCTCCCTCATTACCGAATGAGATCAGCCTACGCGTCCGTGGCCGGGGCGGTGGTCACTTCGAGTCACGACTGCTCGACGTGTTGTAACCTTTGGACACGCGTGGGTGAGAGCCATGACGGTAAAACCGTGCTAGCATCGCCCTATCCGGATGACCCCGCCGCGGCGCATCCGATCCGGGCGGGGCCGTCCCTTGGCGATCAGGGAGGACGGCATCATGGCAAAGACCGACGGACATATCGACAAGACCATCGGCAACCCGCTCAGCTGGGCGGGGCATATTCTGGGGGCAGGTTCGCATCACTTGGGCGAGGGCGCGCGCGAGACCATCGGTCGCGACACCGCACCGATCCGGCTACGACGCATCGACACCGCGGACCTCAAGGCGGCGCTGCGCGCGGGATACGAAGATTTCAAGGCGTTCCGATCCGACGTGATCTTCCTGTGCGTGGTCTATCCACTGGCCGGGCTGGTGCTGATCCGCTTTGCCATGAACGCGAACCTGTTGCCGCTTCTGGTGCCGTTGATCACCGGTTTCGCTCTCTTGGGACCGGTTGCCGCCGTCGGCCTCTACGAGATGAGCCGCCGCCGCGAGGCGGGCGGGCATCCGAACTGGGGCGCGGCCTTCAAGGTGGCGGAATCGCCATCGGCCATCGCGATCCTGACGCTGGGCCTCGTGTTTCTGGCCATCTTCGTAGTCTGGATGCTGGCGGCCTGGATCCTCTACGCGGTCACCTTGGGGCCGGAGCCGCCGGTCTCGATGGGTGCCTTCTTCAGCGACACGCTGACCACCGGCCCGGGCTGGGCGATGTCGATCATCGGCACGGGCATCGGCTTCGTGTTGGCCTCGGCGGTGCTGGTGATCGGCCTGATTTCGTTCCCGCTCCTGCTCGATCGGCACGTCGGCGTGCGCCGCGCGGTCAAGGCCTCGGCGCAGCTGGCGCGCGAGAACCCGCGCACCGTGGCGATCTGGGGCGCGATCGTCGTGGTGGGGCTCGGTCTCGGCATGGCGACGCTGATGGTCGGGCTGATCTTCGTGCTGCCGATCCTGGGTCACGCGACATGGCATCTCTATCGCCGCGCGGTCGATCCTGCGGTCGATCCCGCGGACGTATAGCGCATGACGCAAGGCGCGGGCGATTGCCCGCGCCGTCGCTCACGCCCCGAGGATCGCCACCGCCTCATAGGGGCGCAACTCGACCGTGCCGGTCAGCGCTCCGCGATCCGCGTAGTTGGCGCTGAGGCTCCGCCCCGTGATCGCGAGGCCCTCGGGCACCTCGACCGGCACCGTTTCGCCGGTGAAATTGGCCAGCACTGAGATCCGCGCCCCCGCATGGCGGCGCGCATAGGCGATGACCTTCGGGTGGTCTTCGAGGTAGGGCGTGAAATCACCCTCGCGCATCACCGCCAACTCGCGGCGCAGATCGGCCAGCTCGCGGTAATGCGCAAAGATTCCGTCCGGGTTCGCCCGATCGGCGGCGACGTTGATCGTGGCGTGATTGGGGTTCACCTCGATCCACGGCTCGCCAGTGGTGAAGCCCGCCTGATCACCCGCGTCCCATTGCATCGGCGTGCGCGCGTTGTCGCGGCCGTTAGAGTTGGCCCCGGCGAGGAAATCGCCCGGCGTCACCCCGGCGGCGGTCTGGATCCGGTGAAAGTTCAGCGTCTCGATGTCGCGAAACTGGCTGATGTCGGTAAAGGAGACGTTGGTCATGCCGATCTCCTCGCCTTGATAGATGTAAGGCGTGCCCTTCATCATGTGCAGCACCGTGGCGAGCATCTTGGCCGACGCGATGCGGAAACGCCCCGTGTCGCCGTATTTCGACACCGCGCGCGGCAGGTCGTGATTGCTCCAGAACAGCGAGTTCCAGCCGTCGTCGGCCAGCGCCACCTGCCACTTGGTCATCACCCGCTTGAACGCCACGAGATCGAAGGGCTTTGGCTTCCACTTGCCATGCACCTCGTCCCACCCTTGCACGATATGCGCGAACTGGAACACCATCGACAGCTCGTTCGTGGTGCGGCCCGAGTAGAGCAAAGCGCCCTCTATGGTCGCACTCCACGCCTCGCCCACCGTCACCACGTCGCGGCCCTTGAGGGTGGCGTCATGCATTTCGCGCAGGAACGGATGCAGGTCCGGCCCGTCGGCGGTGATGCCGGCGTCGGGGTCCTTGCCGATCAGATCGATCACATCCATCCGGAACCCGGCCACGCCCCGGTCGAGCCACCAGTTCATCATCTCGTAAATGGCATGACGCAGCTCGGGGTTCTGCCAGTTCAGATCGGGCTGCTTGCGGTCGAACAGGTGGAGGTAATACTGGCCCGAATGCTCGTCATAGCTCCATGCGGGCCCGCCGAAATTCGACTGAAGATCGTTGGGTGCGCCACCGTCCGGGGCCGGGTCGCGCCAGACGTAATAGTCGCGGTAGGGGTTGTCGCGGCTCTTGCGCGCCTCTTGGAACCACGCGTGCTCGTCCGAGGAGTGGTTCACCACGAGATCCATGACGATGCCGATGCCGCGCTGCTTCGCCTCGGCGATGAGCCGGTCCATGTCCGCCAGCGTGCCGAACTCGGGCGCGATGTCGCGGTAGTCCGAGATGTCATAGCCATTATCGGCCATCGGGCTGCGATAGACCGGCGACAGCCAGACGAAGCCGATCCCGAGATCGGCGAGATGGCCGAGCTTCGAGATGATGCCCGGAATGTCGCCGATGCCGTCGCCGTCACTGTCGCAAAAGCTGCGCGGATAGATCTGGTAGGCGGTGGCGGCGTGCCACCAGGGGGAGGTTTCGCTCATGCGCAATCCTTGGGCCGCGGGCCTGTCTGGGGTCGGTTGGGCATAGTCTCACCCCGGCAAGGCCGGGACGCAAGCGCTTGCCGAAGCGCTTTGGAGCGCCTCCGCGCCATTGCGCTGGGCCTTTGCCCCTTCCCGATCCGGGCAAGTCAGGCGCCCCGAGGGATGCAAACGGGCGTGGCGCTTCGGAATGCCGGAAGCAGACGATCCACGTGAAACGCCGCCACCTCTCGGGCGGCGGTACTCAGACCGGCAGCCGGGCGATAAAGACGGTGCGGTCGATGGTCGAGGTCAGATCGAGCGTGCCGCCATGGGCGCGGGCGATCTCGAAGGCGATATAGAGCCCGAGACCAAGCCCGTCGCGGGGCTGGCCGGAGGCCTCGCGGCGGGTGAAGGGGCGAAAAAGCTCGAGTTGCAGCTGCGCCGGGATCGGATCGCCCTGATTGGCGACCTCGATCACCAGCTCTGCCGCCTCGATCCGCGCCGTCACTTCGATCTCGGTGCCTTCGCGCCCGTAGGCCGCGGCGTTGGCCAGAAGGTTCGACAGCATCTGACCAAGACGCGCCCGGTCGGCGAGGATTTCGCAGGGAATGTCGATCCGCCGCAGAATCGAGCGGTCCGAGACCACAGCGATCTCGTCGATGACCTGCGACAACAGCGCCTCGGCGTCGCCGATATGCGCGGGCCTGATCGGGATGCCCTTGCCCAACCGGCCCCGCGCGAAATCGAGGAGGTTGGCGATGATGCCATCCATCCGCCGCGTCGCCTCCTGCATCTGCCGGATCATTCCGGACTGCGCGGGCTCGGTCGCATCGCGCGCCAGCCTGCGCAGTCCGGCATCGACCGCCGCGACCGGGTTGCGTAGGTCGTGGCCCACCACGGCGATGAACTGCTCGCGCAGCGCCGCCGTCTCGCGCTCGGCGGCAAGCGCGCGGCGGTCGCGCTCCTGCTCCTCGGCCTTGTCGCAGGCCAGACCGATCAGCTCGGCAAAGAGCTGGAACATGCCGAGCGTCTCTGGCGTCTCGACCCGGCGCGGTTCGGGGTCGATGGCGCACAGCGTGCCGAACAGGCTGCCGTCGCCGCGCAGGATCGGCACCGAGATGTAGCTGCGAAAGCCATAGAGCTTAGGCGTGGGATGGTCGACGAACATCGGATCGGACTGCGCGTCGTTGAAGACGGTGGGCTGGCCGCAATCGCGCACTTCGCGGCAGATCGTGGTGCCCACCGACAGCTCGTCACCGGGCTTCAGCCCGAAGTTCACCTCATCGCGGGCCGCGCAGGTGATCCAGCGGTCCTGCGTCACCCGCGCCACCGCGACAAAACCCATGCCGGTGGTGCGCGCGCAGATGTCGAGGATCAACGGCACTTGCGACAGGGTACCGACAAGGTCGACGTCACGTTGATACGGATCTTCGAGAGGCATGACGTCACCAGATGAACTCAAGGGGAACATGCCCGTTCGGTTGCATGGGCGCAACGGCTGCGACCGAGCCGAAAGCGCACCCATCCGATTGCTGAGATCGCATGACCCGGCTAGCGTCGCCCGCGCAGGGAGCCGGGGAGGAATATGATGCGGGAAGAGGCAGGACAGGCACCATTGGCCGGGCTCAGGGTGATCGAGCTGGCGCGCATTCTCGCCGGGCCTTGGGCGGGGCAGGTGCTGGCCGATCTCGGCGCCGAGGTGATCAAGGTCGAGGCCCCCGAGGGCGACGACACGCGCCGCTGGGGCCCGCCCTGGATCGAGGTGGAGGGCGACCGCTCGGCGGCCTATTTCCATGGGTGCAACCGTGGCAAGAAGAGCGTCACCGCCGATTTTCGCACGCCCGAGGGGGTGGCCCTCGTCCGGTCGCTGATCGAGGGCGCCGACGTCGTGATCGAGAACTTCAAGGTCGGGGGTCTGGCAAAATACGGCCTCGACTACGACAGCCTCCGCGCCGCGAATCCGGCGCTGGTCTATTGCTCGATCACCGGCTTCGGGCAGGACGGGCCCTATGCGAACCGCGCGGGCTACGACTTTCTCATTCAAGGCATGTCGGGGATCATGGATCTGACCGGCGCGCCGGACGGTGAGCCGCAAAAGATCGGCGTCGCCTTCACCGACATCTTCACCGGGCTCTACTCCGTCATCGCGATACAGGCGGCCCTTGCGGCGCGCGAGACGACCGGGCGGGGTCAGCACATCGACATGGCCTTGATGGATTGCGCGACCGGCGTGCTGGCCAATCAGGCGATGAACTTCTTCGCCACCGGCGACGCGCCGCGCCGTCTGGGCAACGCGCATCCCAACATCGCGCCCTATCAGGTGTTCTCGGCCTCGGATGGCGACCTGATCCTCGCGGTCGGCAACGACGGGCAGTTCCGCCGGGCCTGCGGGGTGCTGGGCCTCAACGAGCTGGCGAGCGATCCGCGCTTTGCCTCGAACGGCGCGCGCGTGGAGAATCGCGCGGCGCTCACCGGGGCGCTGGGCACGGCCTTTGCCGCATGGGGCCGCGACGCGGTGCTGGCCGCGCTCGAGGCCGCGACCGTGCCCGCCGGGCCGATCAACCGCGTCGATCAGGTCTTTGCCGACCCGCAGGTCATCGCGCGCGGCCTTCGGATCGATGCGCAGGGCGTGCCGGGCCTGCGCAGCCCGATGCGGTTCTCCGAAAGCCCGCTTACCTTGGATCGCCGCGCGCCCACCCTTGGCGAGCATGACGCGAAGGACACGCCCCAAGGCACCACTTAGGGCCGGGTCTGGCGCGCGGGGCAGGAGGGCGGCTAGACCGGAGGCACCCCAGCGGAGACCGATATGCGCGCGCTCGTCCTTGCTCTGGCCTTCGGGTTCGCCGGTCCGGTTTTGGCCTCGGCCGATACGCTCGGTTGGGGGCGGATCTTCTCCAACGACTATGCGGGCGACGGTCACGACCGCTGGCGCTCGGGTTCCTTCGCGCTGTCGATGCTGCGCGGGCAGGGCTGGGACGGCGCGCCGCCGCCCGCGCCCGGCGCACTTGCCGAACTGCGGTTTCGCACGGAGGTGATCGCCCCCGCCCGCACTCGCGATGGGCGCGACGACCGGCCCTATGCGGGGCTGTTGGCGTTCGGTCTCTTCGGGCACCAGTCGTTCGGGCCGATAGAGGGCAGCTTTGGCGGCGAGATCATCGCCATCGGCCGCTCGACCGGCGTGGCGGCGTTTCAGGAGCGCGCTCACGAGATCCTCGGCTTCGATCTGCCGCGTGGCATCGACCGGCAGCTTGGCGACGCGCTGCATCTGCATGCGCAAAGCGAGTTGGTCCTGCCCATGCACATGACCCCCGGCCTGACGCTGCGCCCCTTTCTGGCCGGTGAATCCGGCTCCGAGGAGATCACGCGCGTCGGCGTCGATGCGATCTGGGGCAACATCGGGCATGGCGACCTGTGGCTGCGCGATCCGGTGACGGGCCAGCCCTACCGCGGCATCGAGGCCGAGACGACCGGCCTCGCGCTCGTCGCCGGGGCCGACGCGGCATGGGTGGGCGACAGCGTGTTCCTGCCCGATCGCGAGGCGCAGGATCGCCGCCGCGCCCGGATCGGTCTGCACTGGCAGCCGGGGCCGCAGGTGCGGCTGTTCTACGGGCTGACATGGTTGTCCGAGGAGTTCGAGGGCCAGCACGAGGCGCAGGTTCTGGGCTCGCTCAAACTCGAATTCGGCTACTAGGGCGGGGCGGTTGACTCCGCGGGGCCTCGCTGTATAAGCCGCCCGTCCCGGGTCCTCGCGTCCCGGGGTTTTCATTGGTGTTGGCGGACCCCGCAAGGGGATCCCTGTCGGGAGGCGGCTGCAAGGTCGTCCCAGAGGACAACGCCCTTCGAACCATGGCCCCCAAAGGGCCGATAGAAGGAGATCAGAGAGTGACCAAACGCACCTCTGCCAAGTACAAGCTCGACCGTCGCATGGGCGAGAACATCTGGGGCCGTCCGAAGTCCCCGGTGAACCGCCGCGAATACGGCCCCGGCCAGCACGGTCAGCGCCGCAAGCAGAAGCTGTCGGACTTCGGCATCCAGCTGCGCGCCAAGCAGAAGCTCAAGGGCTACTACGGCGACCTGACCGAGAAGCAGTTCCGCCGCATCTACGGCGAAGCCGAGCGCGTCAAGGGCGACACCGGTGAGAACCTCGTGGGCCTGCTCGAGCGTCGCCTCGACGCCGTGGTCTACCGCGCCAAGTTCGTGCCGACCGTCTTCGCCGCCCGCCAGTTCGTGAACCACGGCCACGTGACCGTGAACGGCAAGCGCGTGAACATCCCCTCCTACCGCGTCAAGGAAGGCGACGTCATCGCCGTCCGCGACAAGTCCAAGCAGCTCGCCGTGATCCTGGAGGCCATCCAGCTTCCCGAGCGCGACGTGCCGGACTACCTCGAGGTGGACCACTCCAAGCTGACCGCGACCTTCGTGCGCACCCCGGCGCTGGGCGACGTGCCCTACCCGGTGATGATGGAGCCCAACCTCGTCGTCGAATTCTACGCCAAGAACTGATCCGGACAACGGATCGAGGGACGGCTGGGGCCGCGCGGGACACCGCGCGGCCCTTTGTTCATTCGGGGCAAGGCGTTGCGGGGATCGTATCCCCAAGACGGCCCCTCGCGCGTCTGCGGCGGCGTGCCGCCGACGGGCGGGGGCGGGGGCCGCGCATGACGCTGGAAACCACCTTCGCCCCCCGTTATGCAGACCCGGTCGAGAGGAGCGCAGACAATGACCATCACCCCGCAGCCCGGCATCATGGACATCGCCCTCTACGTGGGCGGACAGAGCAGGCTCGAGGGCCATGCGAGCCCGCTGAAGCTCTCGTCCAACGAGAACCCCTACGGCACCAGCACCCGCGCGCTGGCCGCCCTTGAGCGCTCCGCCGCGACGCTGCACCGCTACCCTTCGACCGACCACGCCGAGCTGCGTGACGCCATCGCCGAGATCCACGGCCTCGACGCGGACCGCATCATCTGCGGCGTCGGCTCGGACGAGGTGCTGCAATTCCTCGCCCAGTGCTACGCTGGTCCCGGTGACGAGGTGATCCACACCGAGCACGGCTTTGCCATGTATCCGATCCTCGCCCGCGCCGCAGGCGCGACACCGATCGAGGTGGCCGAGCGCGAGCGCGTGGTCGATGTCGACGCGATCCTCGCCGCCTGCACCGACGCCACGCGGATCATCTATCTGACCAACCCCGGCAACCCGACCGGCACGATGATCCCGATCGCCGAAGTGGCCCGTCTGGCCGAGGCCATCCCTGATCAGGTGATCCTCGTGCTGGACGGTGCCTATGTCGAATTCACCGAAGATTACGACGGCGGCGCCAAGCTGGTGGAGAGCCGTGAGAACGTCGTGATGACCCGCACCTTCTCCAAGATCCACGGTCTTGGCGGTCTGCGGATCGGCTGGGGCTACGGACCGCGCGCGATCATCGACGTGCTCAACCGCGTGCGCCAGCCCTTCAACCTGTCCAACACACAGCTCACCGTGGCCGAAGCCGCGCTGCGCGACGAGGGCTTCACCGAGCATTGCCGGGCCGAGAACGCGCGGCTGCGCGACTGGCTGCGCGACAAGCTCCTCGGCCTTGGCATCGCCTGCGACGAAAGCCACGCCAACTACGTGCTGGCGCGCTTTGCCGACGAAGCCGAGGCGGCGGCCTGCGACGCGGCGCTGCGCGCGGACGGCATCCTCGTGCGGCGCGTCGGCGGCTACGGCTTTCCCGAAGGCTTGCGCATCACCGTGGGCGACGAGGCGGGCTGCGCGCGCGTGATCGACGCCATCACCCGCTTCAAGGGCACGGCATGAGCGCGCCGGTCTACGACCGCGTCGCGCTGATCGGCCTCGGTCTCATCGCCTCGTCGATGGCGCATGCGATGCGGCGCGCGGGCCTCGCGGGCGAGATCACGGGCCACGCCCGCTCGTCCGAGACGC
Source organism: uncultured Limimaricola sp. (assembly GCF_964022235.1). Classification (NCBI taxonomy): domain Bacteria; kingdom Pseudomonadati; phylum Pseudomonadota; class Alphaproteobacteria; order Rhodobacterales; family Paracoccaceae; genus Limimaricola; species uncultured Limimaricola sp. The sequence goes on along the minus strand of NZ_CAXHZL010000002.1, from coordinate 273,248 downwards.
GCGCCATCGCGGCCGAGATCGGTCTTGTCGACCGGGTCTGCGAAACCGCCGCCGAGGCGGCGGAAGGTGCCGATCTCGTGGTGCTCTGCGTGCCCGTGGGCGCGATGGGCGCCGTGGCCGAGGAGATCGCCCCGGTGCTGAAGCCCGGCGCCACTGTCTCCGACGTGGGCTCGGTCAAGAAGGCGGTGATCGAGGCGGTCGCGCCGCACATCCCCGAAGGCGTGCATTTCATCCCCGCGCACCCGCTGGCGGGGACCGAGCATTCGGGGCCGCGTTCGGGCTTCGCTGAGCTCTTCGACAACCGCTGGTGCCTGATCGTGCCCGCCACACCCGACACCGACGAGGCCGCCACGGCGCGGCTGTCGGCCCTGTGGGAGGGGATGGGCGCGCATGTCGACGTGATGGATGCCGAGCACCACGACCTCGTGCTCGCCGTCACGAGCCACACGCCGCACCTCATCGCCTATACGATGGTCGGCGTGGCCGACGACCTGCGCCGGGTCACCGACAGCGAGGTCATCAAGTATTCCGCCGCCGGTTTCCGCGACTTCACCCGCATCGCCGCCTCGGACCCCACCATGTGGCGCGACGTGTTCCTGACCAACAAGGAAGCGACGCTTGAAATCCTTGGTCGCTTCACCGAGGAGCTCTTTGCCCTGCAACGCGCGATCCGCACCGGCGACGGCGATCACCTGCACGACTATTTCACCCGCACCCGCGCGATCCGCCGCGGCATCATCGAGGCGGGGCAGGACACGGCGGCGCCGGACTTTGGCCGTGGCGCGTCGCGCACCGACAAGACGGAGCACCGAGGATGAGCCGGGCAGGCTGGCCGCTGGCCGCGTTGCTCGTGGCATGGCCGATGACACTTTCGGCGCAGGATCTGGCCCCTCAGACCGCGAGCCGCCCGATCGGGCGTGCCGCCGAAGCCACGTCAAAGGCCCCCGCTGCCGCCGAGGTCGCGGCAGAGGCTCCCGCCAAAGAGGCCTCCGCACCCATGGCGCAGGTCGCAGCAGCGCCGGGCCAGCCGACGACCGTCTCGCGGCCCCGCGCGCGTCTCTCTTCGACCGCCGCTTCAGCCTCCGTACCGGACCCTGAGCCCGAAACGGTCCCCGCCATCATTGCCAGCGCCTCGCCCGAGGCGGTCGCTACCGCGTCGCGCCCCGAAGAGCGCCCCGCCGCCGTTGCCGCGTCGATTGCCAGATCGCAGGTTGTCTCGGCCCCCGCTGCCCGCACACCGCCGCCCGCCGATACGACGGGGGCCTTGTGCGGCGTGCCGGGGCTCGAGGGCGCGCGCATCGCACCGGTGACGGGGGCTGGCGCCTGTGGCATCGAGGCCCCGGTTCGCATCACGGCGGTGCACGGCGTGAAGATCCTGCCCGTGGCGGTGGTCAATTGCGACACGGCGCGCGCCTTGGCCGGATGGGTCGGCCAATCGGCCAAACCCGCTCTTTCGGCCACCGGTGGCGGCCTTGCCGTGCTGCGCACCGCCGGGAGCTATGTCTGCCGCTCGCGCAACAACGAGCAGGGCGCGCAGCTCTCCGAGCACGCCTTTGGTCGCGCCATCGACATCACCGCGCTGGGTCTGCGCGACGGGCGTCAGGTCTCGGTGCAGTCGGACTGGAACAGCCGGGGCGCGGGACCGGCGCTGCGCGATCTGCACAAGGCTGCCTGCGGTCCTTTTGGCACCGTGCTCGGGCCCGATGCCAACGCGGCGCACCGGGACCATTTCCACTTCGACACCGCCTCGAACCGCAGCCCCTACTGCCGTTAACGCAACAAGGGCGCGGGTCCGAGCGGGATGAAGCCGAGCCGCATCATCCCGCCCGCGAAGGTGATCGGCGCGGTGAGCACCTCGCCTTGGGCCATCGAGCCCAGCGCGCCGCGCAGCAGCGAGGATTCGGCAAGTGGCACGCCCGCCTGCGCCGCGAGATCCAAAAGCGTGTCCCAGCCGGTGATCTCCAGCACCACCTCGCCTTCGGGCGCGCCGTCGGGGCCAACCTCCAGCGTGCCGCGACCCTGTGCCCGCACCGGGCCCCAGTCGAGCGCCAGATCGCGCAGATCGATGCGCTCGATCCGGGCCGGGGCGCCCGAGAGTGTCAGCGGAGCGTCAAGCCCGAGGTCCGCATCAAAGGTCAGCGCTGTGATTTCGGCGGGCAGGTTCCCGGAGGGATCCCACGCCCCGCGCCACGCCTCTGGCACGGCGATCCCGGTCGCCTTGGCATAGGCGTCATAGCCGTTCACCGACGCGCCCTCGCGCAGTGCCGCCAGCAGCGTCGCGATGCGCGTCTCCCAACCTTGCGACGAGGCGACCGCCAGATCGCTGGCCTCCGTGGTGAACTCGGTCAGGGGCAGCGTTTCGCCGATCTCGACTGCGCCCGAGGCGCGCGGGCCGGTCACCGTGATGTCGAGGTCCTGCCCGGGGATAGAAACGCGGTGCGTCTCGTCCGCTGCCACGATCAGCCGGTTCGGCTGATAGCTCTGCGCCACCACCCTGAGACGCGGGCTCTGCCAGCCAAAGGTGCCGTTGGGCGAGACCAGCGATAGATCGCGCAGATCCAGATCGAAGCGGTAGGGAAAGCCGCCCGTGCCGTCGGTGGCGTAATCGACCTGCCAACCCGCCGTGCGCAGCTCCTGCGTCAGATCCGCGAGCCGCGCGTCGACGGCGCGGCTGCCCCAGATCCACCAGCCGCCGAAGGCCAGTGCGACAAGTGCCACGAGAATGAGGATGAATCGCATGTATTTAGGCCCTTTCGCCCGCTCAGGATCGGGTATTTACAGGGGGCGAGCTAGGAGGGCCAGCATGACCGACCAGACCGCTCTTTGGGTTTTCGGCTACGGATCGCTTCTGTGGAATCCGGGCTTCACGCCGCGCGAGGTGGTGGTGGCCCGCCTCGACGACTGGCACCGCAGCTTTTGCATGTCGTCGATCCATCACCGCGGCACGCCGGAGACGCCCGGCCTCGTGCTGGCGCTCGACCGAGCGCCGGGCTCGGTCTGCACCGGGCTGGCACTGCACGCCCCCGAAGAAGAGGCCGAGGCGGTGATCGCCATGCTGCGCGAGCGCGAGCTCGTCTCCTCGGCCTATATCGAGACGCATCAGCCGCTGGCGCTCGCCGATGGGCGCGTGGTCGAGGCGTTGACCTATGTGATAGACCCCACCCACGAGCAATACGTCGCGCTCGACCTCGAAACCCAGGCGCGGCGCATTGCGGGGGCGGTGGGCGGACGCGGGCCCAACGACGAATACCTTTTCAACACCGCCGCGCATCTGAGCGAGATGGGCGTGCACGACCCCGATCTCGACTGGCTGGTCGCACGGGTCGGGGCGCTGAAATCGGGTCTCTGAGAGGCGGCGCCGCCACAGCGCGCGTCCACGCCGCGAAAGGCCATTGGCCTCCCGCCTTCGCGGTCCCTATGGTTCACAGGCCACAACCACGAGGACACGGCCCCGCATGAGGCAGCCAGAGGTGAAACCGCAATTCTCTCAACCGGTCCGGCAGATCCTGTCGATGCTGGTGGCGCTGGGGCTGGTCGCTGCCGGGCTGGTGCTGGGCTGGGGCGTGCTGCGCGAGATCTTCCTGTCGAACCCCTGGCTCAACAGCGCCATCTCGGCCTTTTTCGTGCTGGGTGTGCTGGCCTGTTTCTGGCAGGTGATCGCGCTCATACGCTCGGTCGGCTGGATCGAAACCTTTGCGCGCCACCCGCAAGGCATCGGCCCCGCGCCGGGACTGCTGTTGCCGCTGGCCACGCTCCTGCGTTCGCGTGGTTTGCGGCGGCACATTTCGCCCGACAGCGCCCGCTCGATCCTCGAATCGGTGGCCCAGCGCATCGACGAAGAGCGCGAGATCACCCGCTACCTCGCCAGCACGCTGATCTTCCTCGGCCTGCTCGGCACCTTCTACGGCCTCGCCACCACCGTGCCGGCGCTGGTCGAGACCATCCGCTCGCTCAACCCCGCCGAGGGCGAAAGCGGCACCGCGATCTTCGGGCGGCTGCAACAAGGGCTCGAGACGCAGCTCGGCGGCATGGGCACGGCCTTCTCCTCCTCGCTTCTGGGCCTCGCGGGGTCGCTCGTGGTCGGGCTTCTGGAGCTGTTCGCCACCCATGGTCAGAACCGGTTCTACCGCGAGCTCGAGGAATGGCTCTCGACCATCACCCGGCTCGGCTATGCGTCGGGCGAGGACCATGCCGGCCCGGGCGGCGACACCGGGCTTCTGGCACAGATGGTCGAACATCTGGGCTCCCGAATGGAGGGGCTGAGTACGGCCATCGGCGCCACCGGCGAGGCACGGCGCGAGAGCGAGGCGCGGATCGCGACGCTGACCGACACGCTGTCGCGGATTGCCGAGCGCATGGACCCCGAAGCCGAACGCGCGGCGCTGGAGCGCATCGCCGAGGGGCAGGAACGGGTGCACGAGGCGCTGGTCCGGGCGGCCGAAGGCGGCAATGACAGCGAAACGCGGATGCGGCTGCGCAACATGGATGTGCAGCTTCTGCGTATCCTTGAAGAGATCTCCGCCGGGCGGCAGGAGATGCTGGCCGAGCTGCGCACCGATCTGGCGGGGCTGAGCCGGGTGCTGCGCGAGAGCAACCACCCCGGCGGCCTGCGCGCCACGCGCGGCCATCTGGACCGTTGATCCATGGGCCTCAAGCGCCGCAGCTCCAACCGCTTCCAGTCCTCGATCTGGCCCGGTTTCGTCGATGCGATGACCGGGCTGCTCCTCGTCTTGATGTTCGTGCTGACGATCTTCACCGTGATGCAGTTCGTGCTGCGCGACACCATCACCGGACAGGAGAGCGAACTCGATGCGCTGGGGGCCGAGGTCGAGCGTCTCGGAGCGGTGCTGGGGCTAGAGCGGGCGCGGGGCGGCGAGCTCGACCGCGAAATCACCGGGCTGAGCGATCAGCTGGCGCAGGCGCGCGCGCGGGCCGAGGCACAGTCGGACCGGATCGCGACTCTAACGGCTGAGCGCGAGGCGCAGGCCGACGCGTTGGAGGGGGCGCGCGCGCAGATCAGCGATTTCGAAGCCCGGGTCGCGGCGCTTCTGGCGGCTCGGACCGAGGCGCAGGATCGGATCGCCGGGCTGGAGCAGGACTTGACCGCCGAGCGCGACCGCGCGGGCGAGGCCGAGGGCGCACGCGATGCCGCCGCCCTCGCGCTGGCCTCCGCGCGCGCCGAAATCGACGCGCAGACCGAAGCCGCGCGTCTGGCGGCGGCGCGGCGCGAGGCGTTGGAAGCGCTTGTCGCAGACCTTGAGGCCGGGGCCGAGGCCGACGCCGAGGCGATCACCACGCTCGAAGCCGACCGGTTGGTTGACGCCGCCGCGGCACAGCGGCTGCGCGACCGCCTCGAGGATGCCGACGCCGAACTGTCGACGATGACGCTGGCGCTCGAGGACAAGCGGCGCGAGGCCGAGGAGACGCTGACGCTCTTGGCCGCCGCCGAGGCCGCGCGCGACGATCTCGACCGGGCGCTGGCCGAGGCGGTGCTGGCCCGCTCCGAGAGCCAGAACGCGCTCACCCGTGCGTTGCGCAGCGGCGAAGGGCTCGACGCCCGCCTCGCCGCCGCCCTCGATCTGGTGCGTCAGACCGAAGGCGATCTGGAGGAGGCCCGCGCGGCCCTGACGCAGGCACAGGCCGAAGCCGGCGACCTGTCGACCCGCCTTGCCGCCGCGCTGGCCGCGCGCGACATGGGCGAGGCGGATCTCGACGCGGTGCGCGCCGAGCTCGAGGCCGCGCTGGCGCAAGGCGAGACCACCGAGGCCGAGCTGCAGTCGCGGCTGGCGGCCGCCGTGATCGACCGCGACGCGGCCCGCGCCGAAGCCGAGGCCGCGCGCGCCGCCGGAGAACAGGCCGAACTCGGTCGCGCCGATCTCGCTGATCGACTTGCCGATGCGATCTCGGCGCGTGAGGCCGCCGAGGCCCGTGCCGAAACCCTGTCCCAGGACCGCAGCGAGACCGAACAGGACCGTGCGGAGATCGAATCGCGGCTGGCCCAGGCGTTGGCCGATCTCGCCTCCGCCCGCGAGGAGGCCACACGACAGGGCAGCGAGGCCGAGCGCCGCGCGGCCCTGCTGGCCACGGCGCGGGCTGCTCTGTCTCAGGAAGAGGGCGCCTCGGTCGAGGCGCAGCGCCGCATGGCCGCGCTCAACGCGCAGGTGGCGGCACTGCGCGAGGACGTGGCCGAGTTGCGCAGCCTGCTGGGGCAGGCCGAAACCACCGAAGCCGTGGCCGAAGCCGAGATCGACGATCTGGGCCGCCAGCTCAACTCGGCGCTCGCCCGCGCCGCTGCCGAGGAACGCCGCCGCCGCGAGCTCGAGGAAGAGGAGCGTCGCAGGCTTGAGGAGGAGACAGAGCGCCTCGCCGCCGAGGCCGAAAACCTGGAGCGCTATCGCTCGAACTTCTTTGGCGAGTTGCGCGGCATGCTCGAGGGGCAGGAGGGCGTGCGCATCGCAGGCGACCGGTTCGTGTTCTCCTCGGAGGTGCTGTTCGGGCAGGGCGAGGCGACGCTGTCGGAGGCGGGTAAGGCCGAGATCGCCAAGGTGGCGGCGCTGCTGCGTCGGATCGGCGCGGAAATCCCGCCGGGCATCGACTGGGTGATCCGCGTCGACGGCCACACCGATGACATCCCGATCCGCGGGGGCCGCTACGCAGACAACTGGGAGCTGAGCCAGGCGCGGGCGCTGTCGGTGGTGCGCTACATGAGCGAGGAGGAGGGCATCCCGCCCGGCCGCCTCGCCGCCAACGGCTTTGGCGAATACCAGCCGCTCGACCCATCGGACACGGCCGAAGCACGGGCGCGCAACCGGCGGATCGAGCTGAAGCTGACCGAGCGGTGAGAGATCAGTCGCCGATGCTGAGCGGCACCTCGCGTTCGCCCAACATCTCGCCATCGCGCATAAGGGCGACCCGCCCTACATAGTCCCCTTCGGCCCAGCCCTCCTCGGGCGCGCGCCGCCCGTTGGCGCGAAACAGCTGCGCCTGCGTCTTGTCCAACGGCACCACGTCATCGATCACGCTGCCCTGCGGCCCCGTCACGGTGAGGCGCAGGGTATCCCCGGCCCGGGCGCCAAAGGCATAGCCCCAGATCACGAGGGGCGACTGCGACGTGACCTCGGCGTCGGCCTCTCCGGCCTGAATGTCGAACCAGTCCGGCACGCCGGGGGCAAAGCCCGCATCGAGCAGCCCGCCCGGCAGATAGGCCGGGGGCGTGTCCCATAGCGTGTCGGCGGGGGTCGTGTCGCCGCAGGTGGCGGTGTCGTCGGGGTCGAAGGGGTCGATCTCAACGCCGTCCTTGCGCACCGAAAGGTGCAGGTGCGGAAACTGGCTCTGGCCCGAAAGCCCGACCGAGCCCAGCCGCGCGCCCGTCTCCACCCGGTCGCCCGGTTTTACCGCGACCGAACCGCGCGCCATATGGCAGTACTGCGTCTCCCACCCGCCGTCGTGGGCGATGCTGACACCGTTGCCGCAATCGCGCCCGTTCAATTCCGGCGCGCCGTCCCAGCCTTGCAGGATGTCGGGCATTTCGTCGCGCAGGCCAAGCACCACGCCGGGAGCGGCGGCCAGAACGTCGACCCCCTCGCGCTGTTGCGCAATCGTCGCCACGCGGATGTCGGTGCCCTTGTGATCGTCGTAGCTCAGCGGTCCGCAGGTGAAATCGGCGGCCTCCGGTCCGGGATCCGCATCGACATAGTTCTGGATGAAGCAATCCTCGCCCGGGGTGCAGTCGATCGGCAGGGCGAGGCGAAACGGGGCCTCTTGGGCAGAGATCGCGCTGGGGGCGAGGGCAAGGGCGAAGACAAGGGGGCGGGTCATGGCGGCGCTCCTGTTGCATGCGGGCGCTGGGTCGCGCGATTGGCGCAAGCGTGGCGCAGGGCAGGGCAGGCGTCCAGCGACCGAGCGGCGGCGCGGCGGGGTCACGCCAAAAGAAACGCGCGGCCCCGGGGAAGGGGCCGCGCGTCGGAATTGTATCGCCGTGGGAGGGGTGCCTGATCAGTCGGCAGTGAGCAGCGGCGGGCGGTTGCCCGACAGACGCTTGGTCCCCGGTTGCTCGAAGGTGAGCACGATCTTGTCGTCCTTGACGCCGACCTTGACGAGACCGCCCTTGGTTAGCTGGCCGAACAGAAGCTCCTCGGCGAGCGGCTTCTTGATGTGCTCCTGGATCACACGGCCCAGAGGACGCGCACCCATCTTGGCGTCATACCCCTTGTCCGCCAGCCATTCGCCCGCCTCGCGGGTCAGCTCGATATGGACGTTGCGGTCCATCAGCTGCGCCTCGAGTTGCAGCACGAACTTCTCAACCACCGAGACGATCGTCTCCGGCGCCAGCGGCGCAAAGGAGATCACCGCGTCGAGACGGTTGCGGAATTCGGGCGTGAAGGTCCGCTCGATCGCGGCCGTGTCCTCGCCCTCGCGCCGCGCCCGGCCAAAGCCAATCGCTTCCTTGGCCTGCTCGGCGGCACCTGCGTTCGAGGTCATGATCAGGATCACGTTCCGGAAATCCACCGCCCGGCCGTTGTGGTCGGTCAGCTTGCCGTGGTCCATCACCTGCAAAAGGATGTTGAACACGTCCGGATGCGCCTTCTCGATCTCGTCGAGCAGCAGCACGCAATGCGGATGCTGGTCGACGCCATCGGTCAGAAGACCGCCCTGATCGAAGCCGACATAGCCCGGAGGCGCGCCGATCAGACGGCTCACCGCGTGCTTCTCCATGTATTCCGACATGTCGAAGCGCAGCATCTCGACGCCCAGCGTCGAGGCGAGCTGCTTGGCCACCTCGGTCTTGCCGACGCCGGTGGGGCCGGCGAAGAGGTAGTTGCCGATCGGTTTTTCCGGCTCGCGCAGGCCGGCGCGGGCCAGCTTGATCGCCGAACTGAGGGCCGTGATCGCGTCGTCCTGTCCGAACACCACGCGCTTGAGCGCGGGCTCGAGATCCTTGAGCACCTCGGCGTCATCCTTGGAGACGTTCTTGGGAGGGATGCGGGCGATCTTGGCGATGACGGCCTCGATCTCCTTGGTGCCGATGGTCTTGCGCCGCTTGCTCTCGGTGACGAGATGCTGCGCCGCTCCGGCTTCGTCAATCACGTCGATCGCCTTGTCGGGCAGCTTGCGGTCGTTGATGTAGCGGGCCGAAAGCTCCACCGCCATCTTGATCGCGTCGGCGGTGTACTTGATCTGGTGGTGATCCTCGAAATAGGGCTTGAGTCCCTTGAGGATTTTCACCGCGTCCTCGACCGAAGGCTCGTTCACGTCGATCTTCTGGAACCGGCGCGACAGGGCGCGGTCCTTTTCGAAGTGCTGGCGGAACTCCTTGTAGGTGGTCGACCCCATGCAGCGCAGCTTGCCGCCCTGAAGCGCGGGCTTCAGCAGGTTCGACGCATCCATAGCACCGCCCGAAGTGGCACCGGCACCGATCACGGTGTGGATCTCGTCGATGAAGAGCACCGCGTCGGGGTGGTTTTCCATCTCGGTCATCACCGCCTTTAGCCGCTCTTCGAAATCGCCGCGGTAGCGGGTCCCGGCGAGCAGAGCGCCCATGTCGAGGCTGTAGATCGTGGCTTCGGAGAGCACCTCGGGCACCGCGCCCTCGACGATCTTCCAGGCGAGGCCTTCCGCGATGGCGGTCTTGCCGACGCCGGGATCGCCGACCAGCAGCGGGTTGTTCTTGCGACGGCGGCAGAGCACCTGGATGCAGCGCTCGACCTCATGCTCGCGACCGATCAGAGGATCGACGTCGCCCTTGCGGGATTTGGCATTGAGATCGACGCAGTATTTCGCAAGCGCCGAATCCTTTTCCTCGTTCGAACCACCAGCCGAGGCGGTTTCGCCCTCCTCGTCCTTTTCAGTGGCACCGGTAATGGGACGGCTTTCGCCGAAAGCCGGATCCTTGGCCTGACCATGCGCGATGAAGTTGACCGCGTCGTAGCGGGTCATGTCCTGCTCTTGCAGGAAATAGGCGGCGTTGCTCTCACGCTCGGCAAAGATCGCCACGAGCACATTGGCGCCGGTGACCTCGGTACGACCAGAAGATTGCACATGGATCGCGGCGCGCTGGATCACGCGCTGGAACGCAGCGGTGGGGACGGCTTCGGAGCCGTCGACGTCGGTGACGAGGGTGGAGAGATCGTCCTCGATGAAATCCTCAAGCGACTTGCGCAGCTCTTCGAGATCGACGGCACAGGCGCGCATCACGCGGGCGGCGTCAGGTTCCTCGATCAAGGCCAGCAGGAGGTGTTCGAGGGTCGCGAGTTCGTGGCGGCGGGCATTGGCCAGAGCCAGCGCCGCATGGATGGACTGCTCGAGAGTGGTCGAAAAAGACGGCACGATGATGTGCTCCTCTGATCGGGGGTCCGGGCGGTTGGGTGCCCCGCCATGACCGTGGCCTCTGTAGTTAAAGATCGGGTTTATCGGCCGCGCTTCAAGTTAAAACTCACAAAAACCATGGTTCGGGGGCCGCTACGTCACGCAGCTGTGTTCTTTGCATGCCAGCCGCTCACAATCCGTTGCCCCCGCGCCGCGAAATAGTTCAGAAGCGGTCTTTCCTGCGCCGAATTTCCGCAAAGACCTGCGCGGGGGGCTGTCCTTCGAGCCCGATCGCTTGCTGCAACTTGAGCGTGTCGGCCCGCAAGAAAGGGTTCGTCGCGCGTTCTTCCGACAATCGCGAGGGCACCGTGGCACGGCCTTGGGCTCGCGCGGCGTCGATGTCGGCGGCGCGATCGCGCAGGGCGACGTTGTCGGGCTCTATGGTCAGGGCGAAGCGGGCGTTGCTCTGGGTGTATTCGTGCCCCGAGCAGATCAGAGTCCGTCCCGGCAGGTCGCGCAGGCGGCGCAGGCTGTCCCACATCTGTTCGGCGCTGCCCTCGAACAAGCGCCCGCAGCCCATCGCCATAAGGCTGTCGGCGGTGAAGGCCATGGCGCTGTGCGGAAAGTGGAACGCGATATGGCCCAGCGTGTGGCCCGGCACGTCGATCACCTCGACCGGCTCGCCTAATACCTCGAGCGGCGCGCCGGGGGCCACCGCAAGGTCGAGCGGCGGCAGGCGATGCGCATCGGCGCGCGCCCCGATCACCCGCGCTGCGCCGCGTAATTCGGCCAGGCCCGCGACATGGTCGTCATGGTGATGCGTGATCAGGATATCCGAGAGCGTCCAGCCATGCGCGTCGAGCGCGGCCCTGATCGGCGCGGCCTCCGGCGCGTCGACGAGCGCCGTGCGCCCCGAGCCTGCGTCATGCAGCAGATACGCATAGTTGTCTGAGAGGCACGCAACGGTGAGAAGTTCGAGAGGCATGGCGGCACCCGTGGTTTGGTTGCTATGGTAACACGGAGCTAGGCTGACTTCCTATTCCGGCTCGTGATTTCTGATAAAAGGACCGCAGGCCCTCAATGCATCTGGACGTGCTCGACCTGCGCAACTTCTATTATCGCAGCGCGCTGGGGCGGGCGGCGCAAAAGGTGATCCGCGACCAACTCGTCGAATGGTGGCCGGTGTCGCATGTGCAGGGGCAGACGGTGGCGGGTTACGGCTTTGCCGTGCCCCTGCTGCGCCCCTATCTTCCGGATGCGCGCCGGGTGATCGGGCTGATGCCGGGGCCACAGGGGGTGATGCCCTGGCCCGCGGGCCAGCCCAATGTCTCGGTGCTGTGCGAGGAAACGCTCTGGCCTTTGCGCACCGGCCAAGTGGACCGGCTGGTCTTGATGCACGGGCTCGAGACCTCCGAGCACGCAGGCGCGCTCTTGGAGGAATGCTGGCGCAGTCTCGGGCCGGGCGGCAAGGCGGTCTTCGTGGTACCCAACCGCGCGGGGCTGTGGTCGCGCTCAGACGCCACGCCCTTCGGCTACGGGCGACCCTATTCGCTGGGCCAGCTCGAAGCGCAGCTGCGCCGCCATCGCTTCGTCACCGAGCGGGCGATCTCGGCGCTCTACCGGCCGCCGAGCCTGCGACGCGGCTGGCGCCGCTCGGCGGCGTTTCTGGAAAAGGTCGGGCGGCACATGCCGATCCTCAACACCGGCGGCGTGCTGATGGTCGAGGCCTCAAAGCAGGTCGCGGCCCCGAGCCGTCCGGGGCTGACCGCAGCGGTGAAACGGCCCTTGCGCGTGCTCGAGGGGATCGGCGCGCCGGTGCCCGAGCCGTCGCGCCGGCGCTGAGCCGGGCAGGGCCCGCCAAGCGCTTTGCGGCATGGGCAAATTGTCACACCCCCCGAGACCTTGTGACCTAGGGACAAGAGGGGGGTGTCACGGGCTTCAAGGCGGTTGCGACACCCGGACCGCTCTGCTACATCGCCCCTGATTTTGACGGCCTTCGCTCGCACGAGGGCCTTGCAAGCTGCCCGACCGCCGCCTGTCTCTGGGGCGCGGAATTGCCGGGCCCAAGACTGCGGAAGGGTGGACGTGTCCGAACCAGCATCGATCTCAACCGGCATTGCCCAGCGCTATGCCACGGCCGTGTTCGACCTGGCGCGGGAAGGCGATGATCTCGCCGCCCTGACGTCCGACGTCGACGCGCTGCGCGCAGCACTGGCCGAGAGCGCGGAGTTCCGCGACCTGATTTCCTCGCCAGTCTACAGCCGTGACGAGCAGGGCCGGGCCATCGCCGCGATCGCCGCGAAGATGGGGCTCTCGCAGACCACCACCAACGTGCTGGGGCTCATGGCCTCCAAGCGCCGCCTCTTCGTGCTGCCCTACATGCTGCGCACGCTCGACGAGATGCTGGCCGAGGCCCGCGGCGAGGTGACCGCCGACGTCACCACCGCCAAGGCGCTGTCCGACAAGCAAAAGACCGCGCTGGCCGCCGCTCTCAAGGAGAGCGCGGGCCGCGAGGTGAAGATCAATCAGACCGTGGATGAAAGCCTCATCGGCGGTCTCGTCGTCAAGCTGGGCTCGAAGATGATCGACACGTCGATCCGTTCGAAGCTCCAGGCACTCCAGAACACCATGAAAGAGGTCGGATAATGGCGATCCAAGCTGCGGAAATCTCCGCGATCCTGAAGGACCAGATCAAGAATTTCGGCCAGGAGGCCGAGGTCGCAGAGGTTGGTCGCGTGCTCTCCGTCGGTGACGGCATCGCCCGCGTCCACGGCCTCGACAACGTCCAGGCCGGCGAGATGGTCGAGTTTCCGGGCGGCATCCAGGGCATGGCGCTGAACCTCGAGACCGACAACGTCGGCTGCGTGATCTTCGGCTCCGACCGCGACATCAAGGAAGGTGACGTCGTCAAGCGCACCAACTCGATCGTGGACGTTCCCGCCGGCATGGGCCTTCTGGGCCGCGTCGTGGATGGTCTGGGCAACCCGCTCGACGGCAAGGGTCCGGTCGTTTCCTCCGAGCGCCGCGTCGCCGACGTCAAGGCGCCGGGCATCATCCCGCGCAAATCCGTGCACGAGCCGATGCCGACCGGCCTCAAGTCGATCGACGCCATGATCCCGATCGGCCGTGGCCAGCGCGAGCTGATCATCGGCGACCGTCAGACCGGCAAGACCGCCGTGGCGCTCGACACCGTGCTGAACCAGAAGAGCTACAACGACGCCGCCGGCGACGATGAGAGCAAGAAGCTCTACTGCATCTACGTGGCCATCGGCCAGAAGCGCTCGACCGTGGCGCAGCTGGTGAAGAAGCTCGAGGAAACCGGCGCGATCGAGTATTCGGTCGTCGTGGCGGCCACCGCCTCCGACCCGGCCCCCATGCAGTTCCTGGCCCCCTACGCCGCGACCGCTATGGCCGAGTACTTCCGCGACAACGGCAAGCACGCGCTCATCATCTACGATGACCTCTCCAAGCAGGCCGTGTCGTACCGCCAGATGTCGCTGCTGCTGCGCCGCCCGCCGGGCCGCGAAGCCTACCCGGGCGACGTGTTCTATCTCCACTCGCGCCTGCTCGAGCGTTCGGCCAAGCTGAACGAGGATCACGGTGCCGGTTCGCTGACCGCGCTGCCGATCATCGAGACGCAGGGCGGCGACGTGTCGGCCTTTATCCCGACCAACGTGATCTCGATCACCGACGGCCAGATCTTCCTCGAGACCGAACTGTTCTACCAGGGCATCCGTCCCGCGGTGAACACCGGTCTGTCGGTGAGCCGCGTCGGCTCCTCGGCCCAGACCAACTCGATGAAGTCGGTCGCCGGTCCGGTGAAGCTCGAGCTCGCTCAGTACCGCGAGATGGCCGCCTTCGCGCAGTTCGGCTCCGACCTCGACGCCTCGACCCAGCAGCTGCTGAACCGTGGCGCGCGTCTGACCGAGCTGATGAAGCAGCCGCAGTACTCGCCGCTGACCAATGCCGAGATCGTCTGCGTGATCTTCGCCGGTACTCAGGGCTACCTCGACAAGATCGCCGTCAAGGACGTCGGTCGTTTCGAGACCGGTCTGCTCAAGCACCTGCGCACCAACGATCGCGAGCTGCTCGACTGGATCACCACCGAGGACCCGAAGATCAAGGGCGATGCCGAGGCGCGTATCCGCAAGTCGCTCGATGCCTTCGCCAAGGACTTCGCCTGAAACCAGCCACGGAACTAGGGAGGCTGGCCGATGCCTAGTCTGAAGGACCTCAAGAACCGGATCGCGTCGGTCAAATCGACCCGCAAGATCACCAAGGCGATGCAGATGGTCGCGGCGGCAAAGCTCCGTCGCGCCCAGGACGCCGCCGAAGCGGCGCGCCCCTATGCCGAGCGGTTCGACGCCGTGATGGCCGGGCTCGCCTCCTCCGTGGGCGGCTCGGACGGGGCACCGCGTCTCCTTGCCGGCACCGGCAAGGAGGACGTGCACCTGCTCGTCGTCATGACCGCCGAGCGCGGGCTCTGCGGCGGCTTCAACGGCTCGATCGTGCGCAAGGCGCGCATCCGGGCCAGCGAGCTGCTGGCGCAGGGCAAGACGGTGAAGATTCTCACCGTCGGCAAGAAAGGCCGCGAGATGCTGCGCCGTGACTACGGCAAGCATTTCGTGGGCCATGTCGATCTCACCGAGGTCAAGCGCGTGGGCTACGCCAACGCGCAGGACATCGCACGCGACGTGCTCGGCCGCTTTGAGGCGGACGAGTTCGACGTGGCGACGATCTTCTATGCGCGGTTCCGCAATGTGATCACCCAGATCCCGACCGCGCAGCAGATCATCCCGGCCCATTTCGAGGGCGGGGACGAGGCCGACACGGCGCTTTACGACTATGAGCCCGGCGAGGAGGAAATCCTCGCGGATCTGCTGCCGCGCGGTGTCGCGACGCAGATCTTTGCGGCGCTGCTCGAGAACGCAGCGTCCGAACAGGGTGCCCGGATGAGCGCGATGGACAACGCGACCCGCAACGCGGGCGAGATGATCGACAAGCTGACGATCCAGTACAACCGTTCGCGTCAGGCGGTCATCACCAACGAGCTGATCGAAATCATTTCGGGCGCCGAAGCGCTCTAAAGAGAGAACCGGAGTACAACACATGGCAGCAGCACAAGGCAAAGTGACCCAGGTCATCGGCGCCGTCGTGGACGTGCAGTTCGGGGATCACCTTCCGGAGATCCTCAACGCCCTGACCACGGAAAACAACGGCAAGAAGCTGGTTCTCGAAGTGGCCCAGCATCTGGGTGAGAACACGGTTCGCACCATCGCTATGGACGCGACCGAAGGTCTCGTCCGCGGCGCGGCCGTGCTCGACACCGGCAAGCCGATCTCGGTGCCGGTCGGCAACGCGACGCTCGGGCGCATCCTCAACGTCATCGGCGAGCCGATCGACGAAAAGGGCCCGGTCGAGGCGAGCGAATTCCGCCCGATCCACGCCGATGCGCCGACCTTCGCCGAGCAGTCGACCAGCTCGGAGATCCTCGTCACCGGCATCAAGGTCATCGACCTGCTGGCCCCCTACGCCAAGGGCGGCAAGATCGGCCTGTTCGGCGGCGCCGGCGTGGGCAAGACCGTGCTCATCATGGAGCTGATCAACAACATCGCCAAGGTGCACTCGGGATACTCCGTGTTCGCCGGCGTGGGCGAGCGGACCCGTGAGGGCAACGACCTCTACCACGAGATGATCGAATCCAACGTCATCAAGCCCGACGCTCTGGGCGAATCCCAGGTGGCGCTGGTCTACGGCCAGATGAACGAGCCGCCGGGTGCGCGTGCCCGCGTCGCCCTGACCGGTCTGACCCTCGCCGAGCAGTTCCGCGACCAGTCCGGCACCGACGTGCTGTTCTTCGTCGACAACATCTTCCGTTTCACCCAGGCCGGCTCCGAGCTTTCGGCGCTGCTGGGCCGCATTCCCTCGGCCGTGGGCTACCAGCCGACGCTGGCGACCGACATGGGCGCGCTGCAGGAGCGGATCACCTCGACCAAGAACGGCTCGATCACCTCGGTGCAGGCGATCTACGTGCCCGCCGACGACATGACCGACCCCGCGCCGGCCACCTCGTTTGCGCACCTCGACGCGACCACCGTGCTCAACCGCGCGATCTCCGAGCTCGGGATCTACCCGGCCGTGGACCCGCTCGACTCGACCTCGCGCCTGATGGACCCCGCGGTCGTCGGCGAAGAGCACTACCAGGTCGCGCGTGACGTGCAGGGCATCCTGCAGCGTTACAAGTCGCTGCAGGACATCATCGCCATCCTCGGGATGGACGAGCTGTCCGAAGAGGACAAGCTGACCGTGTCGCGCGCCCGCAAGATCCAGCGCTTCCTGTCGCAGCCCTTCGACGTGGCCAAGGTGTTCACCGGCTCCGACGGCATCCAGGTGCCGCTCGAAGAGACCATCTCGTCCTTCAAGGCGGTGGTTGCCGGCGAATACGACCACCTGCCGGAATCGGCCTTCTACATGGTCGGTGGCATCGAGGACGTGAAGGCCAAGGCCGAGAAAATGGCCGCTGCGGCGGCCTGATAGGAGGGCTTCATGGCCGACACGCTGCAATTCGACCTGGTCAGCCCGGAACGGAAGCTCGCTTCCGTGACGGCGACCGAGGTGCGCATTCCGGGCACCGACGGTGACCTGACGGCGATGGCGGGCCACACGCCCACCATCACCACCCTGCGTCCCGGCCTGTTGCAGGTCGTGCATCAGGGCGGCACCGATGACTACGTGATCTCCGGCGGTTTCGCCGAGATCGGCCCCGACAGCGTCTCCGTGCTGGCCGAGCGCGCGCATCCGCGCGGCGAGGTCACGCAGGAGGTGTTCGACGGCATGATCGAGGAGTTCGCCGCCGCGCATCGCGACGCGCAGGTGAAGTTCGAGAATGAGCCCGGCCCGGTGGATGACACGGCGAAGCTTCTCGCCGACATGGTCGCCGTCGGCACGCATATCGGACTTGATCCGAAACAGCCCAATTTCTGACGAATTGGACTGGCTAACAGCAAAGGCCCCGCAATCGCGGGGCCTTTGGCGTTTCGGGAGGAACTGACGGAATGGCGCAATACTTTCAAGGCAATTTCGGCATCGACCAAGGCGAGGTGACGCCGTTTTCGGACTTTGAGAACAACGGGCCCATGTGGGTTGGTACGGGCACACGCGAGGTGCGCACCAGAATCCCCTTCGAAGTGGCCTTCGCGCTGCCGCCCATCGTGCATGTCAGCGTCACGATGTGGGACGTGGCCGCAGAGGCCGCGACGCGGCTTGATGTCGGGGCGGAAGAAATCGATCAGAAGGGCTTCACGCTCAGGGTGCGGACCTGGAGCGACAGCCGGATCGCGCGTGTGCGTGTGGCGTGGCTGGCCTTCGGGGCCTGCCGGGACGACGAAATGTGGGAGGTCGGCTGACCGAGGGCGTCGCCCGGAGAGGGATCAGGCGAGGTTCTGGCTCGGGCTCATGCGGTGCAGCGCGCGCAGCGCCGGCATGATGAACATGTAAGCCAGTGCCGAGATCGGGCCAGAGGCGATCCACACGGCCAAACCGGCCATAAGCGGCAGGGCTCCGGTCGCGACCGAAATCACGGCGACGACAAATCCGACAAGGCTGCCGAGGATAATGAAGATCGTGCCCATATGCTCTCTCCTGCGCTATGTCTCGACCATCGGGTCTGAATCCGGCAGCAATGTGGCCAGGAAGCGGTGTGCCGATGATGATAGCGTGGCAGACGTTGAGCGGGAATAAATAGGTCGGTGTAGACGACTGTAGCGTCTTACGTGACGAAAACGCCCCAGACGCGGCTGCGTCCGGGGCGTAAAAGACCGCGCGGCGAACCGCGAGTGTCTTAGGCGAGCTTCAGGTTGATCGCCGATTCGCGGCCGTCACGGCCGGATTCGATGTCGAAGCTGACTTTCTGGTCGTCACGCAGGCCGGTGAGGCCCGAACGCTCGACGGCCGAGATGTGGACGAAGACGTCCTTGCTGCCGCCATCGGGAGCAATGAAGCCGAAGCCTTTGGTGGTGTTGAACCATTTCACGGTGCCAGTGGCCATCGTGTGATCTCCTGTCATGCGCTGCCCACGAAACTGCGGCAGCCCGGCTTGGTCAGTGTCGCATCGAGAGAACTGCAGCCAGTGACGGAGAACAGTGGTCGAGGGAATAACGTTCGCATGGGCCGTATGAGGCCGCGAGGCCACGATGGCAAGTTGTTTCGCCGTGTCCTGCCAGAATGGCGGATCACCGCCGAGTAGGGTTGCAGGCAACAACTGAAGGCGCCTCGGTCCGGGCGGAGAGGGGACAAAGCGATTCGCGCGCAAGCCGAGGAGGGGGCCTGTCGCCCACAAAGTGCGGACTGCCGTTTCAGGCTTGGGCCACCTGCCGCCCATTGAAAAAGGGCGGAGACTTGTCCCCGCCCGTCCGTCTCAGCGTGTGAACTTCTTGAACTTGACCCGCTTGGGTTCCAGCGCATCGGCCCCGAGGCGGCGCTTCTTGTCCTCCTCGTAGTCGGCGAAGTTGCCTTGGAACCACTCCACATGCGCCTCTCCCTCGAAGGCGAGAATATGGGTGCAGATCCGGTCGAGGAAAAAGCGGTCGTGGCTGATCACCACCGCGCAGCCCGCGAAATCCACCAGCGCATCTTCGAGCGCCCG
The DNA here is from genome assembly GCF_964022235.1 of uncultured Limimaricola sp. Taxonomy (NCBI): domain Bacteria; kingdom Pseudomonadati; phylum Pseudomonadota; class Alphaproteobacteria; order Rhodobacterales; family Paracoccaceae; genus Limimaricola; species uncultured Limimaricola sp. Next base: position 254,299 of record NZ_CAXHZL010000002.1, on the reverse strand, counting down.
CAGCGTTTCCACGTCGAGATCGTTGGTCGGCTCGTCAAGCAGCAGCACGTTGCCGCCGTCCTTCAGGAGCCGCGCCATGTGTACGCGGTTGCGCTCACCGCCCGACAGCAGGCTGACCTTCTTCTGCTGGTCGCCGCCCTTGAAGTTGAAGGCGCCGCAATAGGCACGGGAGTTCATCGAAGCGTCGCCGAGCTCGATCACCTCGGCACCACCCGAGATCGCCTCCCAGACGGTGGCGTTCGGCTCGAGGTCGTCGCGGCTCTGATCGACGTAGGAGAGCTTCACCGTGTCGCCGAACTCGATCTTGCCGTCGTCGGGCTGCTCTTGCCCGGTGAGCATCTTGAACAGCGTCGATTTGCCGGCGCCGTTGGGTCCGATCACGCCGACGATGCCACCCGGCGGCAGCGAGAATTCCAGATCTTCGATCAGGAGCTTGTCGCCCATCGCCTTCTTGAGGCCTTCGACCTCGATCACCTTGCCGCCGAGACGCGGGCCGTTGGGGATCACGATCTGGGCCTTGCCCACGCGCTCGCGCTCGGACTGGCTGGCCAGATCGTTATAGGCGCTGATCCGGGCCTTGGACTTGGCCTGACGCGCCTTCTGACCCTGCCGCATCCACTCGAGCTCGCGCTGCAGCGTGTTCTGCTTGGACTTGTCCTCGCGGGCCTCCTGCTCGAGACGCTTGGCCTTCTGTTCCAGCCAGCTCGAGTAGTTGCCTTCGTAGGGCAGGCCCCGGCCACGGTCGAGTTCGAGGATCCAACTGGTGATGTCGTCGAGGAAGTAGCGGTCGTGGGTCACGACGAGAATCGTGCCCTTGTACTCGATCAGGTGGTTTTGCAGCCAGGCGATGGTCTCGGCGTCGAGGTGGTTGGTCGGCTCGTCCAAGAGCAGCATCTCCGGCGCTTCGAGCAGCAGTTTGCACAGCGCCACGCGGCGCGCTTCGCCGCCGGAGAGGGTCGAGACATCCGCGTCGTCGGGCGGGCAACGCAGGGCCTCCATCGCGACGTCGATCTGCGCGTCGAGATCCCAAAGGTTCTGCGCGTCGATGTCGTCCTGCAGCTGGGCCATCTCGTCGGCGGTCTCGTCCGAGTAGTTCATCGCCAGCTCGTTGTAGCGATCGAGCACGGCCTTCTTGGCGGCCACGCCCTCCATCACGTTCTCGCGCACGGTCTTGGTCTCGTCGAGCTTGGGCTCCTGCGGCAGGTAGCCGACGCGGGCGCCCTCGGCGGCCCAGGCTTCGCCCTGAAAGTCCTTGTCGATCCCGGCCATGATCTTGAGCAGCGTGGATTTACCCGCGCCGTTGACGCCGACGACACCGATCTTCACGCCGGGCAGGAAGTTCAGCCGGATGTTCTCGAATGTCTTCTTGCCGCCGGGATAGGTCTTGGAGACACCATCCATGTGATAGACGTACTGGTAGCTGGCCATCGGGGCTCTCCTGTCTGCGATCGGCCCCCCTCATACGCGCGAGGACGCGGCGTAGCAATCGGGGGAGGCGTGGAACTGCTATCCCCGGCGTGACGTTGGGCGGCATTGCGCAAAAGGAGTGGCGGGCTGTGGCATCGAGCGAGACGGGCGGCACCGCTGCCGGGGCGGCAACCGACGAAGACCTGCCGGATCCGCATCTGGACTTGGCGGAAGAGCGGCTCTCGGAGCTGCGCAAGATCCGCCGGTTGATGCTGTGCACCTTCCTGCTCGCGGGCTTCACCGCGACCTATTTCGCCCGCGATGTGCTGCTGCCGATCGTGCTGGCGATCCTGCTGACCCTGACGCTGCGCCCCGCCGTGCGCGGCCTGCAGCGGATCGGCATCCCGCCGGGCATAAGCGCGGTGCTGCTCATGCTGACCATCGGGCTCGGCTTTGCCTTGGCGGGCTATTTCCTGAGCGGGCCGATCGGTGAGATGGCCGCGCGCGCGCCGCAAATCGGCCGCGAGGTGCAGGACAAGCTCGCAGGCGTCATGGACCGCTTCGCCTCGATCCAGGAGGTCGGCAAGCAGGTGACCGAGATGGCCGACGCGGCCGGAGCCGCCGATGACAAGGTCGAGGTCGTGGTCGACCAGTCGGGGATGATCCCCGAGGCGGTGGGCAGCCTCGCTTCGGTCGGCTCCTCGTTGGTGGCGGCGATGATCCTGACGCTGTTTCTTCTGGCTTCGGGCGATTTCTATCATCGCCGCATCGTCGAGGCCTCGCCCAAGCTGCACGACAAGAAACGCGCGCTGACCATCGTGCGCGACGTGGAAAAGCAGATCTCGCGCTATCTCGGTGCGATCACCGTGATCAACGCGGGACTCGGGGCGTCGATCGGCGTGGCGCTGTGGATCCTCGGGCTGCCGATGCCGCATGTCTGGGGCACGCTCGCGTTCCTTTTGAACTTCATGCCCTTCATCGGTGCGATCATCGGCACCGTCGCCGTTGGGGCCTTCGCGCTGGTGTCGTTCGACACCGTTCCCTATGCGCTGCTCGCGCCCTTGGCCTATTTCGCGCTGACCACGATCGAGGGCAACTTCGTCACGCCGATGCTGGTGGGCCGCAGGCTCGAGCTGAACATCGTGTCGGTCTTTGTGACGGTGGCCTTCTGGATCTGGCTCTGGGGCGTGCCGGGGGCCGTGCTGGCGGTGCCGTTCCTCGTGGTGGTCAAGGCGATCTGCGACAACGTCCCCTCGCTGCGGGCCTTCGGCGGGTTCCTGTCGGGCGATCCGGCGATGAAGACCGAAGGCACCGATACGGACCGGACCGAGAAACGCGCAACGCGGGCTGCCTGAGGCCGGTTTGACATCGGCGCGAGCCCCGGCCTAGGCTCTGCGCCGATGCCGGGGCCGGTCGGACGCGCCCTTGGCCAAGGGAGACCATCGACATGAGCTATACCCCCGCTGCCGACCGCTACGAGCGGATGGCCTACCGCCGTTGCGGCCGTTCCGGCCTCAAGTTGCCCGCCGTAAGCCTCGGGCTGTGGCACAACTTCGGTGACGACACCCCGCATCAGACCAAGCGCGACATCTGCCAGACCGCCTTCGACCACGGCATCACGCATTTCGACCTCGCCAACAACTACGGCCCCGAGCCAGGCAGCGCCGAGACCGCCTTTGGTGAGATCCTGCGCACCGATTTTGCGGGCTACCGCGACGAGCTGATCATCTCGTCCAAGGCGGGCTACCGGATGTGGGATGGCCCTTACGGTGAAATGGGAAGCCGCAAGTCGCTGATTGCCTCCTGCGACCAGTCTCTCGAACGGATGGGTCTCGACTATGTCGACATCTTCTACAGCCACCGTTTCGATCCCGAAACGCCGCTTGAGGAAACCATGGGCGCGCTCGATCACATCGTGCGGTCGGGCCGGGCGCTCTATGTCGGCATCTCGTCCTACAACTCCGAGCGCACCCGCGCGGCGGCGGCAATCCTCAAGGATCTCGGCACGCCCTGCGTGATCCACCAGCCGAGCTACAACATGCTCAACCGTTGGGTCGAAACCGACGGGTTGAAGGACACGCTGAAGGACCTCGGCATCGGCTCCATCGCCTTCACGCCGCTGGCCCAAGGCATGCTGACCAAGAAGTATCTCGGCGGCATCCCCGAGGACAGCCGCGCCGCCCAGGACAAGTCGCTGTTCCCGTCGATGCTCACCGAACGGGCGATCGAGAACATCCGCAAGCTCAACGAGATTGCCGAAGGGCGCGGCCAGACGCTGGCGCAGATGGCCATCGCTTGGGTTCTGCGCGAAGGCGGCATCACCACGGCGCTGATCGGCGCATCGAAGCCGAGCCAGGTGATCGACTGCGTCGGTGCCGTGAACAATCTCGACTTCACCGCCGAGGAGCTGAAGCTCATCGACCAGTATGCCGACGAAGAGCAGATAAACCTCTGGGCCCGTTCGGCCGAACTCGACGACTGAGACAAAAGGGGCGCGATGCCATGATCGCGCCCCGACCATGCCCCGTTCGCGGCACTTGGGCGGGGCAGGTTGGGGGCCAAGTGCAACCGAACCGGGACCCCCTTGCCATGGATGACCTGCCGCTGATCCTTGCCGCGCCTCTGATGGCGGTGATGCTCTGGACCGATCTGCGTCACATGCGGATTCCCAACAAGCTCGTCGGTGCCGTGGCTGCCCTCGGGATCGGCTGCGCCTTCGCGGGGCTGATGCCCGATCTCGCGCCGCGCCTGATCGCGGGGGCTGCGGTCTTCGCGGTGGGGATCGCGCTGTTCGCGCTCGGCATGATGGGCGGCGGCGATGTGAAGATGCTCGCCGTGCTGGTGCCGCTGGTGCCGCCACATGATCTGCCCGCCTTCGGGATGCTGCTCGCGATGACGATGCTGGCCGGGGCGCTGCTGCTCGCCGGGGTGCGCCGTACGGTGGGCGGCCCCGATTCGGCGTGGGTGAGCCTGCGCGTACGGGGGCGCTACCCGCTCGGGGTATCGATTGCCGCCGCGGCGATGATCCTGCCGCTCGGGATCTGACCTGACCGGAACGCCTTGTCGCGCGACTGGGTGTCGTCACAAGGACAAGCTCGAACGGTGCGGTCTTTCTCGATCGCCGCCGTCACTCCACCCCTACGACAACGCTGGCCTTTGAGACCGCATCGCATGACGCGCCGGGTACCCCACCGGAGCGATCACAGTGCCAGGGGCCGGTGAAGGCGCACGAGATCGGACCGGTGCAGGGGGGCTTTATGCACTTGACGGACATTGGGGCGGACACGGGGCCGGGGGCAGGGCCACCTTTTCCCCGCCCGCGATCTGCGGCAGGAAGGGCGCGACCAAGCCACCCCGGAGACGACATGCCCGATCCCAAGCCAGAGGCGCTCGACTTCCTGCTGACGCGCCGCTCCCGCCCCGCCAAGACCCTGACCGCGCCCGCGCCGACCCGCGAAGAGCTGCGCCCGCTGCTCACCGCTGCCCTGCGGGTGCCAGATCATGGCAAGCTTGAGCCGTGGCGGCTCATCGTGCTGAAAAAGCCCGCGCTGGCGCGTCTGGCTGCGTTGGTGCCCGCCCGCGCCGAGGTGCTGGGCATCGAGGAGAGCAAGCGCGAGAAGGCGGTGGCGCAGTTTCGCGACGCCGATCTCGCGGTCGCGGTGATCTCTGCGCCCAAGGACAGCGACAAGGTGCCCCGGATCGAGCAGGTCTATTCCGCCGGTTGCGTTTGCCTGTCGCTGCTGAACGCCGCGCTGGCGGCGGGCTGGGGCGCCAACTGGCTCTCGGGCTGGGCCAGCCATGACGAGACCTTCTGCCGCGAAGGGCTGGCGCTGCGGGACGGCGAAAGCGTTGCGGGCCTGATCCACATCGGCACCGAGACCGTGGCAGCACCGGAGCGCCCGCGCCCTGACGTCAATGCGCTGACGGAATGGCGCGAGGCATGATCCTGACGGATTTCACCCGCGCGCTGGCGCAGATGTTCGACCCGCGATTCCGCCGGGTGCTCTGGCTCGGCATCGGGCTGTCGGCAGCGCTTCTGGTGGCGCTCTACGCGGGGCTGCTGGCGCTGGTAGGGGTCTTTGCCCCCGACAGCGTGACGCTGCCGCTCATCGGTGAAGTGGCCTGGATCGACGACGCGCTGGGCTGGGGCTCGCTGCTGCTGATGCTGGGGCTGTCGGTGTTCTTGATGCTGCCCGTCGCCTCGATGATGAGCGGGTTCTTCCTCGAAGAGGTCGCAAGCGCCGTCGAGGCGAAACACTATCCCGGCCTGCCGCCCGCGCGCACCATTCCCATCGCCGATCAGGTCCGCGACACCTTCGCGTTCCTCGCGGTACTGGTGCTGGTCAACGTGGCGGCCTTTGCCGCGAGTCTCGCCTTTCCACCCGCCGCGCCGTTCCTGTTCTACGGGGTCAACGGCTGGCTGCTCGGGCGCGAGTATTTCCAAGTGGCTGCGATGCGCCGCGAGGGGCGGGCCGGGGCGCGGATGATGCGTAAGCGCCACCCGCTCAGGATCTGGGGCGCAGGTTGCATGATGGCGGCGCCGCTGACGGTGCCGGTCGTGAACCTGCTGGTGCCGGTGCTCGGGGCTGCCACCTTCACGCACCTCTATCACCGACTGGCTAAGCGGACGCCTACTCGTCGCTGACGAGCGGACCGCTGGCGGGGGCCATGCGGTCGAACACGTCGATGTCGCGCACGGTCACGCCGCCCCACAGGATGAAGGCAGTGAGGCCGAGCCAGATCGGGATTGCCCAGTAGGAGGTGAGCCGAACCTTGCGGCCCAGCCGAAAGTCGGCGGGGGCCGAGGCATGGGTGCCGGGCACCGTCTCGCCCGCGTCGCCTTGGGTGACGAGGCGCAGCGGCAGCACCACGAAGAACACCATGAACCATGTCACGGCAAAGAGCACGAAGGCGGCGGTGATGGTCATGGGTGTCTCCTCAGACCTGTTCGATCTCGATCAGGCAACCGTCGAAATCCTTGGGGTGCAGGAACAACACCGGCTTGCCATGCGCGCCGGTCTTCGGCGTGCCGTCGCCCAGGACGCGCGCGCCGCTCGCCACAAGATGGTCGCGGGCTGCGTGGATGTCCTCCACCTCGTAGCAGACATGGTGCATGCCTCCCGAAGGGGATTTGGCGAGAAAAGCCGCGATGGGCGAGGCCTCGCCCAAGGGTTCCAGAAGCTCGATCTTGGTGTTGGGCAACTCCACGAAGATGACGCGGACGCCATGTTCGGGCAAATCCTGCGGCGCGCTGATCCGCGCGCCCAGCGGCCCGGCATAGCGTTCGGAGGCACGGGCGAGGTCGGGCACGGCGATTGCGACGTGGTTGAGGCGGCCGATCATCGGAGAACTCCATAGGGCATGGCGGCGATATGGCTGCTCGGGCCGCGTGGCGCAACCGCGCGGATCGTCGCGGCTTAAGACGGGATTCACCAGCGCGGGCCAATATGGGGCTCGGGGCCGCCTTGGTCCCACCGATCTGGCAGGAGGCTTTGATGCCCATCAATGTCGCGTTTCCCGGCGCCCGCGCGCCCACCGTGGACCGTCCCTTGCTGGGGCTGACCGTGTTGCTGGTCGAGGACAGCCGCTTTGCCTGCGAGGCGATGCGGCTCTTGTGCCTGCGTTCGGGCGCACGGATCCGCCGTGCCGACAGCTTGCACAACGCGCGCCGCCATCTGCGGGTCTATCGCCCCGACGTGGTGATCGCGGATCTGGGCCTGCCGGACGGCTCGGGGATCGAACTCATCGTCGAGCTGGCGCAGGCAAACCCGCGCATCGACATATTGCTCGCCACGTCGGGGGATCCCGACGGGGAGAGGCCCGCGATGGAGGCCGGGGCCGACGGCTTCATCGCCAAGCCGATCGCCCGGCTGGGCGAGTTTCAGGCGGCGCTTCTCGCACATGTGCCCGCCGAGCGGCAGCCCGACGGGCCGCGTTTGCTTCCCGAAGAGGTCGTGGCACCGGACCGGCTGGCGTTTCGCGACGACCTGTCGCTCGCCGTGCAACTGTTGCGCAGCGACTGGCCCGCAGATCGCGAAATCGCCTATGTTGCGCAGTTTCTCGGCGGGGTCGCGCAGAGCGCCGGGGATGCGGATCTGCTCGCAGCTGCGGAGGCGCTGATGGCAGCGCGCGGAGAGGGCGGCGCGGGGCCGGCGCTCGATCGGTTGGCCACGCTGGTCGAGGGACGGCTGGCCGAACCTGCGTCGCTCTAGCCCAGCAGGCCCGGATCGGCCCCAAGCTCCAACCCGGGAAACACCGCCTCTTCGATCATCGCGCGATCGAGCCCGAACAGCCCGCGCATCACCCACCCCGCATGGGCGCGCAGGTCGCGTGTCGGCATGAGATCGCGTCGGTCGTAGAGATCGGCCTCGGACAGGCCCGGCCAATCGCCCAGCACACGGCCGCCGCGCAGCGCGCCCCCCGCGTAGAGCATCGCGCCACCGGTGCCGTGATCGGTGCCACGGGTGCCGTTCTCCGCCGCCGTGCGGCCAAACTCGGTCACGCAGAGCACCGCCGTCTTTTCCCACGCCGCACCAAGCCCGGCCTCCAGCGTCAGCAGGGTGTCGCTCAACCGCTCAAGCGCCCGTCCGAGACCCGCCGACTGACGCTCGTGCGTGTCCCAGCCGTTGATCGAAAAGCTGGCGATACGGCTGTCGCCGCGCAGACGCGAGGCCGCGAACTCGGCAAGGCGGACGTGATCGCCCCGAAGCGTGCCGTCGCCGGTACCGGCCATCCCGCCGTTCTCCGCGTCCTCTTCGGCGGCGAGCTCATCAACGATGTCCATCGCCTGCGCCGTGGCGTCGCGAAACAGCGGGTCCTCGTGATTGACGAGCTCAAGCAGCCGCCGTCCCTGCGGCGTGAGACGCAGCCGCGCCTCGGGGGCCCATCGCGACGCCGCGGCCCGGCCCGACAGAATCAGCATCTCCTCGCGACCAATCGCATAGGCCGTTTCGGCCGAAAGGCCCGGCACCGTCTGCAGCATGCGGTTGAGCCAGCCTTCGCCGCCCGCCTCACCGGGGGTGCCGGCCTCGAGCATGTCCTGTCCGTCGAAATGGCTACGCTTGTCCCGATAAGGGGTGGAGACTGCATGCACCGCGCCGAACTCGCCCCTGGCCCACATCGGTGCCAGCCGGTCGAGGCCGGGATGAACGGCAAAGAACCCCGCATTGATCGCGCCGGGCGTGGCCTTGCCCGCCAGCGTCGGGCGCAGCGCTGCCAACGCCGGATCGCCCACCGGTCGCAACACGTCGAGCCCGTCCATCGCGCCGCGCAGCACGATCACCACCAGCCGATTTTCCCAAGGGGCGCTGGCGAAGGCCATGGGGGTCAACAGCGGGCTCGCCGCCGCCGAGCAACCCAGCACCAGCCCACCGCGCAGCAGGGCGCGCCTGTCGATCCGGGTCATGCGCTCATCTCCTCTGGAAGGCGGGGCTAATCAGCACCACGCCGATCGCTTCGCCACGGCTTTCGGCGGCGCGCGCGGCAAAGGCCACCGCGTCGGGCAGTGTCGGGCCGATCGCGGCGCGGGCAAAGGCTCGCGGGTCCGGCAGTTCGTCCAGCAGGCGTTCGGGCGCCATCATCGCCCAGTCGACCCGCGCTGCCATGTTGGGCGGGGTGATCCAAGCCTCGGCCTGTTCGGGCCAACCGTCGGGGCCTAGCGGGCGCTCCCAATTCTGACCCATCGCGGTGAGGGGCCGTCGAAACAGCCCCCGTGTCCCGGGCTTGTCGGGGTGCAGGATCGTCGCGGGCGGCACGGCCAGCGCGCGCAGCGCCGACTGGAGGAAATCGAACGGCGGCTTGACCTTGCGCGGCTCGGGGTCCCAGGCCTGCGGATGTTCGAGCATCGTCGCGGTGACGGCGAAGAGATCACCGCCGCTGTCGCGCCACGCGGTCTCGAGCGTCGCCACGAGGGCGGGGTCGGGATCGTCGGCCACGAAGTGGACGGCGAGCTTGCGCGCAATGTGGCGCGCCGTGGCAGGATGACGCGCCAGCATGCGCAGTGCCTCGCGGATCGTGTCAAAGCTGGCGCGGTCGGAAAAAGTGGTGCCGAGCACCGTCTCGGCCCCCGGCTCGGCGCGCTCGGGGCGGTACTCCATGCCGCGCTCGATGGTCCAGCCCAGCCCGGTGAGCAGCTCGGCCAATTCGCGCACGTCGGTCTGGTCATAAGGGCCGTCGACGCCGACGGTGTGCAGCTCCAGAAGCTCGCGCGCGAGGTTCTCGTTGAGCCCGCCGCCGCGCCGGCCGGCGCGGCTGTTGGGGCCGATCGAGCGGCTCTGGTCGAGATAGGAGAGCATCACCGGATGGGTGATGACGGCGATGAGCATGTCTTCGAAACGCGCGGCGACATGGGGCCGGATCGCTTCCTCGACAAAGGGGGTGACGAGATGCTGATCGCGCTGGCCCTGTCCGACGACGGTGAAGTGATCGGCCCAGAACCGGACCAGCCGTTCGCGCAGACCGCCTTCGGGGGCCGCGACGCCGCGGGCGAGGGTGGTGGAGAAGTTGCGCAGCGCCACCTCACGCGCGGTGATGCGCATGACGTCATAGGCGTCGCGGGTCGCTATCTCCTGCGGGGTGCCTCGCGCCTTGCGCCAACGCGCGGCGGTGTCCTGCCATTCGGCGAGGGTCGGGCGCGCTTCGCTGTAGGGGGTGATGGGCAGCTGCCGACCGATCTCGTCCAACCCGCCAAGCGGGCGCAGCATCGCCTCGATGCTGCCCGGCGGCGGCAGCAGCGGCGACAAGCCCGTTCCGAACCTTATGGCGGCGCGCGTGGGGTCGAAGGGCAAGACGGATCCTCCTGGCTGCCTTGCTCATATAAGGCATCGCAGGTTGTGCCGTGAGCCCCGCCGCGACACCGCGGCGGGAAACCGCCTCAGTAGTCGCGCTCGAAGAAAATCCCCAAGCTGGTCTCGCCATCGCTGGTCACGCTGCCCTGTGCCTTGATGTCGTCGGTGACGTCGAGGTTGAGGTTGATCGAGGTCTGGTCGGTGCCCACGGTGACGTCGGTATAGACGTTCTCGGAGAGGTATTTTCCCGCGCGCACGGCAGGGTTGCCGGTCTCGTCGGTGGTGATGTCGAGATCATCGAGCCCGGTATCGGCGCGGAAATCATCGATCAGCCCACCGCCGCCGGTGCCCGCCAGCGTGCCCACCGCTGCGGCGAGCTGCACCGCCTGAAGCGGTGTGATCGACGACAGGTCGCGCCCGAAGATGAGCTGCGACAGCACCTCGTCCTGCGGCAGATCCGGGGTCGATTCGAAGCGCACCTCGGGCTCACTGGCCGGACCCTCGACGATGATCCGCACCTGGGTGCCGGTCGCCGTCTCGGTGGTGGCCACGAGGCGGATGAAGGGGCTGAAGTCGCCCTGCAGATAGGCGCCGCCCTCGTCGAGCTCGAACCGCTGTTGCAGGATGTCGAGACGGCCCCGGATCAGCTCGAACTGACCGATCGGGATCACTTGGTTGGTGCTGCCGCCGATCTCCAACTCACCGCCCAGTTCGGCGTCGAGGCCGCGCCCGCGGATGAAGATGCGCGAGGGCGCGCGGATCGTCACGGCGAGCCCGTAGCCGGGGCCCGTCGGGCCATCCGCCGCCTCGGTCGCCTCGCCGATGTCGATGCCGGCAATGGTCAGCCCGGCGCGATTCAGCGTCTGGCGCACCGCTTCGGGGGCGTTGACATGCCGCACCTCCGGCAGACTGCCCAAGGCGCCGATGCCGGACGACGGCACCTGGATCTCGGTCGGCCCGAGCTGCACGAGACCCGCGATCCGGGCCCCGCCCGTGAGCGGGCCGGTGACCGTCAGGCGACCATCGGCGGTGGTCTCGTAAAGCTCGGGGTCGCGCAGATCGAGCCCGTCGAGGGTGATGACGAGGTTTGCGTCATAGCCCCCGGTGAGCGCGACCGGCCCGGTAACGCCTATACGCCCGCCATTTTCGAGCGCCGCCGACAGCGCGACATCGGCGCGGTCGCCCGACAGCTGCACCGTGGTGTCGATGTCCTGCACGGTGAGGCCTACCGTTGGCACCGCCAATTCGGCGTCGGCGGTCGAGATCGTGCCCCGCACCGAGGAGAGTGCAGGCGGGCCATTGACCGACAGATCGAAGCGCGCGGTGCCGTCGAGGCGGCGCGGTTCGATCAGGTCGTTGACGAGACCAAGCTGCGCCTGACCGGTCACGTCGAGATCGAGCGTGCCGTTTTGCAGGTAGCGGCCCGAGACATCGGCGGTGGTGCCGCCGGGGCCGGTGGCCGTCACGTCGAGATCGAGATCGCCCGAGGCATTGCGCGCGGCGGTGCCGGACGCCGTGACGGGGCCCGTGAAATCCGGGGTGAACAGGCCGATGTCGTTGAGCCGCGCCTCGAAGGTGGCGCTCTGGTTGGCGCCTGATCCGGTGGCGTCGGCCTGCACCGCGAAGGCCGGGAAGCGCACATCGAGATCGCGCACCGTGATTTCACCCGGCGCGCTGCGGCTGAGCCGAGCGTCGATCGAGCCGGTGCCCGCGAGCAGGCGCGAGGCGGCTTCGACGCCGATGTCGAGGTTGGCCACCTGACCGTCGACCGTCACGTCGAAGCGCGACAGGTCGGGCATCACCGTGCCCGCGGCGTCGAGGTCGACGCTACCGCCCAAGGGTCGGCCCGCAAGCTGCGAGAAGGGGGCGAGCGAGGCCACGTCGGCCGAGACGCGCGCGGTGATCTCACGGCCCTGCGCTTCGGGCGCGACGCGCCCCGTGGCGGCAAGGTTCGTGCCCTGCGCGCGGCCCGTCACTTCGAAGTCGATGCCGCCCGAGGCGTCGCCAGAGGCCCGCGCCGAGACGGTGGCGGGGCCGGAGAGGCCCGGCGCGAAGGGCGCGATCTGCGCCAGTTCGATGTCGAAATCCCCGGTGGGCAGGCCGTTCGTCACGGTGGCCTCGCCCATGGCGCGGATCTGCGGGTTCACCAGCGTGAAGCGGGGCAGGGCGAAGTCCTGCGGCCCGGTACGGATCGCCCGGGCATCGAGCACGGTCTCGCCCGCGAGCAGCGGGTCGAGCTGTGCGATGCCGGTGGTCACGTCCGATGCAGTGCCGTCGAGCGTGACGTCGAACCGCGACAGATCGGCGCTTGCCGTGCCATTCGCGGTGAGGTCCACCGCGCCCGACAACGGGCGGCCCGCCAGCGTGCCGATGGGCGCGAGGTCGTCGATGTCGATGTCGAGGTCAAAATCGCCCGAACCATCGGCGATGGTGGCCGAGCCCGCGACGTTGAACCCTTCGGAGGCGATCTCCAGGTTCTCGACCAGCAGATCCTGAGGTCCGGTGCGCACCGCATGGCCCGAAAGCGTGAGTTCGCCGCCGAACAGCGCGTCGGCCTCGGCCGTGCCGGTGGCAAGGTTCGTGGCGCGCCCGTCGAGGGTGACGTCAAAGTTCGAGGCGTCGAGCGCCGCCGTGCCATTGGCCGACAGCCGCGCTTCGCCCGCGAGCGGCCGGTCGACCGCCTCGCCCACGGCGGCGAGATCGCGCGCGTCGAGGTCGAGATCGAAGCTCGCCTGCCCGTCGATCACCTCGGCTCGGCCGGTGGCGGCGACGGCGGGCCCGTCGAGCTTGAGGTCTTCGACCGAGAAGCTCTGCGGTCCGGTGCGGGTGGCGTGACCCGACAGTGTGACGCGGCCCTCGAGCAGGGGGTCGGCCTGCGCGATGCCGGTGACGAGGTCCGTGGTCACGGCATCGAGCGTCACGTCGGCGCCGGAGCCGTCGGTCTCGGCGGTGCCCGAGGCGTAGAGCTGTGCCGCGCCCGAGATCGGGCGATCAAGCGCCGCGCCCAGCGGCGAGAGGTCCGAAGCGTCGGCCTCGATGTCGAAGGTGGCGGTGGTTCCGTCGAGCGAGGCGTCGCCTGATGCGCGCACCCAAGGAGCCGAGAGCACCAGATCCTCTACCGAAAAGGCTGTCTCGCCGCTGCGCACCGCGTGGCCCGCGATCTCGACCCGGCCCGCGAGCAGCGGGTCGACCTGTGCGATGCCGGTGGTGACATCGGTGGCGGTGGCGTCGAGCGTGATGTCGGCCTCTGTCAGGTCGGTCTTCATCGTGCCCGAGGCCGCAAGCTCGACCGCGCCCGAGAGCGGCATGTCGACCGCCTCGCCCACCGGGGCGAGATCGGTGGCGCGGGCGGTGATGTCGAACAGCGCGCGATCGCCATTGAGTTCGGCCTGGCCTGTGGCGGCGAGGGTCTGCGAGGTCAGATCGAGGTTTTCGACGCGGAAGCTTTCGGGGCCGGAGCGCACGGCGCGGCCCGACAGCGCCACCTGACCGCGCAGCAAAGGATCGGCCTGCGGCACGCCGGTGACGAGGTCGATGGTGTCGGCATCGATGAGCATGTCGAAGGTCGAGGCATCTGCGGCGAGCGTGCCATTGGCCTTGAAGGCGGCGGCACCCGAAAGGTCGCGCCCCGCGATGGTCGAGAAGGGGGCCACGTCGCGCAGATCGGCCGTCACGTCGAGCGTGACCTGCCCGCCGTCCTCTTCGGAGGCCTGCCTGGCGTCGATCTCGGCGCGACCGTTGGGCAGGGTGGCCACGACATCGGCGGTGGTCACACCCGCCGCGTCGCGCATGGCGGTGCCCTTGAGGCTGGCGGGGCCGGTGACGCCGTCGAGCGCGAGGCCCGCGTTGGTGACCTCGACGTCGAAGGTGGCCGAGCTTGCGCCCGAGGTGATGTCGGCCTGCGCCGTCGCGGTCATCTCGGGCGTGGCGATGCGCAGGTTCTCGACGCGGGTGCCGGTCTCATCGCGCGCCGCGGCAAGAGCGATATCGCCGCTACCGGCGATGTAGGGATCGAGCGGCTCGATCCCGAGCGCCAGATCCTGCGTCGTGCCCGACAGGGTCAGATCGAAGATGCCGTCGAGCGGACGGATGGTGCTTTCGATGTCGAGATCGGCGGCCCCCGCGATGTCGAGCCCGGTGAGGCCCGAGAACCGCTCGAGCCGGTCGGCGGCCAGTTGCAGGGTCGAGGTGGTCTCGAAGCCGTTCTCCGACCCCGCGACCGTACCCTTGGCATCGAGCGCGATGCCGGGGCCGTCGAGGGTGATGCGGTCGATGGTGACCGGGCCGGTGCCGTCGCGCTCCAGCACGATTTCGCCCGCGATCTGCTCGCCCAGCGCCTCGGCGAGGTTCTCGTCGTCGAACTGCAGCCCGCGCGCGGTGTAGTTCACGTCGGCGGTGAACAGGCTCGGCGCGGCGTCGGTCTTCTCGACGATGACGCCACCGCCCTGCACGGTGAACTGCGGGATGGTCAGGCCGGGGCGGGCGAACTCCTGCGCGGTGAGGTCGATCACCCATTGATCGCCGGTGCTGGCGTCGAACTGCAGCGCGAGGTTGGCGCGTTGCAGGAGTGTCTCGCCGCCCGGAACGGGCAGGGTGACGGCGCTGCCGTCGGCATTGGCGATCTCGCCCGAGAGGTCGAATCGCTCGGGCCAGCCGTCGGCGCCGATGCGGGCCGAGCCTTCGAGGCTGAGCGCGCGGGCGTCGATGTCGAGCGCGGTGAGCGCCAGCGCGCCGTCGGCGTCGCGCGATCCGGTGACCGCGAGCGAGACGTCGGGGCCGAAGAAGTCGCTGTAATCGGGCGCGATGAGCGGCGTCACGTCGCCATCGATATCGAGCGAGAAGGCAAGCGGCGCGGTGCCGCCTTCGGGGGCCTCTTCGCGGTCGAGCGCGAAGCTGCCTGCGATGCGGCGCTGGTTGTTGGTGTCGAGCGTGATGGCGGCGTCGAAGTTGTCGATCGGGCCGGTGCCCTCGACGTTCAGCGCGACCGAGGGGCGGCCGGGCAGGCCGAGAATGCGCGCGATGAGGCCGTTCTCGGCTTCATCCAACGCGAGGGTCAGGTCGAGCAGGCGGCTGTCGTTGGCATAGCTTCCCGAAATTTCGAACCGGCCGGTACGATCGCCCAGCCGCTCGGCCAGAAGCTGCGCCTCGCCCTCGCCCTCGGCCAACCGCGCCGAGCCCTGCAGCGTCAGCGCGACCTCCTCGTCGAGGAAGGCCTCGCCAAGCACCAGCCGGTCGATGGCCAGCTCGTCGAGACGGATCGAGACGGGAAGCTCGGGCAGCGAGAAGGGGCTGGCCTCGGCGGCGGGGGCCTCGGGGTCGGCCATCGGCGGGCGGGTGAGCTCGATCAACTCGGCCGAAAGCTCCTCGACCTCCAGCCTGCCGCGCAAGAGCGCCGAGCGGTTCCAGTCGAGCACGAGGTTCTCGGCCCTGAGCCAGACACCCTCTTCGTCGGCGATGGTCATGACGTCGATGCTCGCGGTGGAGCTGAGCGCGCCTTGGAACCCGGTGATGATGACCTCGCGGCCCGCGCCCGAGAGGTTGTCCTCGATCAGCCCGGTGAGAAAGCCCCGGTCCCGCTCGGCCTGCTCTTGGGCAGGCAGCATGGTGGGCGCGATGGTGGCGATGGAGATGGCGGCGGCGCGGGAGAGCTGCTTCAAAACGACTGTCCTATTCCGATGTAGATCTGGACGCTTTCATAGGCGCCGGAGCCGGTGACGGGGGTAGCGACATCGAGCCGGACCGGGCCGATCGGGGTGGTGTAGCGCAGGCCCGCGCCGGCGCCGGCCTGATAATCGCCGGAGCCGTCGGGGATGCCGTCGGCCTCGACATAGCCGATGTCGTAAAAACCCACGGCGCCGATCTTTTCGGTGACGCCGACGCGCGCCTCGAGCTGGGCGCCGGCAAAGCTCTTGCCGCCGGAGCGGACCTCGATCGGCCCGTCGCCGAAATCGCGCGTGTAGGTCACGCCGAGCGATTGGTAGTCATGCCCGCGCACCGTGCCGCCGCCGCCCGAGTAGAACAGGAAATCGGCGGGCGTCTCGGCGAGGCTCGAACCCAGCACCGAGCCGATCTGGCCCCGCAGCGCCAGCGTCAGGCGCTCGGTCTCGCCAAAGCTGCGATAGGCGCGGCTGTCGACGTAAAGCCGCAGCCCGTCGTCGGAGCCGGTCACGCCGAGAAAGGGCGTCACCTCGGCGTCGATGAAATAGCCGTTCTTGGCATCGAGCGAGACGTCGCGGCGATCGAGCGTAGCATCGAGCGGCAGCGTCAGCAGCGTGTAGTCGCGCACCCGCGCGTCGGTCTCTTCGCGCGCGGTCAGAATGCCGATGGCGGCGGAATGGCTCAGGGTTTCGTTGACATAGCGCGACAGGCCCACCTCGGCGCTGAACTGGTCGAGCACGTAGTCGATCTCGTTCTCGTGCTTCAGCTCGGCCTCGGCAAAGAGATCGGTATCGGCGCGGAAGGTAGCGGGGCGGTTGAAGCTGGTGCCGAGCCGGTAGTCGGCCCCGCCCGAGCCGGTGACGCCGGGCACCTCGCCCTCGATGCCCGAGATCTCGCCCTCGACGCGCAGCCGTTCGGCCCCGCCGAGCAGGTTACGATGCATCCAGAAGGCCGAGAGGCCAAGCCCCTCCACGGTCGAGACCTCAGCCCCAAATCCGATGCGGCGGGGCTTGGATTCGGTGACCGTCAGCTCGAAGGGCAGGGTGTCGTCGGGGCCGATCTCTTCGCTCTCGATGAAGGCCACGGCGTCGAAGGCGCCGGTGCGGCGCAGACGGGTGGCGGCAAAGTCGAGGTCCTCGGGGTCGTAGATGCGCCCCACCGGCAGGTCGGCGATGGCGCGGATGCGTTCCTCGCGCACCTTCTCGTTGCCGGTGACGGTGAGCGCGCCGAACCGCAGCCTCGGGCCGGGGGCCAGGGTGACCGAGGCGTCGAGACGCTCGGTGGCGTGATCGGCCACGATCTCCTGACCCGCGACCTCGGCCTTGGCAAAGCCCACGTCCCGCCAGGCCTCGACGCCCGCGCGTGCGGCGCCGCGCACCGATTCGGCGCGCGCGGTCTCGCCTGTGGCAAAGCCCTCGGGCAGTTCGGTGTCGGGAGCGAGCGGCGCGATCTCGGCGCGGCCGAAGGTAAAGCGCGGGCCTTGGCTCACCCGGATCGCGATGTCGTCGATGCGCGCGGGCGCGTCGAGCGGTGCCAAGGTCGCGGCCTCGCGCCCGTTGACGAGGATCGAGATGGTGCCGCCGTAGTAGCCTTCGGAGTAGAGCCCGGTCAGCAGGCGGCGATAATCGGCGCGAGCGGCGGCCACATAGTCTTGCGGCGTCGGGGCTTCGTCATCCTTGAGTGCCACGAGCAGGGAGGAGTTCTCCAGCACGCTTTCGAGGTTGTCGTCGGCGACGTCGATCTCGAAACGGACGTCCTGACCGAAGGCGGCAGAGGTCGACAGGGCAAGGACCGACAGGCCGGTCAGCACGGCAATATGGCGCAACTTCGATGTCCTCCCAGCGAACCGCTCTTTATTCATGGCGCGGTCTGGGCCGGGCCTTGGCCCTATTGCTATCCTATCGAGACAGGGAGGCAACAGCCTGTTCCCGCCCCATGATCAATTGTGATCGAAGGGATCGGGCGTATATCCCACACCGGCAAGATAGAGCCCGTGCGGCGGACAGACCGGCCCACAGGCGGCGCGATCCCGGGCTTTGAGCGCCGCGGTCACATCGTCGGGCGTCCAGGCCCCGGCACCGACGCGTTCCAGCGTGCCGACGAAGCTGCGGACCTGGTTGTGCAGGAAGGCGCGGGCTTTCACGTGAAACCGGATCTCGGGGCCGGAGGGGCCTTCGATCTGCTCCACGTCGAGCCGATCCAGCGTGCGCAGCGGCGATTTCGCCTGACAGATCGAGGAGCGGAAGGTGGTGAAGTCGTGCCGTCCGACGAGCCGGTCGGCCCCTCGCTGCATCGCGCCCAAATCGAGCGCGTGAGGCACCTGCCAAGCGAGGCCCTTGTCATGCGTCAGCGGCGCGCGGCGCATCACGAGGCGAAACAGGTATTGCCGCCACGTGGCCGAAAACCGCGCGTGGAAGTTCTCCGATACCAAGGCGCAGGCGGTGATCGCGACCGGCTCGGGCTTGAGATGGAAGTTCAGCGCCTCCGAAAGGCGGAACGGCTCCCAATCCTTGGTCATGTCGCAATGCGCGACCTGTCCCAGCCCATGCACCCCCGCATCGGTGCGACCGGCGGCGGCGATGGTGTGCTCGCGCTTCTCCAGCCGCCCGAGCGCCGCTTCGATGGCACCCTGTACCGACGGATGTTCGGACTGGCGCTGCCAGCCGGAGAACGGCGCGCCGTGGTATTCGATCTTGAGAGCATAGCGGGGCATGGCGGTCGGGTAGCTTCGGGCGCGCGGCTTGGCAAGCGCGTGTGACGGCAACGCGGTGTCGCGAATGCGCAATTCCGGCGCGGGCCTCGGGCGCGCCCCTGTGCATTCCGGCTGCGCGTGCCTATCTTGCCGGGCGGAGACGGGCAGGGAGCGGCACATTGGTCATCGGGGCGATCACGGACAGCTTGACGCGCGGCGTCGAGGGGATGGCGGACCGTCTGGTGACGCCGTTTTCGGACCCGGTGATCCGGTTGGGCGTCACGGGGCTGTCGCGCGCGGGAAAGACGGTGTTCATCACCTCGCTGGTGGCGAATCTGATGGACCGGGGGCGGATGCCGCAACTCGCCTCCGCCCCGCGCATCCTTGGCGCGGTGCTCAAGCCACAGCCCGACGACACGGTGGCGCGGTTCGACTACGAGGGGCATCTGGCGCATCTGCTGGCGCCCGAGCCGGAATGGCCCGAGGGCACGCGCCGGGTGAGCGAGCTGCGCCTGTCGCTGCGGGTGCAGCAGGGCGGGCTGCTCGCCGGCGTGCAAGGCCCGCGCACCGTGCATCTCGACATCGTGGATTACCCCGGCGAATGGCTGCTCGACCTCGGGCTTCTGGAAAAGGACTATGCCACCTGGGCACGCGAGGCGCTGGCGCGGGCCGAGCGGCGCGCGGTGGCGATGCCGCAGGCGGCGGCCTTCGTCGAAGCGGTGGGGGCGGTGGAGCCGGGCGCGCCCTACGACGAGCCGCGCGCCAAGGCGCTGGCGCGGACCTTCACCGATTACCTCAACGCGGCGCGCGAGGCGGGATATTCCGACTGCACGCCGGGGCGGTTCCTGCTGCCGGGCGATCTCGAGGGCTCACCGGTGCTGACCTTCGCACCGCTGCCGGGCGAGCCGGGGTCGAAGGGGAGCCTGAGGCGCGAGGTGGAGCGGCGCTTTGAAGCCTACAAGCGCGAGGTGGTGAAGCCGTTCTTTCGCGATCACTTTTCGCGGATCGACCGGCAGGTGGTGCTGGTCGACGTGCTCTCGGCGATCCATGCCGGGCCGCAGGCGGTCGAGGATCTGCGGGCTGCGATGGCCGATATCCTGCGCGCCTTTCGCCCCGGCCGGAACGCGTTTCTGAGCCGTATCCTTCAAGGACGTCGCATCGACCGGATTCTCTTTGCCGCGACCAAGGCGGACCATTTGCACCACACCGAGCACGCCAAGCTGGCCGCGATCACCGAGGCCCTGTTGCGCGATGCGCGCGACCGCGCCGATTTTGCCGGGGCCAAGACCCAAGGCATGGCGATCGCGGCGCTGCGCACCACGGTCGAGGACCGGGTGAGCCATGGCGGCGAGATGATCGACGTGGTGCGCGGCAAGCTTCTGGAGACGGGTCGGCAGGCGGCGCTGCACGCGGGCGCGCTTCCCGAAGACCCGTCGCATCTGCTGGCACCGGCGCGGGCGGGGGCCGAGAAATGGCTCGATGGGGATTATTCGATCATGAACTTCGCGCCCGCGCGGATGGTGCTGAAGCCTGGCGAGGGGCCGCCCCACATCCGGCTCGACCGGGCGGCGGAGTTCCTCTTGGGCGACCGGCTGTGAGGAGGCAGGCATGAACGACGAGAAACGGCGCGGCCCGGTGGTGATCGACCTCGAAGAGGACGCGACGCCGGAGATGACGCCCGCCACCGCCCCCCCGGTGCCCGAGCCGGGCCTGCCGCAGGGGGCCGCGATGCAGCGCGTCGCCGTCATGGCGGCAAGGCCGCGATCAAAGCTGGCGCGCTGGTTCTTCGCGGCGCTGGGCACGCTGGTAAGCTTCATGCTGTCTGTGGCGGCGTGGAACTGGGTGACGGGTCTTCTGGCGGCGAGCCCGGTGCTCGGGATGATCGCGACCGTGTTGGTGGCGCTGGTGCTGGCGCTGCTTCTGGCGATCGCGGCCAAGGAGGCCTGGGCCTTTCGCCGTCTGGCGCGGCTCGATCACATTCAGAGGGATGCGGCGGCGGCGCTGGGCGCGCAGGATCTGGGCCTCGCCACATCGGTCTCGGCGCAGATGCTCTCGCTTTATGCGGGCCGCGACGAGTTGGCGCCGGGTCTGGCCAAGGTCAAGGCGCGCGAGGGCGAGGTGTTCGACGCCGACGGCGTGCTGGCTCTGGTCGAGCGCGAGTTGCTGGCGCCGCTCGATGCCATGGCCGCGCGCGAGGTCGAGATGGCGGCCCGGCAAGTGGCGACGGTGACGGCGGTGGTGCCGCTGGCGCTCGCGGATGTGACGGCGGCGCTGACCTCGAACCTGCGGATGATCCGGCGCGTGGCCGAGATCTATGGCGGACGGTCGGGCACCTTGGGCGCGTGGCGCCTGACCCGCTCGGTGCTGACGCATCTCGTGGCGACGGGGGCGGTGGCAGTGGGCGACGATCTGGTGGGATCGGTTGCGGGCGGCGGCGTGCTGTCGCGCGTGTCGCGCCGCTTTGGCGAGGGCGTGGTCAACGGCGCGCTGACGGCACGGGTCGGGGTCGCCGCGATCGAGGTCTGCCGCCCGCTGCCGTTCCGCGCGGTGGAGCGCCCCTCGGTCTCGGGTCTGGTGGCGCGGGCGCTGGCGGGGCTGTTCGGCGGGCGCGGCTAGATCAGCTTTGGGATTCCGCCGGGCAGCGTCTCGCGCTCGGTCACCCCGGCGCGCAGGGTGCGGCCGATGCGGTGGGCCAGCTCCGACCACGCGGCGGCGGTTTCGGGTGGCAGCTCCTCGCGCAGTGTCATGTCGAACAACGCCAGCCACGGTGCGAACATGCCGGGCCGCACGTCGCGCGCGTCGCGGTGCAGCTTGACCGGGCTGCCGCGATAGCCCGGCTTGCCGAGGATCGCGCTTTCCCAGAACGACACGATGCGCGCCTCATGCGCGGGCCAGTCGGTGACGTGGCGGGCAAAGACCGGGCCGAGACCGGGATGGGCGCGCACCCGTTCGTAGAACCGCGCCACGACGCGGGCGATCTCTTCGGGTGTGACGGTGATGCGTGGCTCTGGCATGGCGCGGCTCCTCTGATCCCCTCATACGCCCGAATGCCGCGCTGGGAAAACCGGGCCGCGCTTTACCCGCCCCGGGCCTGCGCCTATAAGCGGCCCCATGTTGGCTTTTCGTGTCCCGCTCATGCGAATTACCGGCCCGGCGCTCTGAGGATCAGGGCCGCCGGGACAAGGCGCATGAGCCGACGCCGCGCCGCCCCCTCACCAGACATTCCGACACGACCGGACTTCGACAGGACCGAACAGCGATGTGCGCCGATACGCCCGAGACCCAAGCCCCCGACTACAAAGACACCCTGAACCTGCCGCGTACGGAGTTTCCGATGCGCGCGGGCCTGCCCAAGCGCGAGCCCGAATGGCTCGATCGCTGGGCACAGATCGGGGTCTATGACCGCCTGCGCGAGCGCGCCGAGGGGCGAAAGCCCTTCACGCTGCACGATGGCCCCCCCTATGCCAACGGCAACCTGCATATCGGTCACGCGCTCAATAAGATCCTCAAGGACATGGTGGTCCGCTCCCAGCAGATGATGGGCCGCGACGCGCGCTACATCCCCGGCTGGGACTGTCACGGCCTGCCGATCGAGTGGAAGATCGAGGAGCAGTACCGCAACAAGGGCCGCGACAAGGACGAGGTCCCGGTGATCGACTTCCGGCAGGAATGCCGCAAGTTCGCCGAAGGCTGGGTCGACGTGCAGCGCGAAGAGTTCAAGCGCCTCGGGATCACCGGCAACTGGGCCGATCCCTATCTCACCATGAACTTCCACGCCGAGCGGGTGATCGCCGAGGAATTCCTGAAGTTCCTCGACACGGGCGTGCTCTATCAGGGCTCCAAGCCCGTGATGTGGTCGCCGGTCGAAAAGACGGCGCTGGCCGAGGCCGAGGTCGAATACCACGACAAGGAAAGCTTCACGATCTGGGTGCGCTTCCCGGTGCAGGGGTCCGACGATCCGCTGCTCGAGGGCACGGACGTGGTGATCTGGACCACCACGCCTTGGACCATCCCGTCCAACAAGGGCGTGGTTTATCACCCCGACATCTCCTACGGCGTCTACCGGATCACCGGCGCGCCCGAGGACAACTGGGTCAAGACCGGCGACAAGCTGCTGCTCGCGGACAAGCTGGCCGAGGGTTGCCTCGGCAAGGCGCGAGTCGACGGCTGGGAGCGGATCGGCGATGCGCCGTCGCTGAGCGGCCTGTCGGTCGCGCATCCCTTCGCGGGCATCGAGGGCGGCGAGGGCGAGTGGGACCAACCCCGCGACTTCCGGCCCGCGCCCTTCGTCACCGACGAGGACGGCACCGGCTTCGTGCATTGCGCGCCGAGCCACGGCATGGATGAGTTCGAGCTTTATCGCGATGCGGGCATGCTGGCCGAGGTCATCACCTACAACGTCGAGGAGGATGGCTCCTTCCGCGCCGATCTGCCGCTGTTCGGTGGCAAGATGATCCTCAAGCCCAATGGCAAGGAGGGCGACGCCAACGCCGCCGTCATCGACGCGCTGGCACAGTCGGGCAAGCTCTTTGCGCGTGGCAAGATCAAGCACTCCTACCCGCACAGCTGGCGCTCCAAGGCGCCGCTGATCTTCCGCAACACGCCGCAGTGGTTCGCCGCGATCGACCGCCCCGTGGGCGATGGCAAGGATCAGTACGGCAAGACGATCCGCGAGCGCGCGCTCACTTCGATCGACGAACTGGTGACGTGGACGCCCAAGACCGGGCGCAACCGGCTCTATGCGATGATCGAACAGCGCCCCGACTGGGTGTTGTCGCGTCAGCGCGCCTGGGGCGTGCCGCTGACCTGCTTCGTGAAGAAGGGGGCCAAGCCCACCGACGCCGATTTCCTGCTGCGCGACGATGCGGTCAACGCGCGTATCCTGGAGGCCTTCGAGGCCGAGGGCGCGGACGCGTGGTACATGGACGGGGCCAAGGAGCGGTTCCTGGGCAAGGCCGTGAACCCCGACGACTACGTGCAGGTCTTCGACATCCTCGACGTATGGTTCGATAGCGGCTCGACTCACGCCTTCGTGCTGCGCGATCGCGAGGACGGCTCCGAAGACGGTCTGGCCGACCTCTATCTCGAAGGCACCGACCAGCACCGCGGCTGGTTCCACTCCTCGATGCTGCAGGCCTGCGGCACGCGCGGGCGCGCGCCCTACCGAGGCGTGCTGACGCATGGCTTCACCCTCGACGAGAAGGGCATGAAGATGTCCAAGTCTCTGGGCAACACCGTCAGCCCCGCCGACGTGACAAAGCAATACGGCGCCGACATCCTGCGGCTTTGGGTGGCGCAGTCGGATTACACCGCCGATCTGCGCATCGGGCAGGAGATCCTCAAGGGCACGGCCGACGGCTACCGCCGCCTGCGCAACACCATGCGGTTCCTCTTGGGGTCGCTGGCGGACTTCACCGAAGCGGACCGGGTCGAGGCATCGGAAATGCCCGAGCTGGAGCGCTGGGTGCTGCACCGTCTGGCCGAACTCGATCAGACCGTGCGCGAGGGTTACGACGCCTATGATTTCCAGGGCGTGTTCCAGTCGGTCTTCACCTTCGCGACGGTGGAGCTCTCGGCCTTCTACTTCGACATCCGCAAGGACGCGCTCTACTGCGACGGCGACACCGCGCGCCGCCGTGCTTCGCGCACCGTTCTCGACCTGCTGTTCCACCGGCTGACGACATGGCTCGCGCCGATCCTCGTCTTCACGATGGAAGAGGTCTGGCTGGAACGGAACCCGGGCGACGATGCGTCGGTGCACCTGACCGACATTCCGCAGACGCCGCAGGAATGGCGCAACGAGGATCTCGCGGCCAAATGGACCGCGATCCGTCGGGTGCGGCGCGTGGTCACCGCCGCTCTCGAAGTGGCCCGGCGCGACAAGGTGATCGGCGCCTCGCTCGAAGCGGCCCCGGTGGTGCATGTCGACGACGAAGAGGCTCTGCAGGCGCTCAAGAGCGTGACCTTTGAGGATCTGTGCATCACTTCGGCGATCTATCTCACCGGTGATCCTGCCCCGTCCGAAGCGTTCCGTCTGCCCGAGGTCGAGGGCGTGGGCGTGGTGTTCGAGCGCGCCGACGGCGAGAAGTGCCAGCGCTGCTGGAAGATCCTGCCCGATGTCGGCACCCACAAGCATCCGGGCGTCTGCGCGCGCTGCGACGCGGCTCTGGCGTGACGCTCCCCCGGCGCCGCGCCTGCCGCGGCGTCGGATCCGAGTATTTGATGAGTAAAGTTGCAGGGCGCGCGCCTTGTGACTTTGCTCCGCGAATACTCATGCGCGGATGCCGCCCGCGATGAGCTTGCCGGTTTTTCTCGCAGTGATGCTCGCGGCCCTTCTGCACGCCAGCTGGAACGCGATGATCAAGCTCGGGGCCTCCAAGCTCGCGGGTATGGTGATTCTGACGCTGGTGCAGGGGGGCTTGGGCCTCGTGGTGGCGCTGACGCGGCCTTGGCCCGAAGCCGAGGTCTGGCCGTGGATCGCCGGATCGGCGCTGTGCCATGCGACCTACAACACCTTCCTCGCCATGGCCTACGACCACGGCGACCTGAGCCGCGTCTACCCGATCGCGCGCGGAGCGGCGCCGATGGCGGTGCTGGTGGCGAGCGGGCTGTTCTTGTCCGACGCGATCGAGCCGATGTCGGTCGTGGGCGTGCTGGTGCTGGGCCTCGGCATTCTCGGGATGGCGCGCGGCGCGCTGGGCTCCGGCGAGAGCCGACGACTCATCCCCTATGCGCTGGGGGCCGCGGCGGGGACCGCCGGCTATACGCTGGTCGATGGTCTGGGCGCGCGGGTCTCGGGCGATCCGGTGGCCTATGTCGGTTGGCTCTTCGTGGCCTCGACGGTCCTGTTCGTGCCTGTGGGATTCGCGATGCGAGGCCGGGGGCTCTTGCGCGTGTCGGCGCGGGTCTGGGGGCAGGGGGCCGTGGCCGCGCTTGCCTCCTACGGGGCCTATGGCATCGCGGTCTGGGCGATGACACTGGCCCCGATCGCGCTGGTGAGCGCGCTGCGCGAAACCTCGATCCTCTTCGCGGTACTGATCGGCTGGGCGGCCTTCGGCGACCGCATGGACCGGAGCAAGGCGATCTCGGCGGGGCTGATCGTCACCGGAGTGGTGCTGACCCGTCTCTAGGCGGGACGGTGCTCAGCCGTTCTTGCCGTGCACCACCTGTTGCGCGGCCCCTGCGCCGATCAGATAGACCGAGGTCACCACAAGGCCCCAATGCGCCCAGCTCGCCGGATCGAAATCGACCCAGGCCGCCCAACCGGCGAAGAAGGTCCAAGCCAGCGCCATTGGCAGCGACACGGCGCGCCAGCGCTTGGTGCGCACGGGGTGGATGAACTTCACCGGCAGGAACATGGTCACGGCGAGGATCACGACAAGCGCGAGGATGATCCAGAAATTGGGCGAAAGCGCGAAGAGCACGAGGATCAGCATGTTCCAGCAGCCCGGGAAGCCCTGAAACGAGTTGTCCTTGGTCTTCATGCGACTGTCGGCGAAATAGAGCGCGGAGGCGAAGGTGATCACGATGATCGCCATCCAGCCGGTCCAGCCCGGCAGCAGGCCTGATTCGAACAGCGCGAAGGCAGGCACGAAAACATAGGTCAGATAGTCGATGATCAGGTCGAGCAGCACGCCGTCAAAGATCGGCGCGTTGCGCTTCACGTCGTATTTGCGCGCCAGCGGCCCGTCGATGCCGTCCACGGCAAAGGCAACGACCAGCCACAGGAACATCATGCTCCAGTCGTCCTGCACCGCCTCCAACATGGCGAGCATGGCGAAGACCGCGCCTGTGGCGGTAAAGAGATGGACCCCGAGGGCCTTGCGTGCGTCAGTCATGCCGTCCCTCTTGGCCGATCCTGCGAGCCGGTGCAACGCGTCTGGTGTCAGGCGCGCGGATGGGCGCGGTCATAGATCTCCATGAGCCGCGCCGCATCGACCGCCGTGTAGGTCTGCGTGGTCGAAAGCGACGCATGGCCCAGAAGTTCCTGAATCGCGCGCAGATCGCCACCCGCGCTCAGCAGATGCGTGGCAAAGCTGTGACGCAGCGCGTGCGGCGTCGCGGTCGAGGGCAGGCCGAGTTGCATCCGCGCCATCTCCATCGCCTTCTGGATCGGACGCGGGCTCAGGGCACCGCCGCGCACGCCGCGAAACAGCGGCAGGCCCGGATCCATCGGGTGCGGGCAGAGCTTCACATAGTCCGACACCGCGCGGCGCGCGGCGGGCAGCACCGGCACCAACCGCTCCTTGCCGCCCTTGCCGGTGATTCTCAGCGTCTCGGGCAGCGGCACCTGCGCGCCAGTGAGCGAGAGCGCCTCCGAAATTCGCAGCCCGCAGCCCCAGAGCAGCGTCACGACGGCGGTGTCGCGCGCCGCGACCCAAGGCTCGCTCGATTGCAGCTCCACCGCTTCGAGCACCCGCGCCGCCGCCTCTTCGTCGAGCGGGCGCGGCAGGCGCGGTTTCATGCGTGGCGCACGGGTCGAGAGCACCGCCGTGGGCTCGAACCCCTCGCGCGCGGACAGCCAGCGGTAGAAGGACTTTACCGCCGACAGCGCGCGGGCGAGGCTGCGCGCCGAGAGGCCGCGCGCGCGTTCATGCGCCATCCAAGCCCGCATGTCGGACACCGTGACCCGCGCGATGGCGCCCAAGCCCTGCGCCTCGGCGTGGTGGGTCTGCATGAAGGCGAGAAAGCCCAGCACGTCACCCTGATAGGCGGTGAGCGTGTTCTGTGCCGCAGCGTTCAGCGCCCGCTCGTGATCGAGCCAGCGACCCATCGCGTCGGTGAGGGCGGGCGAGATCACGACAGCCAGCGTCGCATCTGCCGCTCGAACACGCCCGCGAAGAACCCCATGAGGTCGGTCGCCTGCGCGGGCGCGAAGCGGGTCGCGTCGGAGGCCCCGAGAAGCAGCATGCCGGGCAGGCGGCCCGGACCGAAATCGAGCTTGAGGCAGGCCTCGGACAGGATGTCGGGCGCGCGGGCGCCATATGGCCCGGCTTCTTGCGGCTCGACCGGGCGCAGCGACACCTGCCGCACTGGCACATTGCGCCCTTGGGTCACGTAATCGGCGACAAAGCCCGGCTCGGCCACCGACAGCACGTCCGACAGGCGCGCGATGGCGGGGTCGTCCTCGGGGCTCGCGGTCTCAAGCACGAGGCGCACCACGTCAACGCGCAGCATGTCGGCCACCTCGCCCGACAGGTCCTGAAGAAAGGTCTCGAAGCGGGTCGCGTCCATCATGCGCAGCACGGCGCGGTGGATCTGGTTGGTCCCGGCGAGGTTCTCGTAGGCCGCGGCGATCACCGAGCGGTGCGTGTCCTCAAGCCGGTCGAGCCGTGACTGCAGCCGCTCCATCGCGAGGGCGCGCAGGTCGACGACGTTCGAACCCTTGGATTCGGAATCGGCCTCGACGAGGGCGCGCATGATCGCGGGGTCGTCGAGCAGCAAGGCGGGATCGGCGAGAATGCGGTCGCGCAGCCCGTCATCTGGCGGTGTGTCGTCTGTCATCTGGGTGGGTCCGGGCTGTCGCATCCGCCCGATCATAGCAGTGCTGGCGCGACGATGCGCCCCGATGTGGCAAGAATGCGGCGGGGCGCGGCCCGGAAGGCACAGCGCCCCGCCGAAAGGGTCAGACGATCTTCTGCCCGGTCGAGGCCCAGTCCTTGAGGAAGGCGTCGAGCCCCTTGTCGGTCAGCACATGATTGGCCATCGCCTTGATCACGGCGGCGGGGGCCGTCGCCACGTCGGCGCCGATCTTGGCGGCGTCGGACATATGGTTGGCGTTGCGGATCGAGGCGGCGAGGATCTGCGTCTCGAAGCCGTAGTTGTCGTAGATCTGCCGGATGTCGGCGATCAACTCCATCCCGTCGAGGTTCAGGTCGTCGAGGCGGCCGATGAAGGGCGAGATGAAGGTGGCACCCGCCTTGGCGGCGAGAAGTGCCTGGTTGGCCGAGAAGCACAGCGTGACGTTGACCATCCGGCCCTCGTCGGTGAGCACCTTGCAGGCCTTGAGGCCGTCCCAGGTCAGCGGCACCTTGATCGCGATGTTGTCGGCGATCTTGGCCAGCTCACGGCCTTCGGCGATCATGCCTTCGGCGTCGAGCGCCACGGTTTCGGCCGAGACGGGGCCGGAGACGATCGAGCAGATCTCCTTGGTGACTTCCTTGATGTCACGGCCCGACTTCATGATCAGCGACGGGTTGGTGGTGACGCCGTCGACCATGCCCAGATCGTTGAGTTCGCGGATCTGGTCGATCTCGGCGGTATCGACGAAGAATTTCATGGAGTTTCTCCCTGTCAGGTGTCGCGCGCCCCCGGTCGAGGCGGCTTCGGCCTTGGTCTAGCAATTGCCGCAGTGGTCGAACAGCGCCTTTCCCATATGGGAACCGGCGAAGGCGGCGTGAAGGCTGCGACATGCCGATCCCTTGAAGCTGGGCGGGGCGCGGCGCATGTTGGCGGCTCTTTCCCGTCCGGCCCGAGGATACCGCCCCGCCCATGACATCCCCCCGCTTCGAGCAAGGCGCGCTGATCGGTGTGCTGACGACACAGCCGCTCGACCGGGTGCTCGACTATCGCGCGCCCGCGGGCGGCTGCGGGGCGGGCGATCATGTCGAGGTGCCGTTCGGGCCGCGCAAGGTCACGGGCGTGGTCTGGGGGCCGGGGGCGGGGGATTACGACCCTGCCAAGGTGAAATCCGCGATCCGCGTGCTCGACATCCCGGCGATGCGCCCGGCCATGCGCGAATTTTTGGGCCGGGTCGCGGATTACACGCTGACGCCGATGCCCGCGATGCTGCGCCTCGCCACCCGCGCGCCGGGGCTCACCGACCCGCCGGGGATGCGCAAGATCTACCGGCGCGGCCATGGCCAGCCCGCGCGGATGACGCCGGCCCGCGCCCGGGTGCTCGACCTGCTCGAAGAGCACGACGGCATGGGCTTCATGCTGGGCGAGCTGGCCGACCTCGCGGGTGTCGGCTCCTCGGTGGTCAAGGGGCTGGTGGCCTCTGGCGCCGTGGTCGAGGAGGAGGCCCCGCGCGACGTGCCATATCCGCCCCTCGATCCGCATATGCCGGGCAAGGCGCTCAGCGGCGATCAGGCCACGGCAGCCGCAAGTCTGCGCGAGGGGATCGAGGCCGGGCGTTATGGCACGACGCTGCTGAAGGGTGTGACCGGCTCGGGCAAGACCGAGGTCTATCTCGAAGCGGTCGCCGCCTGTCTCGCCCGCGGGCGGCAGGCGCTGGTGCTGCTGCCCGAGATCGCGCTGACGGCGGAATTCCTCACCCGCGTCGAGGCGCGCTTTGGTGCCAGGCCCGCCGAATGGCATTCGGGCGTGACCACGACCGAGCGGCGGCGCTGCTGGAAGATGGTGGCCGAGAACGGTGCGCAGCTTGTGGTCGGCGCGCGCTCGGCGCTGTTCCTGCCGTTCCATGACCTCGGGCTGATCGTCGTCGATGAAGAGCACGACACCTCCTACAAGCAGGAGGACGGCGTTCTTTATAATGCGCGTGACATGTCGGTGCTGCGGGCATCATTGGAAAAGGCGCAGGTGGTGCTGGCCTCGGCCACACCGAGCCTCGAGAGCTGGGTCAACGTCCAGTCGGGCAAATACACCCGCCTCGATCTCGAAAGCCGCTATGGCCCCGCCGTCATGCCCGAGATGCGCGCCATCGACATGCGCACCGAGGAGGTGCCCTCGGGAAGTTGGATTTCTCCGGCGCTCAGAGGGGCCGTGATGCAGCGGCTGGAGCGCGGCGAGCAGTCGCTGTTGTTCCTCAACCGCCGTGGCTATGCGCCGCTGACGCTGTGTCGCGCCTGCGGGCACCAGATCGGCTGCAAACATTGCGACGCGCGGATGGTCGAGCATCGGTTTCTCAAGCGGCTCATGTGCCACCAGTGCGGCGAGACCGCGCCGATGCCCGAGACCTGCCCGAACTGCGAGGTGGCGGGCAAGCTCGCCGCCGTGGGGCCGGGGGTGGAACGGATCACCGAAGAGGCGCAGGCGCTGTTTCCGGATGCCCGCGTGACGGTGCTCTCCTCGGATCTGTTCGGCTCGGCCCGCGCGCTCAAGGCCCGTATTCTGGAGATCGCCGAAGGGGCCGCCGACATCGTCGTCGGCACGCAGCTCGTCGCCAAGGGCCACAACTTCCCCAAGCTGACGCTGGTGGGCGTGATCGACAGCGATCTGGGGCTGCAGGGGTCGGACCTGCGCGCCGCCGAGCGCACGTTTCAGCTGATGCGGCAGGTGGCGGGCCGCGCGGGGCGGGCCGAGGCGCGCGGCACAGCGCTCTTGCAGAGCTTCCAGCCGGAGCACCCGGTGATCCGCGCGATCCTGTCGGGCGATGAGGAGGGATTCTGGGCCGCCGAGGCCGCCGCCCGCCGTGCCGCAGGCGTGCCGCCCTATGGGCGTATGGCGGGGATCGTGATCTCGTCTCCGGACATGCAGGCCGCCTTCGATCTGGGCAATCGGCTGGCGCGGCTCGACGCGCCGCTGCGCCGGATCGGCGCGCAGGTTTTTGGCCCGGCACCGGCCCCCATCGCGCGGGTGCGCGGGCGGCATCGGGTGCGGCTTCTGGTCAAGGCCGAAAAGGCAGCGCCTTTGCAATCCGCTCTGGCCGAATGGGCGGCGCAGGTGCGGCTGCCCGCCAACCTGCGGCTTGCCATCGACATCGACCCGCAGAGCTTCCTGTGAGCCGTTGACCGCGCCCCCCTGCGCGGGAAAGGATTGCGCAGGAGAGGGGCGGATCATGGACGACGAGGCACGGATCGAGGCCTTCTATGCGCGCGAAGGGCGCTGGATGGCGGAGAAATCGGCGCTCAGGGCGATCCTGCGCGACACCGACGGCATCGAGGAGGTCTGGAAGTGGCGCGCGCCCTGCTACACCTGCGCGGGCGGCAATCTGGCCATGATCGCGGGCTATGCCGAGCGCTGCGGCATCTCCTTCTTCAAGGGCGTTCTGCTCTCGGACCCCGAAGGCATGCTGGTGGCGCCGGGGCCGAACTCGCGCGCGGTGCGGATGATGGTGTTTCGGGATATGGACGACATCGCGGCGCAAGAGACGGTGCTGCGCCGCTATATCGCCGAGGCGGTGGCGATCGACCGCGCCGGTCGCCGCGTGGTGCTGCCCAAGGACGACATCGACCTGCCCGAGGAGCTGGTCGCGGCGCTCGACGCGAACCCTGCGCTTGCCGAGGCCTTTGCCGCGCTGACACCCGGGCGGCAGCGCGGCTATGCGCTCACCATCGCTGGTGCCAAGCAAGCTGCGACCCGCCATGCCCGGATCGAGAAATGGACGCCGCAGATCTTTGCGGGCAAGGGCATCCACGACCGCTGATGCGCCAAGACTGCGTTCCGCCCGCCGTGTCCCCCACGCGGGGTGTCGCGGCGCATACCCTCTCGCCATGCGCGCGCGACCGGCGTAATGCTTGCGGATGACACGTATTCCGATGCCCCTGTCCGACGCCCGGACCCTGCCGATCTGGCGCCGTCCGATCACGCTGCTGTTCTTGATGGCGATGGCGATGCCAGTGGCCTTCGCCACATGGTCGGCGCTTCTGAACAACTTCGTCATCGAGGCGGCGGGCTTTGACGGCTCGGACATCGGCTGGCTGCACACGGTGCGTGAGGTGCCGGGCTTTCTCGCCATCGGCGTTATCGCGATCCTGATCTTCGTGCGCGAGCAGACGCTGGCGCTGGTGGCGCTGGGCCTTCTGGGTGTCGCCACCGCGCTTACTGCGCAATTTCCCTCGATGGGCGGCATCCTGACGATCACCATGCTGTCGTCGATCGGCTTTCATTACTTCGAGACGGTGAACCAGTCGCTGCAGCTTCAGTGGCTCCCCAAGGACCGCGCGCCGCAGATGCTGGGCTGGATCGTCTCGGCGGGGGCGGGGGCCACGCTCATCGCCTATCTTGCGATCGTTCTCACGTGGGAGAGCCTCGAGCTGTCCTATGACTTCGTCTACATTGTCTCAGGCGGCTTCACCGCCTTGGTGGCGCTCTATTGCTGGATCGCCTTCCCGAGCTTTCGCGCGCCGCATCCGCAGACCAAGAGCTTCGTGCTGCGTCGGCGCTACTGGCTCTACTACGCGCTGCAGTTCATGGCAGGCGCGCGGCGGCAGATCTTCGTGGTCTTCGCAGGCTTCATGATGGTCGAGAAGTTCGGCTACGACGTGCACGAGGTGACGGCGCTGTTTCTCGTGACGCTGCTGACCAACATCTTCGGCGCGCCTCTTATCGGCCGCGCCGTGGCCCGCTGGGGCGAGAAAAAGGCGCTGATGATCGAATACGCGGGCCTGATGGCGGTGTTTTTCGCCTATGGCGGGCTCTACTGGTTCGGCTGGGGCGTGATGGTGGCGGCGATCCTCTACG
Organism: uncultured Limimaricola sp.; assembly: GCF_964022235.1. Classification (NCBI taxonomy): domain Bacteria; kingdom Pseudomonadati; phylum Pseudomonadota; class Alphaproteobacteria; order Rhodobacterales; family Paracoccaceae; genus Limimaricola; species uncultured Limimaricola sp. Next base: position 221,392 of record NZ_CAXHZL010000002.1, on the reverse strand, counting down.
TGATCGACAACGTGTTCTTCGCGCTGGCGCTGGCGCTCAAGACCTACTTCCAGAAGATCGCCGATCCCGGCGACATCGCCCCCACCGCCGCCGTGGCCTTCACCATCAACCACATCGCGGCCGTGGTGCTGCCCGCGAGCCTTGGCTACCTGTGGCTGGTGGCCCCCGACGCGGTGTTCATCCTGGCGGCGGCGATGGCGGGGGTATCTCTGGCGCTGGCGCTGATGATCCCACGCCATCCCGCGCCCGGCCACGAGACCGTGTTCGCAGGCCCCGCGCTGCCGCTCGCGGCGGAGTAGAACTCCGGCGCCGCGATGCCTATATCGCGATCAAGCCACCACACGAGGAGAGCCCGATGTTCGGCCTGAGTTCGACCAAGACCGAGATGGTCACCCCCGAGAACGCGCTGCCGGGCCGCCCGCAGCCGATCCCCACCGCCACCACCCACAACGTGCTGGGCACGCCGCTCGATCCCGAGGCCCCCGAAGGCTTCGAGGTCGCGATGTTCGGCATGGGTTGCTTCTGGGGCGTCGAGCGGATGTTCTGGACGCTGCCCGGCGTGCAGTCGACCATGGTGGGCTACGCGGGCGGCTACACCCCGAATCCGACCTACGAAGAGGTCTGCACCGGCAAGACCGGGCATAACGAAGTGGTGCGCGTGATCTATGATCCCGCCAAGACCAGCTATGACGAGATGCTGCGCGTGTTCTGGGAGAACCACGACCCGACCCAAGGCATGCGGCAGGGCAACGACCGTGGCACGCAGTACCGCTCAGGTATCTATACCTTCAGCGAGAGCCAGAAGCGCGCCGCCGAAGCCTCGCGCGAGGCGTTCGCGCCGCGGCTGACCGGGGCGGGTTTTGGGGCGATCACCACCGAGATCGTCGATGCGCCCGCCTTCTACATGGCCGAGGACTACCACCAGCAGTATCTCGACAAGAACCCGTCGGGCTATTGTGGCATTGGCGGCACCGGCGTGACCTGCCCGATCGGCGTCGGCGTCGGCGTCGGCGTCTGAGCCTGCTCCGGGGCGCCACCCCGGTCCGTTAGCGACACCATGCAGGGGGCGGCGATTGACCGCCCCCTTCGCTTGCGCCTATGCCGCACCCCAGCCCCTTTGCCCGGAGAACCCCGATGCCCGTCTATACCGCGATCACCAAGCTCGACGACCAGCGCCGCGGCGAGGTGCTCTCCGAGGCGCTCGAGGACCTCGAGCCCGCGCCCTACGGCACCGGCGTGTTCGAGATCGAGGACGGCTCGGGGCTCTACGAGGTCACCGCCTATTTCGAAGAGGCGCCCGATGCCGTGGCGCTCGACCTGCTGGCGGCGAGCCACGGGGCTGGGCACTTTCTCGTCTCCGAGGTGCCCGACGAGGACTGGGTCGCCAAGGTGCGCCGCGAATTGGCCCCGGTCGAGGCGGGGCGGTTCTTCGTCTATGGCAGCCATGACGCCGACCGCGTGCCCGAGGGGCGCATTCCGCTGCTGATCGAGGCGGCGATGGCCTTTGGCACCGGACACCACGGCACCACGCTGGGCTGTCTCAAGGCGCTCGACGCGCAGGCGACCGCCGGGGCGATGCCCGCGCGGATCGTCGACATCGGCTGCGGCACCGCCGTGCTGGCTATGGCGGCGGCCAAGGTCTGGCCCGAGGCGCGGGTGATGGCCTCGGATATCGACGTCGTCGCCGTCGAGGTGGCCGAAGCCAACCTCGCGGCCAACGGCATGGCGGGGCAGGTGGAATGCCTGGAGGCCGCTGGCTTCGAGCACGAGAGCCTCGAGGCGGCCGCTCCCTTCGATCTGGTTTTCGCCAACATCCTCAAAGGGCCGCTCGTGGCGCTGGCCCCCGAAATGGCGTCCAAGGTGGCGCCGGGCGGAAGGGTGATCCTGTCGGGCATTCTCAACGAGCAGGCCGATGCGGTCGAGACGGTCTATGTCGCGAACGGTTTTGCGCGCGCGGGCCGCGAAAGCCACGGCGAATGGACCACGCTGGACATGCAGCGCGGTTGAGCCAAGCGTGTCGGCCAGAAGGCGGGGGAACACTTTTCTGCCGGAAAGCGGTTCCCTTGCCACATTTCCGCCATGATCCGGCAATAGTCATGACACCGTGAGGTGGGGGCACCTTGCCAGGGCCAGTTGCCATGTTCAGCGCGTCGCACACCATCGAATCCCGTTTTCCGCAAAGCGCAGCCAAAGTCTGCAAGACGGATGGCACCGCGATGCGCAGCGTCTACGATGGCGATTTCGTGGCCCTTGCCCCGCTCCCGCAAGAGCGCAGCGCCGGTGTGGTGCTTCTGGCTTTGGCCATGTTTCCGATTTTCGTGGGTCTGGGCGCCAAGAGCCTGCTGCTGGCGCGGCTCGACATGGCGGCGCTGGCCGAGATGCTGTCGCGGTTCGAAGCCATGGGCCCCTTGGGGCGCGCGCTGGCTTGGGCGATGCAGCCCGAGGCCGTGACCGCGCTGCTGTCGCAGGTGTTGGCGGGGCTCCTCGGCTGAGGCCCCCGCCGTTGCGGCCTCACTCGGTCGCGTACATGCCTTCGTAGATCGGGGTCAGCGTCTCGTGCTCGAACAGCGAGCTGACGCTCGTGCCGTTCCAGATGTTGAGGATCGCCTGCGCAAACATCGGCGCGGTCGGCACGATGCGGATGTTGGGCGCGTTCTTCACGGCCTCGGTCGGCGCGATCGAATCCGTGATCACCAGCGATTTCATCACCGACTTCTCGATCCGGCTCACCGCCGGGCCCGACAGCACGCCGTGCGTGATGTAGCTGTGCACCTCGGTGGCGCCCGCCTCCATCAGCGTCTCGGCTGCCTTGCACAGTGTGCCGGCGGTGTCGCAGATGTCGTCGACGATGATGCAGGCCTTGCCCGACACGTCCCCGATCACCGTCATCTCGGCCACTTCGCCCGCCTTTTCGCGGCGCTTGTCGACGATGGCGAGCGGCGCGCCGATGCGCTTGGCAAGCTCGCGCGCGCGCGCCACGCCACCGACGTCGGGCGAGACCACCATGACGTCGCCCCGGCGGTCCTTGAAGTGATGCGCCACGTCGAGCGCGAAGATCGGTGCGGCGTAGAGGTTGTCGACGGGGATGTCGAAGAAGCCCTGGATCTGGGCGGCATGCAGATCCATGGTCAGCACCCGCTCGATCCCGGCCTCGGCGATCAGGTTGGCCACGAGCTTGGCCGAGATCGGCGTGCGCGCCTTGGCGCGGCGATCCTGCCTTGCATAGCCGAAGTAGGGAATCACGGCGGTGATGCGCGCCGCCGACGACCGGCGCAGCGCGTCGGCCATGATCAGCAGCTCCATGAGGTTGTCGTTGGCCGGGTTCGAGGTCGGCTGGATGATGAACATGTCCTCGCCGCGGACGTTCTCATAGACCTCAACGAAGATCTCCTGGTCGTTGAACCGCTCGATCCGCGCGTCGACGAGACCGACGTTCATGCCGCGGTGCATCGACATGCGGCGCGCGACAGCGTGGGCGAGGGGCTGGTTGGCGTTACCGGCGATCAGCTTCGGCTCGTTCAGGGTGGGCATCAAGCGGCATCCTTGGCAGGCTTGGGCGGCCCCGGGGTGGGGCGGCGGGAGATTGACACCGCCTAGCACAGCCCTAGCATGGCGCAAACCTGCCCGATGGGCTTGGAAGCCTTGGAGGGCGCACGTGCCGAAGATCGATTACTTTTTTGCGACGCTGTCGCCCTATGTCTACATCGCCGGGCGCAGGCTCGAGGAGATCGCCGCCAAGCACGGTGCCGAGATCGCCTATCGCCCGATGGACGTGATGGCGCTGTTTCCGCGCTCCGGCGGCCAACTTCCCAAGGACCGGCACCCGAGCCGGCTCGAGTACCGCGCGCAGGAAATGCGCCGTCAGGCCAAGAAGGCGGGCCTGCCGCTGGTGATGCGTCCCGCCAACTGGCCCACCAACGGCGCGCCGTCCTCCTATGCGATCATCAACGCCCAGAAGGCGGGCGGCGGCGACATGGGGACGCTGGTGCACGCGATCACACGCGCCTGCTGGGCCGAGGAAAAGGACATCGCGCTCGAGGAGGTGATCCGCGATGCGCTCGAGGAGGCCGGGTTCGATCCGGGCCTCGCCGAGAGCAACCTGATGATGGCAGCCGACCAGTACGGCCAGAACCTCGAGGAGGCGGTGCGCCGCGGTGTCTTCGGATCGCCCTTCTACATCACCGATACCGATGAGCGGTTCTGGGGGCAGGACCGTCTCGGAGATCTGGACCTGCACCTGTCGGGACAGCTCTGACGTCGCAGCCTAGCCCAGCAGCGACAAGAACTGCGCCACCCGCGCCTCGCCAAGCGACCAGTCGCAGACGAGGCGTGCGGTGAGCCGGGTGTCCGGGGCGCCGTTCATCGGATCGCCGTCCATCACGTAGAAATCCGCGCCACCTTCGATCAGCCGCTGGCAGGTGGCGCGGGGCAGGGTGACGAAGACGAGGTTGGCCTCGGCGGGCCAGACCACTTCGGCGTCACTGTGCCGCTCCAGCCCCGCGACGAGCTGCGCGCAGGCGGCGTTGGCTCGGGCGGCAAGGTCGCGCCAGAGATCGTCGCACAGATAGGCCTCCATCTGTGCCGAGAGAAACCGGTGCTTTGAAAACAGATGCCCGCCGCGCTTGCGGCGCAGCGCGAAATCCTGTGCCAGAGTCGGATCGAAGAACACCGCCGCCTCGACTCCGAGGCAGCCGTTCTTGGTGCCGCCAAAGCTCAGCGCGTCGACGCCCGACTTCCACGTCATCTCGGCGGGGGTGCAGCCCAAGGCCGTCACCGCGTTTGCGAATCGCGCGCCGTCCATGTGGACCCGCTGGCCGCGCGCGCGGGCGAGATCGCCGATGGCGCGGATCTGGTCGAGGGAATAGACGCTGCCGGTTTCGGCCACTTGGGTGATCGAGATCGGGCCGGGTTGTGCGTTGTGGAACGACCGCGCGCCGGGGGCACCGATCACCCTCTCGAGATCCGCCGCCGAGATGCGCCCATCGGGGGCGGGGACAAGGCTGAGCTTGGCACCGCCGGTGTAGAACTCGGGCGCGTTGCCCTCGTCATGCTCGATATGCGCGTGCTCTGAGCAGAAGATCGCGTCCCAGGGCCGCGCCATGCAGCCCAGGATCAGCGAATTCGCCGCCGTGCCGGTCGCCACGAGATACGCCTCGGCCTGTGGCGCCTCGAAGATCTCGCGAATGCGATCCCGCACCCGCTCCATCGCGCTTTCCGCACCATAGGCGCGCTGATGCCCGTCATTGGCCCGCGCGATGGCGTCGAGCACGGCGGGATGTGCGGGGCCTGCGTTGTCGGAAGCAAACTGCATCAGATCGGCTCCTCGATCACGTGATCTTCCCAATCGTCGTCATCGACCTGGGTTTCGGGCACGGTGCGGTGGATCATCGAGACTCCGGCGCTGTGCACGGTGTTCCGATCGCCCGAGATCAGATGGTGCCAGCCGTAGAGCGGGCGGCCTTCGGCGCGCAGCCGGTAGGCGCAGGTCTGCGGCAGCCAGTACATCGTCTCAGCGATCTTCTCTGGCGTCAGCACGATGCATTCGGGCACGTATTTGTGGCGCGTCTCGTATTTCGAACACAGGCAGGTCGACCCGTCGAGCAGGCGGCAGGAGATGCGCGTCAGCGCCACCTCGCCGGTGTCCTCGTCCTCGATCTTGTTGAGACAGCACTTGCCACAGCCGTCGCAGAGCGCCTCCCATTCGGCGCGGTCGAGGCTTTCGATCGGCAGCTCCCAGAACTTCTCACGCATCGGCCAACACCTCCCTCGCGCGGGCGCAGTCGGCGTCCATCTGGGTGATCAGCGTGTCGAGCCCGTCGAATTTTTCCTCGCCGCGCAGGTATTCGACCAGCGCCACCGAGATCTCGGTGCCATAGAGATCGCCCTTGAAGTCGAACAGGAAGGTTTCGCAGTTGGGCTGGTTCTCTCCGAACATCGGACGCACGCCGATCGAGGCCGCGCCGTCATAGGTGCCCGCATGCGGCCCGTCCAGCACGTCGACCTTGACCGCATAGACGCCAAAACGCGGCATATGCAGGCCGGAGATGTCCATGTTCGCGGTGGGGTAGCCCAACTCGCGACCGCGTTTTTCGCCGTGGATCACCTCGCCCTCGAGCCGGTGCCAGTGGCCCAGCATCGCGGCAGCCTTGCGGGGGCGGCCCTCGCTCAGGGCGTGGCGGATCGCGGTAGAGCTGACCTCTCCCACATCGAGCGCCACGAGCGGTGAGACGGTGACGCCAAAGCCATGATCGCGGCCCAGTGCCACGAGCATCGCGGCGTCGCCCGCGCGGCCCTTGCCAAAGCGGAAATCGGACCCGATCACCACGTGGCGCAGGCCGAGGCCATGGGCGATTACGTTGCGGGCGAAATCCTCCGGCGTGAGGGCCGCGAGGGCCGCGTCGAAGGGCAGCTCGAACAGTCGCTCGACGCCGATCTTTTCCAACCGATGCGCTCGTGCTGCGCGGTTCATCAGCCGGAAGGGCGGGGCGTCGGGGGCAAAGAACTCGCGTGGATGCGGCTCGAAGGTCATCACGCCCAAGGGCGCGCCCAGTCGCGCGGCCTTGTCGCGGGCGAGGTCGATCACCGCGCGGTGGCCCAGATGCACACCGTCGAAGTTACCGATGGCCGCGGCGGCGCCGCGGTCGGTGGGGGTGATGTCTGAAAGGTCGCTGAGAATGCGCATGGCGCCTTGGGTAGCCGCGAGGCGGGGCGCGCGCAAGCGGGCGCGCGCCCCTCGTGTCCTCAGCGTAGGAAGCCCATGGCATAGGCCGGGGCCTGCCGCTCGCCCTTCAGATGCGCGTCGAGCTTGTCGGCATCGGGCTGACCGCCCGGTGCGGTGCCGGTTTCCTCGGCCGAAAGCCCACCGGTGATGAACAGACCATCAAGCCCCGCGTTGGCAGCCCCCGACACGTCGGTCTGCGGCCCGTCGCCGATGCAGATGATACGGTCGTCGGCGATGCTGGCATCGATCTCGGCCAACCGGCGCCGCGCGAGATCGTAGATCGGCGCGTGCGGCTTGCCGAAATAGAGGCTCTCGCCACCCATCTCGGTGTAGAGCCGCGCCAAGGCACCCGCGCACCAGACCCTCTCATCGCCGCGATCGACGATGATGTCGGGGTTGGCGCAAAGCAGCTTCAGCCCCCGCGCGATCGCCTGCTCGAATGGCTCGCGATAGACTTCGGGGTCGGCATGCTCGTCCTCGGGGCCGCAACAGACGATGCCGTCCGCCGCCCCCAGATCGGTGCGGGTGATCTCCACCGGGTCCTTGATGATCTTCAAGGGCTCGAAGAAGGTCTCGTCGCGGTCGTCTCCGATGAACCAGACCATCTCTCCGACCGCGCCCTTGTACATCGCGGCGCGGGCCGAATCGCCGGAGCTGGCGATGGAATCCCAGCAATCGCGCGGCACGCCGAGGCCCTCGATCTGGCCCTCGACCGAACTGCGCGGCCGCGGCGAGTTCGTGACCAGAATCACCTTGCCTCCGCTCGCGCGAAAGCCGCGCATCGCGGCGACGGCGGCCTCATGGGCCCGCACGCCGTCATGCATGCAGCCCCACAGATCGACGAAGGCCGCGTCATAGCTGCCCGAGATATCGGTGAAGCTCTCGATGATCCTGGTCATGTGCCTCAGACCTTCAGCGCGGGGATGATCTGCTTCTTGCGGCTCATCACGCCCGGAAGCACCACAGCGTCGCCCTCGACCGTCGCGTCAAAGCTCTTTTCGGCGATGGTCTTCACGGTGGCGTTGGGGATCAGCATCGTGGCCTGCTCGGCGAGGATGTCGACCACGAACAGCAGCACCTCGTCGGCGCCGTCCTCGGAGGCGACCTTCGGCATCGCCTCGAGCAGCGCCGCCTTGCGCGACAGCACCTGCTCGGGCGAGGTGGTCTCGAGCACCGAGACGCGCAGCTTCTTGCCCTCGACGGTGACTTCCTTGCTGTCCATGCGCAGCAGCTCGGCCTCGGAGAAGGCCGAGACGTCGGATTTGGCGGCGAACATCTCGGTGGCGTAATCCGACACGTTCAGGCCCAGATCGGCGGCGAGACGCTCGGCCAGCGCCTGATCGGCAGGAGTGGTGGTGGGCGAGCGGAACTCGAGCGTGTCCGACAGGATGCACGACAGCATCAGGCCCTTGATGCCTTCGGGCATCTCGGTGGCCACGTGGCCCATCAGCTCATGCATGATGGTGGCGGTGCAGGCCACCGGCTTGATGGTGATGTCGATCGGGCCCTTGGTCTCGAGGCCGCCGAACAGCTTGTGGTGGTCGATGATCGCGGTGATGTCGGCCTTGTTGATCGAGGCGGGCAGCTCGGCGGGGTTGTTGGTGTCGACGATGACGACCTTCTGGCCCTCGTCCACGTCGTCGATGATCTGCGGCAGCTCGAAGCCCCAGCGCTCGGCCACGAACTTGGCTTCGGTGTTGGGGGTGCCCAGCAGGCGGGCTTCGGCGGTTTCGCCGCGCTGCGACATGTACCAGGCCCAGATGAGCGGCGAGCCGGTCGAATCGGTGTCGGGCGCCTTGTGGCCGAAGACGAGCGTGGTCATGGGGAAAATCCTTCGGAGAGATACGGATGAACGGGTCGCGCGCCTTATAGGCAGGGGCGCAAGGCTTGTCACCCGCCCGGAGGGTCTCCGTTGGGCCGGGGGCGGGGGCGACGCGGCTTTGCGCGCCGCCCCTCGTTTCACCGCGCAGGCTCCGTCTTCGGCCTGCGATCCAGCATCGCCCGCAGACGCGGCCAGACGCCGCCCGCCCCGGTGCGGGGTTTGGGGGGATCGTCGCTTGGGGCGCGCAGCACGGCAAAGCCGGTGCCCGGATGCGGTTGGCTCAGATCGAGCCGTGCAGGCCCGCCGCGCCGCATCTGGGGGTGGTCTTCCCAAGGCTCGCGGGTCTCGGGCTGGGCGCGGTGATCGACGATGTAGAATGGTGGATGCATTGGATTTTCCTTTTTCATCCAGTGGTTGATTTGATGGGCGTGGACAGGCCATGCCCGGTCAGGATAGCGGCCAAGCCTCATCCCGACGGTGGCGCGCGTGGCGTCACCGGGGGCGGGGCAGGGTCGCTGGCGGTCTCGGCCCTAGACGGGTGAGGCGCGCGGATGGTGGCCAATCAAGGCGCTGCCAACACGGCCAAGCGGCGCATGATGCGACGCCAAGCAGCACGAGACGCATCGCGCGAAGCGGCGGCGGGCAGCGGTCAAGCGATCGACCACGTTATTATGGGGGGTCATGGGCCAGGCCCTGGAACTGTAGAAAACGGCGTACGGAGGCGGGGGCAAAGCCGTCCCTCCGCGACAGGCGGCGGCACGGCATCTAGCCGATGAGAAAATATCCTCGAGTCATAAGCCGCCTTCCGATCCGGGGTTGTCCTGCGCGGTATTGTGCACGAACGCGCCTGTGTGAGAACCCCCTTTTTCTAGATTCATATACGCGCGCGCGAGGCGTGACATTTGCGCGTCCCATGCCGCTTGACAGCTCCGTGAGCGCTGCTTACCTCTCTCGTCGTTGGCACTCACCTGATGGGAGTGCTAATGCCCCCGACATCGGGGGCATGAGAACACATAATACTGCTGAGGAGCTGCAGAGATGGCATTCAAACCGCTTCACGACCGGGTCCTGGTGCGTCGCGTCGAGGGCGAAGAGAAGACCAAGGGCGGTCTGATCATCCCCGACAACGCCAAGGAAAAGCCGGCCGAAGGCGAAGTGATCGCCTGTGGCGACGGCGCCCGCAAGGACAACGGCGAACTGATCGCGATGGCCGTCAAGGAAGGCGATCGCGTCCTGTTCGGCAAGTGGTCCGGCACCGAGGTCACCGTCAACGGCGAAGAGCTGCTGATCATGAAGGAAAGCGACATTCTCGGCATCATCGCCTGAGACCCTCGCTGACCTTTCCCACCTGAATTCAGATCAAGGAGCACTCACATGGCTTCCAAGGACGTCAAGTTCGACACCGATGCCCGTAACCGCATGCTCAAGGGCGTCAACACGCTCGCGAACGCGGTCAAGGTGACCCTCGGCCCCAAGGGCCGCAACGTGGTCATCGAGAAATCCTTCGGTGCGCCCCGCATCACCAAGGACGGCGTCACCGTCGCCAAGGAAATCGAACTGGAAGACAAGTTCGAGAACATGGGCGCGCAGATGGTGAAGGAAGTCGCTTCCCGCACCAACGACGAAGCGGGTGACGGCACCACCACCGCCACCGTTCTGGCCCAGGCGATCATCCGCGAAGGCCTGAAGTCGGTCGCCGCCGGCATGAACCCGATGGACCTCAAGCGCGGCATCGATCTCGCCACCGCCAAGGTCGTCGAGGCCATCAAGGCCGCCGCACGTCCCGTCAACGACAGCGACGAAGTCGCCCAGGTCGGCACCATCTCGGCCAACGGCGAAGCCGCCATCGGCCGCCAGATCGCCGACGCGATGCAGAAGGTCGGCAACGAGGGTGTCATCACCGTCGAAGAGAACAAGGGCCTTGAGACCGAGACCGAGGTCGTCGAGGGCATGCAGTTCGATCGCGGTTACCTGTCGCCTTACTTCGTGACCAACCCCGACAAGATGATCGCGGATCTCGAAGACTGCATGATCCTGCTGCACGAGAAGAAGCTCTCGTCGCTGCAGCCGATGGTGCCGCTGCTCGAGCAGGTGATCCAGTCGCAAAAGCCGCTGCTCATCATCGCCGAGGACGTCGAGGGCGAGGCTTTGGCCACGCTGGTCGTCAACAAGCTGCGTGGCGGCCTGAAGATCGCCGCCGTCAAGGCGCCGGGCTTCGGTGATCGCCGCAAGGCCATGCTGCAGGACCTCGCGATCCTGACCGGCGGCCAGGTGATCTCGGAAGATCTCGGCATGAAGCTCGAGAACGTCACCATGGACATGCTCGGCACCGCCAAGAAGGTGACGATCACCAAGGACGAGACCACCATCGTCGACGGCCACGGCGAGAAGGCCGAGATCGAAGCGCGCGTCGCCCAGATCCGGACCCAGATCGAAGAGACCACCTCGGACTACGACAAAGAGAAGCTGCAGGAGCGTGTTGCCAAGCTCGCCGGCGGCGTCGCTGTCATCCGCGTCGGCGGCATGACCGAAATCGAGGTCAAGGAGCGCAAGGACCGCGTCGATGACGCGCTCAACGCGACCCGCGCCGCGGTTCAGGAAGGCGTGATCGTCGGCGGCGGTGTCGCTCTCGTTCAGGCTGGCAAGTCGCTCGAAGGCCTCACCGGCGAGAACTCGGACCAGAACGCCGGCATCGCCATCGTGCGCCGTGCGCTCGAAGCGCCGCTGCGTCAGATCGCCGAAAACGCCGGCGTCGACGGCGCCGTGGTGGCCGGCAAGGTCCGCGAGTCGACCGACCTGACCTTCGGCTTCAACGCGCAGACCGAAGAATATGGCGACATGTTCAAGTTCGGCGTGATCGACCCGGCCAAGGTGACCCGCACCGCGCTCGAGGATGCCTCCTCGGTCGCCGGCCTGCTGATCACCACCGAAGCCATGATCGCCGACAAGCCCAAGAAGGACGAGGGCGGTGCCCCGGACATGGGCGGAATGGGCGGCATGGGTGGCATGGGCGGCATGATGTAATCTGCCGGATCAACCATCGATCCAGACTGGGGAAGGGGGCCGAAAGGCCCCCTTTTTCCGTTTGCGCAAACGGCCTTGCGCCCGGTGCATGCGCGCGTCATGCATCACCCGGCCCCGGTCGAGTATCGGACGGGGCCGCCGGGAGGTCTCATGCTGTTCTTTGTCACGCTCACTGTCGCGGGCATCCTCGCAGGCGCGCTCAACGCCGTCGCGGGCGGCGGCACCTTCCTGACCTTTCCGGCGCTGATCTGGCTTGGCGTGCCGCCCATCGCCGCAAACGCCACCGCCACCATCGGCGCGCTGCCGGGCTACGCCAGCTCGGCTTGGGGCTACCGCGCGGACGTGGCGGCCGAGGGCACGCTGCGGCTGCGCATGATCATCGCGCTCGGGGCATTGGGCGGTCTGATCGGGGCGGGGCTGTTGCTGGTCACGCCGGGGGCCGTGTTCGAGGGGCTGGTGCCTTGGCTGCTGCTCATCGCCACGCTCCTCTTCGCCACCGGTCCACGCGTGCTGGCCTTCGTGCGGGCGCGCGGCTTTGGCCCGGCGGGGCCGGTGCTCTCGGGGGGGGCGGTGCTCGCGGTGTCGATCTATGGCGGCTATTTCAACGGCGGGTTGGGCATCCTGCTTCTGGCGATGCTCGGCCTGATCGGCTTTGTGAACCTGCACGGCATGAACGGGCTCAAGGTGCTGCTCTCGGCGGTGCTTTCGCTGGTCTCGGCCGTGGCCTATGCCGCCGCGGGGCTGATCGAGTGGGACGCGGCGCTGATCATGGCAGTGGCGACGACCATCGGCGGCTACCTCGGCGCGCGCGGGGCCAAGCGCGTGCCGATGCAGTATTTGCGCCTCGGCATCACCGGCGTCGGCCTCGTGATGACGGTGCTGTTCTTCGCGCTCTAGAGCACGATCGGTTCCAGAGGATCATAGCCCGGCGCATCCGCATCATTCCATGCCACGGCGGCGAGGCTGTCGGGTTTGGCCCGCAGACCCGCCATTTCGCCGCGCGTGACCCAGCGGCGGTGGCTCACCACGCCCTCGGGGTCGATCCAGTCGCCCTCGGGATCGCCCGCGACGATGTCGCAGCGAAAATAGAGATCGACCTGATGAAAGCCGCGCCGGGCATGATGAAACTCGTTCACGAGGCACGGTGCGCCCACCGAGATCTCCAGCCCGCATTCCTCGCGCAACTCACGCGCGAGGTTGTCTGGCAGCGAGGCATGCGGCTCGACGCCGCCGCCCGGCGCGCACCACAGGTCGTCGCGCCCCTTGTAGGCGTTGACCAGAAGCAGGCGGTTCTCGCGCATCAGGATCGCGCGCACGGCAAGGCGGACGGGGGCTGTCATGGCGCGACCATGGCCAAGGCGCGCGGCGCAGGCAAGTCTGCCCTGTTCGCGCGCGCCGCGCCGCCTAGATCAACGCCATGAAACGCCCCTTGATCCTTCTGACCGCCTGTCTCGCGCTGCTCGCGGGATGCCTGCGCGCCGCCCCCGAGGAGGCGCAGGACTGCGTCGTGTTCCTGCACGGTCTGGCGCGCACCGACCTGTCGTTCGCGCCGATGGCCGAGGTGATCGAGGCCAATGGCTACCGGGTGGTCAACCGTGGCTATCCCTCTACCGAGGCACGGATCGAGGATCTGGTCAATGCTCTGCCCGACGACGTGCGGGCTTGCGGCGACCGCACCGTGCATTTCGTCACGCATTCGATGGGCGGCATCCTCGCGCGGCTCTGGCTCACCGACCATCGCCCTGCCAAGATGGGTCGCGTGGTCATGCTGGCCCCGCCCAACAAGGGCTCCGAGCTGGTCGACATCTTCGGCGAATTCGAACCGTTCGAATGGATCAACGGCCCCGCCGGGCTGCAACTCGGCACCGGTCCGGGCAGCCTGCCCAACCGGCTCGAACCACTGCCGTCCTACGAGGTCGGCATCATCGCGGGGGATTCCTCGCTCAACCCGGTGTTCTCGGGGCTGATCGAGGGGCCGGACGACGGCAAGGTCTCGGTCGCATCGACCCGGCTCGAAGGGGCGCGCGACCACATCGTCCTGCCGGTCAGCCACACCTTCATGATGAACAACCCGCTGGTCATGGCGCAGGTGCTGGCCTTCCTGCGCGAGGGAGGCTTCGACCGCTCGCTGAGCTTGGGCGGCGTGTTGTTCGGCCTGAACTGACACTGGCCCAGCCGGGTCCGACGGTGCCGGGCCTGCCCCTCGGCGCTCTCGCATGCCCCGGCGCGAGGGGCATGACAGGCCGGTCTCCTCGGCATTGACCTCTTGAACCGACGCTGGCGTCGCGACGCTGATCGCCAAACCTCGAGCCCGTTGCGCGAACGTGACCGGCCCGCCCCTTGCCAGACAGGGGGCGGGCCCTTCTTATGGGGTGGCATCGCAGGGCAGGGCGCCTTCATGGAGATCCACCTCGAAAAGATCGACGCGGCGCGCAACTGCTACCGCTTCTACGAGATCAGCCTCGAGCCCGATCTCTTTGCGCAGACCGCGCTGGTGGTGCGCTGGGGCCGGATCGGCGGGCGCGGGCGGGTCCGTATCGCGGGTTCGGGCACGGTGCGCGAAGCGCAAGATCTCGCGACCCGGATCTTGCGGCTGCGGCTCAAGCACGGCTACGCGCTGCGCTGATCCCGCGCTGATCCTTCAATGTCCTGCTAATCAGGCAGATGCTCGCCGCTGTGCCTGTTAATCGAGCGACGTCGCGCGGGATCGCCTCTCGCTCGTGCGTGCGCGTGGGTCTTTGCGCAAGGATCGGGCAGGAGAGGGCTGATCTCATCGGGGAGGCGGGGCTCTGGCACGCCAAGGCAAGGACAGGCTTTCTATCGTCGTGGTCGAAAAGGACCGCGATCGCGCGTTGCTGATCGTCGACAGCCTGCGTGAGGCGGGCGATTACGACATTCATGTCATCGGCGAGCAGACCGGCCTCGCGCGGCGCATTTCCGAACGCGACCCCGACATCGTGCTGATCGACATCGCAAACCCGTCGCGCGACACGCTCGAGGAACTGACGCTGGCCTCGAGCCCCCTCGACCGGCCAGTGGCTATGTTCGTCGACCGCAGCGAAGCCGGGCTGACCAAGGCCGCGATCGAGGCGGGCGTGTCGGCCTATGTCGTCGACGGGCTGCGCGCAGAGCGGCTCAAGCCGGTGATCGACGCCGCCGTCACCCGTTTTCACGTGTTCCGCCAGATGCGTACAGAGCTGGCCACGACGCGCCGCGCGCTTGAGGAGCGCAAGGTGATCGACCGCGCCAAGGGGCTGTTGATGAAGGCGCGCGGCATCGACGAGGGCGAGGCCTATGCGCTGCTGCGCCGCACCGCGATGGATCAGGGCCGCCGCGTCGCCGACGTGGCCGAGGCGCTGGTCACGGCGGCGGGGCTGTTGTCATGAGCATCGAGCTTTCAATCGGCTTCATGCCTCTGGTCGACGCGGCCCCGCTGATCGCGGCGCATGAGATGGGCTTTGCGCGCGAGGAGGGCCTCGCGCTTCGGCTGGAGCGCGCGCCCTCGTGGTCGACCTTGCGCGACATGCTGGCCTTTGGCGGCGTCGAGGCGGCGCATATGCTGTCGCCGGTGCCCATCGCCATGGCGCTGGGGCTGGGCGGCGTGTCGGTGCCGCTTTCGGCAGTGTCGGTGCTGGCGGTGAACGGCGACGTGATCGGCGTCAGCCGCGCGCTGGCCGAGCGGATGCGCGACCAAGGGTTCAATTTCGATTTCGCGGATGCGGTGGCCGCGCGTGCGGCGTTGCGCGCGGCGGCGGGAACGGGGCTGCGCATCGGCGTGCCGTTTCCCTTCTCCATGCATGCCGAGCTTCTGCACTACTGGCTTTCCGAGCCGGGCATGCCCGCCATCGACATCCGCACCGTGCCACCGCCGCTGATGGCCGAGGCCATCGCCGCCGGTGAGATCGACGCTTTTTGCGTGGGCGAGCCATGGGGGTCGATCGCGGTCGAGAACGGGGTGGGCGAGCTTTTGCTGCCCGGTGCCGCGATCTGGGCCTTTGCGCCGGGCAAGGTGCTCGCGGTGCGCACCGATTGGGCCGCGCGCGAGGAAGACAGCTTGGGTCGGCTGATGCGCGCGGTCTGGCGCGCGGGGCGCTGGCTCGACCGGCCCGGAAGCCGCACCACGGCAGCCGAGATCATGGCACGGCGCGAGCATCTCAACCTGCCCGCCGAGGTGATCGACCGCGCCCTGTCGGGACGGCTCACCGTCTCTCCGCGCGGCGAGACGCGGCGGGTGGAGGCCTTCGTCGAGTTTCACGCGGGCGCCGCGAGCTTTCCCTGGCGCAGTCAGGCCGCTTGGATCGCGGAGCGGTTGGCCGAACGCGCGGGACAGGACCCGCAGGCCGCGATGGGGCAGGCGCGGGCCGTGTTTCGCACCGATCTGTATCGCCGCCTGCTTCAAGGCACCGGGGCCGAAATGCCCGGCGCCTCCGAAAAGCTCGAAGGCACGATTCTCGCTGATACGCCTGCGTCGTCGGAATCGGGTCGGCTGGTGCTGCGGCGCGATCGGTTCTTCGATGGCCGCGTTTTCGACCTTTCGCTCCCGGACTGACCGAAAAATCGGCAGTTCGCGGACTCCGGCCCCGAGGCTACGCTGCTTTGCAGCATTGCCCTTGCGGCATCGCGGAGAAGACGGTCAGATCAACATACAGGCCGGGCAACGGGGCACGGTCGACAGATATCCCCCACCACGCTGGGTGATCCGAGCAAAGCCGCTCGACTCTTCGCGACCTCCCTTCGGGGCGGTCCCGCGAACGGAGTCGGCGGCTTTTTTGATATTTGCCCGGTGCTTCCCCCCGGGCCCTGAGACGGGAACGACGCGCATGACCAGGCTTTCCGCCATCCTCGCCACCACGACCCTTCTGGCGAGCCCCGCCATGGCCGAGATGTTGCCCTTGGAAAAGGACGAGCTGACCTTCGGTTTCATCAAGCTCACCGACATGGCGCCGCTCGCGATCGCCTATGAGCAGGGCTATTTCATGGACGAGGGGCTCTTCGTCACGCTCGAGGCGCAGGCCAATTGGAAGGTGCTGCTCGACGGCGTCATCGACGGCCAGCTCGACGGGGCGCATATGCTCGCCGGTCAGCCGCTTGCCGCGACCATCGGCTATGGCACCGAGGCACATATCGTCACGCCCTTCTCGATGGACCTCAACGGCAATGGCATCACCGTGTCGAACGCGGTCTGGGCCGAGATGAAGCCCAACATTCCCACCGACGCCGAAGGCCGTCCGCAGCACCCGATTTCGGCCGAGGCGCTGGCTCCGGTGGTCGAATCCTTTGCCGCGCGCGGCGAGCGTTTCGACATGGGCATGGTGTTCCCGGTCTCGACCCACAATTACGAGATCCGCTACTGGCTCGCCGCCGGTGGCCTGAACCCGGGATTTTACGGCAATGGCGACGCCACCGGCACCGTGGGTGCGGATGTCTACCTGTCGGTGACGCCGCCGCCGCAGATGCCCGCGACGCTCGAAGCCGGCACGATCCACGGCTACTCCGTGGGCGAGCCGTGGAACCAGCAGGCCGTGGCCAAGGGCATCGGCGTGCCGGTGATCACCGATTACGAGCTTTGGAAGAACAACCCCGAGAAGGTCTTCGGCCTGACCGCCGAATTCGTCGAAGCCAACCCCAACACCACCATCGCGCTGACCAAGGCGCTGATCCGCGCGGCGATCTGGCTCGACGAGAACGACAACGCCAACCGTGAAGAAGCGGTCGAGATCCTGTCGCGCCCCGATTACGTCGGCGCCGACCCGGAGGTGATCGCCGCCTCGATGACCGGCACCTTCGAATACGAGAAGGGCGACATCCGCGAGGTGCCCGACTTCAACACCTTCTTCCGCCACCACGCCACCTATCCCTTCTATTCGGACGCGGTGTGGTACCTCACCCAGATGCGCCGCTGGGGTCAGATCGCCGAGGCCAAGGACGACGGCTGGTACGACGAGGTCGCCAAATCCGTCTACAAGCCCGAGATCTATCTCGAAGCCGCGCGGATGCTGGTCGATGAGGGCCTCGCCTCCGAAGCCGACTTCCCTTGGGACAGCGATGGCTACAAGGCGCCGACGCCCGCCGCCGACATCATCGACGGCATCGGCTACGACGGCCGCACCCCCAACGCTTATCTCGACAGCCTGCCGATCGGGCTGAAGGGCGACCAGACGGTCGTCGGCTCCGAGATCCAAGGCTGAGGCCCCCCATGCGGGGCCGCCCCTAGGCCCCGCACCCCTTTTCCGCGCAGCGAACCCCCCGGAGACACCCCATGACCGCAGTCGATCCCACCGCCCTCGAGACCGGCCAGCGCGAGGCGCGCCGCGCCAAGCTCTTTGCCCGCCTCGGAGTTGCCGATCGCTGGTTCCAGGTTCTCGGCCTGGCCTGGCTCACCCCGCTCATCAAGGCCGCCGCGGGCGACAACCCGCGCGCCCAGATGCGCGATGTCTGGCGTCTCCTGGGCGTGCCACTTCTGGCCATCGCGGGCTTTCTGGCGCTTTGGTCGGTGCTGGCGCCGCAGGTGCAGACCTCGCTCGGCGCGATCCCGGGACCGGCGCAGGTCTGGACCGAGGCCGTGGGCCTGCACGAGGACGCGGTGCGCACCGCCGAAAAGAAGGCCAAGTTCGAAGCGCAGGTGGACCTGCGCAACGAGCGGCTGATCGAGGCGGGCCGCGCCGACGAGGTCAAGGAGATCGCCTTCACCGGCTCGCCCTCTTACTACGACCAGATCGGCACTTCGATCGTCACCGTGTTCTTCGGCTTTCTGGTGGCCAGCGCCGTGGCGATCCCGCTCGGGATCATGGCGGGCCTTTCGGCCACCGCCAACGCCGCCCTGAACCCGCTGATCCAGATCTTCAAACCGGTCTCGCCGCTGGCCTGGCTGCCGATCGTCACCATGGTCGTCTCCGCCGCCTCGGCGGGCGGCGACGGGCTCTTCGCCAAGTCGTTCCTCGTCTCGGCGATCACCGTGACGCTCTGCTCGCTCTGGCCGACGCTGATCAATACCTCGCTCGGCGTGGCGCAGGTCGACCGCGATCTGGTGAACGTCTCCAAGGTGCTCAAGATGTCGCCCTACGCCAAGATCACCAAGCTGGTGCTGCCCTCGGCGCTGCCGCTGATCTTCACCGGGCTCCGCCTGTCGCTTGGCGTCGGCTGGATGGTACTGATCGCCGCCGAGATGCTGGCGCAGAACCCCGGCCTTGGAAAATTCGTCTGGGACGAGTTCCAGAACGGCTCGTCGTCCTCGCTGGCGCGGATCATCGTCGCGGTGCTGACCATCGGCATCATCGGCTTCCTGCTCGATAGGGTGATGTTCGCGCTGCAATCGCTCTTCACCTACGCCCCGAACCGGTGATCGCCATGAACAGCATTCTCACATTCGACAACGTCTCCAAGGGCTTCGGCGAGGGCAAAGCGCGCAAGGAAGTGCTGAAAGGCATCGACCTCGACGTAGCACAGGGCGAATTCGTGGCGATCTTGGGCTTTTCGGGCAGCGGCAAGTCGACGCTGATGAACCTGATGGCCGGTCTGGTGACGCCCGACAAAGGCGCCGTCACCTTCAAGGGCGCGCCCGTCACCGGCCCTGGCCCCGAGCGCGGGCTGGTGTTCCAGAGCTACTCGCTGATGCCGTGGCTCACGGTCGCGGGCAACGTGATGCTCGCGGTCGAGGCGGTGCACCCCAAACTGCCCCGCGCCGAGAAGGCCGCCAAGGCCCAGCGCTACATCGAGATGGTGGGGCTGGGCCATGCCACGGGGCGGCGTCCGGCAGAGCTTTCGGGGGGTATGCGCCAGCGTGTCTCGGTGGCCCGCGCGCTCGCCATGGAGCCCGAGGTGCTGCTTCTCGACGAGCCGCTCTCGGCGCTCGACGCGCTGACGCGGGCCAACCTCGCCGACGAGATCCTCGAGATCTGGGAGCGCGAGCGCACCACCTGCGTGCTGATCACCAACGACGTCGACGAGGCGATCCTGCTCGCCGACCGGATCGTGCCGCTGAACCCCGATGGCACCTTGGGCGAGGCGGTGAAGGTCACGCTGCCGCGTCCGCGCGACCGCTCCGCGATGAACACCGATCCGGCCTTCAAGGCGCTGCGCGCGCAGGTCACGGGCTATCTCATGGATGTCGGCATTGCCTCCAAGATCGAGGGCACGCGCCGCCTGCCCAACGTCACGCCGATCCACGGCCTCCCCGCCGCGCAGAAGCAGGCGCAAGAGGGGCTGATCGATGAGCGATTTCTCGATTTCTCCCAGCTCCACAAGGTCTACCCGACCCCCAAGGGGCCGCTCACGGTGGTCGAGGACTTCAATCTCAAGATGAACCGGGGCGAGTTCATCTCGCTGATCGGCCACTCCGGCTGCGGCAAGTCCACCGTGCTGACCATGGCCGCCGGTCTCAACGAGATATCCAAGGGCGCGATCAAGCTCGACGGTCGCCATGTCGAGGGCGCCGACCCCGAGCGCGCCGTGGTGTTCCAGAGCCCCTCGCTGTTTCCTTGGCTCACCGCGCGCGAGAACGTCGCGGTGGGCGTCGACCGGGTCTATCCCCGCGCCTCGCAGTCCGAACGGCAGGAGGTGGTTGAGCACTATCTCGAGCGGGTCGGATTGGGCAACGCGATGGACCGGATGGCGTCCGAGATGTCGAACGGCATGCGCCAGCGCGTCGGCATCGCCCGCGCCTTCGCGCTCTCCCCGAAGCTGCTGCTACTCGACGAGCCCTTCGGGATGCTCGACTCACTCACCCGCTGGGAGCTTCAGGAGGTTCTCATGGAGGTGTGGGACCGCACCAAGACCACCGCCGTCTGCGTCACCCATGACGTCGACGAGGCGATCCTTCTGGCCGACCGCGTGGTGATGATGACCAACGGCCCGCGCGCCACCATCGGCAAGATCGTCGATGTGAAGCTGCCGCGCCCGCGCACTCGCAAGGCGCTGCTGGAGCACGCGGACTACTACCACTACCGGCAAGAGGTGCTCGATTTCCTTGAGGAATACGAGCACGGCCGCACCCCCTCCAAACCGGCGCAAAGCGCCATCGCAGCGGAGTGACCGCCATGACCAAGAAACTCGTCGTCATCGGCGCCGGCATGGCCTCGGGCCGGATGCTGGAAAGCCTGATCGAAAGCGATCCCTCCGCCTATGAGATCACCCTGTTCAACGCCGAGCCGCGCGGCAACTACAACCGGCTGATGCTCTCGCCGGTGCTGTCTGGCGACAAGACCTATGCCGAGATCGTCACCCATGACGACCAATGGTACGAGAGCCATGGCGTCACCTGCCGCTTTGGCGAGCGGGTGATCGAGATCGACCGAGGGCGCAAGATCGTCGTCGGCGAGAAGGGCGAGGTGGCTTACGACAAGCTCGTCGTCGCCACCGGCTCCGACCCCTTCATGATCCCGCTGCCGGGCCACGACCTCGAAGGCGTGATCCCCTATCGCGATCTCGAAGACACCGAGCGGATGATGGGCCTCTCGGCCAAGCCGGACGCGAAGGCGGTGGTCATTGGCGGCGGGCTCCTCGGGCTTGAGGCCGCCGCCGGCATGGCCGCGCGGGGCGTCGATGTCACCGTGGTGCACATCATGGGCCATCTGATGGAGCGCCAGCTCGACGAGGCGGCGGGGTATTTGCTGCGTCGCGCGCTCATCGACAAGGGCATCACCGTGCGCTGCTCGGCCAACTCCAAGGAAATCCTGGGCGAAAACGGTCATGTGAAGGCGCTCTTGCTCGACGACGGGACCGAGCTGCCCTGCGACCTGCTGGT
Source organism: uncultured Limimaricola sp. (assembly GCF_964022235.1). Classification (NCBI taxonomy): domain Bacteria; kingdom Pseudomonadati; phylum Pseudomonadota; class Alphaproteobacteria; order Rhodobacterales; family Paracoccaceae; genus Limimaricola; species uncultured Limimaricola sp. Next base: position 200,083 of record NZ_CAXHZL010000002.1, on the reverse strand, counting down.
GATGGCCGTGGGCATCCGGCCCAGCGTCGCGCTTGCCAAATCCGCGGGCCTCGCCGTCGGGCGCGGCGTGCATGTCGACGACCAGATGGTCACCTCCGATCGGGACGTGCTGGCGCTTGGCGAATGCGTCGAGCACAACGGCGCGGTCTTCGGCCTCGTCGCCCCGCTTTACGATCAGGCCAAAGTCATGGCCCAGACACTGCTGAGCCAGGAGGCCGCGTTCCAGCCCAAGGAAGTCGCGACCAAGCTCAAGGTCACCGGATGCGACCTGTTTTCGGCAGGTGACTTCGCCGAAGGCGAGGGGCGCGAGGACATCGTGTTCCGCGACCCGGCGCGCGGCGTCTACAAGCGCCTCGTGCTGGAGGGCGAACGGCTGATCGGCGCGGTGATGTATGGCGACACCGCCGACGGGGCGTGGTTCCACGGGCTGATCAAGGACCGCGAGGACGTCTCGGAGATGCGCGACACGCTGATCTTCGGGCCCGCCTTCCAGGGGGGTGCCCAAGCGGACCCTATGGCGGCCGTTGCAGCCTTACCGGCTGACGCAGAAATCTGCGGCTGCAACGGCGTGTGCAAGGGCCGGATCGTGGAGGCCGTCGAAGGCGGCGCCACGACCATTGAGGACGTGCGCGCCGTGACCAAGGCATCGGGCTCCTGCGGCACCTGCACCGGGCTGGTCGAACAGGTCATGGCGCTTTCGCTTGGTGATGATTTCGTCATGCCGACCGCCAAGCCGGTCTGCGGCTGCACCGACCTCACCCATGAGGACGTGCGCCGCCTGATCAAGGCGCAGGAGCTGAAATCCCAGCCCGCGGTCTGGCAGGAGCTGGGCTGGACCACGCCCAATGGCTGCCATGTCTGCCGTCCGGCGGTGAACTACTACCTGCTCGCCGACTGGCCGCTCGAATACCAGGACGACCCGCAGTCGCGCTTCGTCAACGAGCGCAACCACGCCAACATCCAGAAGGACGGCACCTATAGCGTGGTGCCGCGCATGTGGGGCGGGCTGACCAACCCGCGCGAACTGCGCGCGATCGCCGATGCCGCCGACAAGTACGGCGTGCCGACCGTCAAGGTCACCGGCGGCCAGCGCATCGATCTCTTAGGCGTGCGCAAGGAGGATCTACCCGCTATGTGGGCCGATCTGAACGAGGCGGGCCTCGTGTCGGGACACGCCTATTCCAAGGGGCTCAGGACGGTGAAGACCTGCGTCGGCCGCGAGCATTGCCGCTTCGGCACGCAGGACAGCACCGGCCTCGGGGTGAAGCTCGAAAAGCGGCTCTGGGGCTCGTGGACGCCGCACAAGGTCAAGCTGGGCGTGTCGGGCTGCCCGCGCAACTGCGCTGAGGCGACCTGCAAGGATCTGGGCATCATCTGCGTGGATTCGGGCTTCGAGATCGGGGTCGGTGGCGCGGCCGGCATGGATCTCAAGGAGATCCAGCCCTTGGTAAAGGTCGCGACCGAGGCCGAGGCCGAGGAATGGTCGGTGGCCTTCGTGCAGCTCTACCGCGAGCACGCCAAGTATCTCGACCGGCCCTACAAGTGGATCGCCAAGGTCGGCATGGACTGGGTGCGCGCGGCGCTGTCGGACGCAGAGGAGCGCGCGGCGCTCGTGGCGCGTTTCGATCTGAGCCAGACGATCTATCAAAAAGACCCTTGGGCCGAACGGGCCGAACCGGCAGCGGCGCGCCGGTTCCAGCCGCTGGCCGATCTCACGCTGGAGGCTGCGGAATGAACTGGATCGATGTGGGCGCTCTCGACGACATCCCGCTGCGTGGCTCGCGGCTGGTCAAGACGCATGTGGGCTGCGTGGCGCTGTTTCGCACGGCGGAGGACGAGGTTTTCGCAGCCTCCGACCGCTGCCCGCACAAGGGCGGGCCGCTGTCGGAGGGCATCGTGCATGGCCGTGCCGTGACCTGCCCGCTGCACAACTGGGTGTTCAGCCTCGAGACTGGCGTGGCGCAGGGCGCGGACGAAGGCTCAATCCCGACCTATCCGCTGCGGGTCGAGAACGGTCGTCTCCTGCTCGACGGCGACGCGGTGGGCCGCAGGGCGGCGGCATGACCGGGCCCGCGCATCTCTCTGCCCAGCCGGGCGAGATCCGCACCACCTGCGCCTATTGCGGGGTAGGCTGCGGGGTTCTCGCCAAGCCGGACGGGCAGGGCGGGCTTTCGGTGCGCGGCGATCCCGAACACCAGGCCAACTATGGGCGGCTGTGCTCCAAGGGCACGGCGCTGGGCGAGACGATGGGGCACGAGGATCGGCTGCTGCACCCGCTGGTGAACGGCGCGCGGACGGGCTGGGACGAGGCGCTGAGCCACGTCGCCGACCGGTTCCGCGAGACCATAGCCGAACATGGCCCCGACAGCGTTGCCTTCTACGTCTCGGGCCAGATGACGACCGAGGATTACTACGTCGCTAACAAGCTGATGAAGGGCTTCATCGGCTCGGCCAACATCGACACCAATTCCCGGCTTTGCATGGCCTCGACCGTGGCGGGGCACAAGCGCGCCTTCGGCACCGATACCGTGCCCGGCACCTACGAGGATCTCGAACTCGCCGATCTCGTGGTGCTCACGGGCTCCAACCTCGCTTGGTGTCACCCGGTGCTCTATCAGCGCATCGCCGCGGCCAAGGCCGCGCGCCCCGAAATGCGCGTCGTGGTGATTGATCCGCGCCGCACCGCGAGCTGCGACATTGCCGATTTGCACCTGCCCATCGCGGCGGGCTCTGACGTGGCGCTGTTCAACGCGCTACTCACGCAGATCGACGCACGCGGCGCGCGCGACGCCCGCTTCGCACGCCACCTCGATGGCATGGACGAGGCGCTCGCCGCGGCCCATGCCGAGGACGCGTCGGTCACCGGTCTGAGTGCTTCGCAGATCGACGCCTTCTGCGACATGTGGATCGGCACCGAGAAAGTCGTTACCGTGTTCAGCCAAGGCGTGAACCAGTCGAGCGCAGGCACCGACAAGGTGAACGCCATCATCAACTGCCACCTCGCCACGGGTCGCATCGGGCGACCCGGCATGGGGCCGTTTTCGGTCACCGGTCAGCCCAACGCCATGGGCGGGCGCGAGGTTGGCGGGCTCGCCAACACGCTGGCCTGTCATCTCGACATCGAGGACCCCGCGCATCGCGCCGCGGTGCAGGGGTTCTGGGCCGCACCTGCGATGCCGGAAAAACCGGGCCTCAAGGCCGTCGACATGTTCCGCGCGGTGGGGCGCGGCGAGATCAAGGCGATCTGGATCATCTGCACCAACCCGGCCGTCTCCATGCCCGAGGCCGACCGTGTACGCGACGCCATCGCGGGCTGCGATTTCGTGGCGGTGAGCGACATCACCGCAGACACCGACACCGCGCGCCTCGCGCATGTGCTGCTGCCCGCCGCCGGCTGGGGCGAGCGTGACGGCACGGTGACCAATTCCGACCGCACCATCAGTCGTCAGCGCAAGCTGCTCGACGTGCCGGGAGAGGCGCGGCCCGATTGGGCGATCTTGGCCGAAGTGGGGCGGCGCATGGGCTGGGCTGCTGCCTTCGACTGGGAGAGCCCGGCCGAGGTGTTGCGCGAACACGCGGCTCTATCGGGGATCGCAGGTGGCTTCGGGCGCGACTTCGACATCTCGGGTCTGGCCGATCTCGACGCCGCCGCCTACGACGCGCTGGCCCCGCAGCGCTGGCCGATCAGCCGTGCCCAGCGCGGCGGGCGCTTCTTCGGCGACGGGCGCTTCTTCACCCCGACCGGGCGGGGCCGGATGATCGCCGTCAGTGCCCGTGCGCCGGTGGCGGCGCTGACGTCCGAGTATCCCTTCCGGCTCAACACCGGGCGCATCCGCGACCAGTGGCACACCATGACCCGAACGGGCCGCTCGGCCCGGCTCAACCGTCACATGGGCGAGCCTTTCCTAGAGATCCACCCCGAGGACGCGCGCGACCTCGGGCTTGCCCCCGCCAGCCTCGCCGAGCTGCGTGGGCAGGGCGCATGCGCCGTGCTGCGGGTGCTGGTGAGCGACAGGGCCCGGCGCGGCGAGGTCTTCGCGCCGATCCATTGGAGCGGCGAGACCGCGCCGACGGGGCGCATCGACGCGCTGGTGGCCGGCCATGTCGATCCGCTCTCGGGCCAGCCCGAAGCCAAGGCGGCGGCGGTCTCGGTCGCTCCGTTTTCGGCAGCGTGGTTCGGCTTTGCCGTCTCGACGACCAAGCCCGCGCCTGAGGCCGGATACTGGGCCCGGTCGCGCAGCGAGGGCGGCTGGCGGCTGGAACTGGCCGGGGCGAAGTCCCCCGAGGATTGGGAGGCCGAGGCCCGCACCCTGTTCGGGCTGCCCGAGGCGCGTCTGTCGCGGGTGAGCGATCCCGCGCGCGGGATCGAGCGGCTCGCGTTTCACGAAGGTGGACGGCTGGTCGCGGCGCTGTTCGTGTCGCCCAAGCCCGTCGCCGTCTCGCGCGAGCATCTGGCGTCGCTTTTGGGCGGCGAGGGCGCACAGCCGCTCAGCGGCCGTCCCGGGGCCGACATGCCCGACCCCGGCCAGGTGCTTTGCGCCTGTCTGAACGTCGGGGTGAACACGATCCTGACCGCGATCGAAAGCGGTGCCGCGCTCAGCGTCGAGGCGATCGGCGCGGCGCTGGGGGCGGGGACGAACTGCGGCTCCTGTCGCCCCGAGATCGCGGCGCTTTTGGCGAACGCGCGGATGCGCGAAGCGGCGGAGTAAGTAGGGAGGTGGCGGGGCCTGAAACGGCCCCGCCCGGTTCAGGCGGCGCGCAGCCGCGCGGGCATCAGCCCGGTTTCGTCCATCGACACGGCGCGGCCCTCGCGGATCGACATCTGCGCGGCGATGCCCATCGCCACGGCGGCCCAGCCATCCTCGAGCGTCACCTCGGCCCGCGCCCGTTGACCGCGTACCAGTTCGAGAAAGCGCGCGTGTTGGTAGAAGGTCGATCCGTTGTGATCGCCAGCCTCGAGAAGCGCCGGATCGACGGGGATCTCGCGCACTTCGGGGCCCTTGGGCTCGCGCGGGCTGACGATGAGCTGCGGCACCGGCGGCGCGCCAAGATGCTCGGGCCAGAACCGGCCCGGCCCCGGCACCAGCGCCTCGATCCGCGCCAATGGGCCGACCGCCGTCACTTCCTCCTGATAGCGCGCACCTTCCGCGAACATGCACAGCTCCAGCATCGCCCGCCCGCCACGCGCGAAATCGACGATGACATAGCCGTTGTCGAGCACGTCGGGGGCCACGCCCTCGTAGTTCTCGTCCTGATGGTTCACAGCCTGGCTGCCCGAGGCCATCACCCGCACCGGCTCGTCATTCAGCGTGAGCCGCATCAGGTCGAAGAAATGGCAGCATTTTTCGACGAAGGTGCCACCCGTGTAGCGGTTGAACCGGTTCCAGCCGCCGACCTTGTGCAGGAAGGGAAAGCGGTGCTCGCGGATGGTGAGCATGCGGATGCCGCCCGTGGTCGCCTGCGCCTCTTTCAAAAAGGCCGCGATGGGCGGCATGTAGCGATACTCCATCGCTACCCATACGGGCGCGGGATAGTTGTCGCGGAACGCCGCGAGCCGGGCGGTTTCGGCCGGGTCGGTGAACAGCGGCTTCTCGACGAGAATCGGCAGCGGTTTCAAACGGGCGATCTCCTCCATCTGTTCAAGATGGCGGAAATTGGGGCTGGCGATCAGCAGGCAGTCGAGTTCCGGCACCGCCATTAGCTCGGCGACCGATCCGCACATCCGCGCCTCGGGGGCCAAGGCCTGCGCCTGCATCGCCATCTCGGCGTCAGGTTCGAAGATCGCGGCGACGCAGGCGCCGGGCAGCAGCGCGATGTTGCGCAGATGCTCCTGGCCCATCATGCCGCAGCCGATAATTCCGTAATTGGTGACCTTGGTCATGTGATCTCCCTCAGATCAGGCGTTGCACGTAATGGGCGCGCGTCGTGTCGAACCATGTGCGCGAGAACTCGACCGGTGCGGGCCCCTGCGCCCAGCTCAGTCGCTCGATATATCCGGTGGGGGCGCCGGGCCGGACGCCGAAGGCGTCCGGCGACCAGTCGGGCACCGCGTCCATCGTGACCCGATCCTCGGCGCGGGTGATCCAGAAACCGAGGTGGGTCTTGTAATAGAGGTAGAGGGAGTCGCCGAGTTTCGCCGGGTCGATCATCCCCGCCGCCCCGTCGAGCCAGATCTCCTCGACCGCCATTACGGTCTGGTTCAGACGCCGCAGACGGCGAACGCGGGTGGCCTGCGCGGCCGTGCCGAAGCGCGGCAGGTCGGCGGGCTTGTCCATCCGGGTGATGTCGAGCGCCTCGGCCCGCGGCAGGCCGCCACCCTCGGGCAGCTCCAGACGGAACATCGAGTAGACGCTCTCGACCCGTGCGCTGCGGCGCACATAGTTGCCCGAGCCCTGCACCCGCTCAAGCATCCCCTTGTCCGACAGGTCCGCCAGCGCCTTGCGCAGCGTGCGCACCGAGGTGCCCAGACGCACCGCGAGGCCGCGTTCGGGCGGCAGGCGTTCGCCGTCCACCAGCCGCCCGGAAGCGATCTCGCGGATCAGCAGCTCGCTGATCTGAAGGTGCAGGGGCAGGGCGGCGGGGGCGTCGGGCATCGGCTCGAAAATCTCGCGATCCAAATTGATGCACCATTGATTTGCATTTGACCCGCTGCTACGCAAGTGGAAATCGCAAAGCCCGGAGGAGCCCCGCATGACCGTCGTCCCCATCACCTCGCCCGATCTCGACGCGGTCGAAGTGTCGTGGTTCGCAGCGCTCTGCTCGGATGATTTCCGGCTTCTGGGCAAGCCCGAGGGCGATCTGCGCTCTTCCTGGGCGCATTGCTCGGACATCGTGAAGACCGCCGAAGCGCAGGGCTTTCGCAACATCCTGTGCCCTTCGTCCTATCAGGTCGGGCAGGACACGCTGAGCTTCGTCGCGGGCTGCGCGCCGATCACCTCGAAGATCAACCTGCTGGCCGCGATCCGCTGCGGCGAGATGCAGCCCATCATGCTCGCGCGCACGGTGGCGACGCTCGATCACATGCTCGAAGGCCGACTGACGCTCAACGTGATCTCTTCGGACTTTCCGGGCGAGAAAGCCGACAGCAAGTTCCGCTACCAGCGCTCGCGCGAGGTGGTCGAGATCCTCAAACAGGCCTGGACCCAGGATGAGATCAACTACAAGGGCGAGGTCTATGACTTTTCGGGCCTCACCACCGATCCGGCAAAGCCCTATCAGACGGGTGGGCCGCTTCTTTACTTCGGCGGTTACTCCCCCGACGCGCTGGAGCTGTGCGGCCAGCATTGCGATGTCTATCTGATGTGGCCCGAAAAGCGCGACGAGCTGGCGGGGCGGATGCGCGCCGTGCACGAGGTCGCGGCGAAATACGACCGCACTCTGGATTACGGGCTGCGCGTGCATGTGATCGTGCGCGACACCGAGGCCGAGGCCCGCGAGTATGCCCAGCACCTCGTCTCCGAGCTTGACGACGAACAGGGCCGCGCGATCCGCGAGCGCGCGCTCGACGCTACATCGCTCGGCGTGTCGCATCAGGCGCGCAACCGCGAACTGGCGGATATGGACGGCTTCATCGAACCGAACCTGTGGACCGGCGTTGGACGAGCGCGGTCGGGATGCGGCGCGGCTTTGGTCGGTTCCACCGATCAGGTGTTCTCCAAGCTCGAAGACTACCGCAAGATGGGCATGCGGGCCTTCATCCTCTCGGGCTATCCGCATATCGAGGAAGCCAAGCACTTCGGCGCGCGCGTGTTGCCGATGATGAAGACCTGCTCGCTGCCCGAAGCCTATGGGCGCGTGCCGGCCGAGACACCGAAAACGCCGCTGGGCGTGGGAGAACGACGTTGATGAACCGGATCGAGATTTCGAAGGAGGTGGCGCTGAGCCGCCTCGTTTATGGCATGTGGCGCATCGCCGACGACGCCGACACCAGCCCCAAACACGTCCGCGCCAAGATCGACGCGTGCCTCGCGCAGGGCATCACCACCATGGATCAGGCCGACATCTATGGCGGCTACGGCGCCGAGGCGGTGCTGGGCGCGGCGCTGAAGGAAGACCCTTCGCTGCGTGACCAAATCGAGATCGTCAGCAAATGCGGCATCGTGGCCCCCATGGGCCGCCATGCCGACAAGACGGTCAAGCATTACGACACCTCTCGCGCCTATATCGAGCAGGCGGTCGAGACGAGCCTGCGCGACATGCACATCGAGCATCTCGACCTGCTGCTAATCCACCGCCCCGACCCGATGATGGATCCGCGCGAGACCGGGGCCGCACTCGACGCCCTCGTGGCGAGCGGCAAGGTCCGCGCCGTCGGCGTGTCGAACTTCCGCCCCTGGGACGTGGAGCTTTTGCAATCCGCGATGGAGACGCCCATCGCCACCAACCAGATCGAGATTTCGCTGAAGCGGCTCGATCCCTTCACCGACGGCGATCTCGCCTTTCATCAGCGCCGCAACATCCCGCTCATGGCGTGGTCGCCGTTGGGCGGCGGCGAGCTGATGACCGGGCAGGGGCCGGTGGCCGAAAAGCTCGACGCCATCGCCGAGGCGCAGGGCGTCGACCGCGCCGCCGTGGCCGTGGCCTTCCTGCTGGCGCATCCGGCGGGCATCCTGCCGGTGCTGGGCACCAACAACGTGGAGCGGATCGCCAAAATCGGCGACGCGCTGAAGGTCGATCTCGACCGTCAGGCCTGGTTCTCGCTCTACGAGGCCGCGCTCGGCGCGGAGGTGCCGTGAGCGCATCGGCCGAGATCACGGGCTTTGTGCCGGACGCAGGGAACACCCGGCTTCTGCGCGATGCCTTCGGCCGCTTTGCCACCGGCGTCACCATCGTCACAGTGGCGGGTGAGGAGGGGCCGGTGGCGATCACCGCCAACAGCTTCTCGAGCCTGTCGCTCGACCCGCCCTTGGTGCTGTGGTCGCCCGATCGGGGCTCGCGCCGCTTCGAGCATTTCGCCCATGCGACGAATTACGTGATACATGTGCTGGCCGAGGGCCAGGCCGAGCTGTGCTTTGGTGTCTCGAAAGACGCGTGGAAGCTGGGCGAGCACGATCTGGAGCTGAACGAGGCGGGCGTGCCGGTGATCCCCGGCGCGTTGGCGCGGTTCGACTGCACGCGCGAGGCCACGCATGAGGGCGGTGACCATGTGATCGTGGTGGGCCGGGTCGATCGATGCGAGCTGCGCGACGGCGCGCCGCTTGTGTTCTACGCGGGCAAGACCGTGCGGCTCGCGCAGGACTGAGACATCGCCGCATCCTGGGGAGGAGCGGCAACCCGAGAGGGAAGGGGAGATCGATGGGAGGAGTTCTGGCCGTGCTGGGGCCGCTGGGGCGGCTCAACGCGGTGCTGTGTGCCGCGGGCCGCGGCATCGGCGTCGTGGCCATCGCCATCATGGTGGCGGTGACGCTGTTGCAGGTCGTCATGCGCTACGTGTTCAACAACGCGCTGCCTTGGCCTGACGAGGCGGCGCGCTTTTGCATGCTGTGGATGACCGGGCTGATGGCCCCGACGGCGCTGCGCCACGGCGGCTTCGTCGCGATCGACAGCCTGCTGATGGCGCTGCCGGTGCGGCTCTCTGCGCTGCTGTCGCTGATCCTTTTGTCCATCGCCATGCTGGTGCTGGTGATGGGGCTGACCATCGGCTGGGCCGAGGTGAACGGGCTGGGCGGACGCTTCGACACCGCCTCGCTCTACCTGCCAACCTCGTGGAACCTCGAGAGCTGGTACCGAATCCCGCGCAGCTGGATGTTGCTGTCGATGGTGGTGGGCTTCGCGCTGCTGATCCTCGTCAATCTCGAATTGATGCTGCGCGCCGTCATGGGGCTGTTCGGGGCCGCCGACCGGCTGCCCATGGTTAGAAATCCCGTTCTGGGGAGCGCCGAATAATGCTGGTCCTGTTCCTTCCGGTGTTCCTGTTCTTTCTGATGGTCGGTCTGCCGGTGTTCTTCGGCCTGCTGTTCGCGCCCGGCATCCTCTTGTGGCTCAACGGGCAGGAGCGCGACATCACGCTGCTCTACCGCAACCTCTACAACGGCATGGACAGCTTCCCGCTGATGGCGATCCCGTTCTTCATGCTCGCGGGCGAGCTGATGAACCGCGGCGGCATCACCTTGCGGCTGGTTGAGTTCTCCCAAGCCCTCATGGGGCACTTCCGGGGCGGTCTGGCGCATGTGAACATCCTGTCGTCGATGCTCTTCGCGGGGCTCTCGGGCTCGGCGGTGGCCGATACTTCGGCGCTGGGCTCGATGCTGATCCCGGCGATGGAAAAGCAGGGCTACACCCGCCGCTTCGCCGCCGCGATCACCGCCGCATCTTCGGTCATCGGTCCGATCATCCCGCCCTCGGGCATCATGATCATCTATGCCTATGTCATGGGCGAAAGCGTCGCAGCGCTGTTCCTCGCGGGCATCGTGCCGGGCATCCTCGTGGGCGTCGGGCTGATGGTGCTCGTGAAGCTCATGGCAGATCGCTATGATTTTCCCGTCGCCTCGCGCCGCCACACTTGGGGCGAACGCGGTCAGGCCTCGATCAAGGCCTTCTTCCCGCTGCTGACGCCGGTGATCATCCTCGGCGGCATCCTGTCGGGCGTGTTCACGCCCACCGAGGCCGCCGCCGTCGCCGTGGCCTATGCGCTCATCATCGGGATCTTCGTGTTGCGCACGCTGAAGCTCTCCGAACTGCCCGACGTGCTCGCCAAGGCAGGCATCACCTCCGCCGTGGTGCTGCTTTTGGTGGGGGCCGCGATGTCGTTCAAGACGGTGGTCTCGCTCTCCCACGCGCCCGAGCTTCTGGCCGACTTCATCCTGACGTTGACCGAGAACCCGCTCTTGCTGCTGTTCCTGATCAACCTGCTGCTGTTCGCGGTGGGCATGTTCCTCGACGCGGGCCCGGCAATCATCATTCTCGGGCCGATCCTCGGGCCGGTGTTCACCTCGCTCGGCGTCGACTCGGTGCATTTCGCGATCATCATGTGCGTGAACCTGACCGTGGGGCTGGCAACGCCACCGATGGGCCTCGTGCTCTTCGTCGCAGCCTCGGTCTCGGGCGAAAAGGTCGAGACCATTTCCAAGGCGATCCTGCCGTTTCTCGCGGTCGAGATCCTCGTGATCATGCTGATCACCTTCGTACCTGAGATTTCCATGACGATCCCGCGCCTGACGGGCTTCGCCGACTGAACAAGAAGATGAGCAAAAGGGAGGACACCATGCTCGCGAAAACCCTCAAGGCTGCCGGACTGGCCGCACTCATGGCCGGCACCGCGCTGCCCGTCATGGCACAGGACGTCACCCTGCGCGTCACCGCCAACTCCAACGAGAACGACGAGGATTACGACGGCCTCGTGGTCTTCAAGAACTACGTCGAGGCCGCCTCGAACGGCGCCATGGCGGTCGAGATCTTCATGGGCACGCAGCTGTGCTCGAACGGCGCGGAGTGCCTGCAAGGCGTGGCCGACGGCTCGATCGATGTCTATATCTCGACCTCGGGCGGCGCCTCGGGGCTGTTTCCCTACGTGCAGGTGCTCGACCTGCCTTACGTGATGGCCGACGACCGCGTAGCCGAAGCCGTGCTGTCGGGCGATTTCACCCGCACCATGCGCGACATGGCTCTGGCGGATTCGGACGACACGATCCGGCTCATGACCATCGGCAACACCGGCGGCTGGCGCAACTTTGCCAACACCAAGCGCCGCATCGCCCAACCCTCGGACATCGAGGGCCTGAAGATCCGCACCGTGGTCGCCGATCTGCCGCAAGAGCTGGTGCGCGCGCTGGGCGCCTCGCCGACGCCGATCCCGTGGCCCGAACTGTTCACCTCGCTGCAGACCGGCGTGGTCGAGGGCACCAAGAACGGCATCACCGACATCATGTCGATGAAGTTCCCGGACGCGGGCCTGCAATACGTCACCCTCGACGGCCACGCCTACATGGGTGCGCTGTGGTGGATGTCGAACCAGCGCTTCCAAGAGCTGCCCGACGATCTCAAGCGCGTCGTGGTCGACGGCTTCTACCAGCTGCAGCAGGCGACCTTTGCCTCGCCGAAGCGCAAGTCGATCCAGGCCTATGAAGATTTCGTGGCCGGTGGTGGCGATCTCTACGTGCCGAGCCCCGACGAAAAGGCCGCCTTCGCCGAGGCCGCGCAGCCGGTCTACGAATGGTTCACCGCCAATGTCGACGGCGGGCAGGAGATCTATGATGCGCTGACCGCCGCCGTGGCCGAGGCCGAGAGCGATCTCGAGGCCGCGCGCGCCGCCGACATGAAGTGAGCCTGCGCTTCTGACCTGACCGGGGGACGCAACGGCGCCCCTTGGTCCCGCGCCTGCCTTGGACCGATCCAAGGCAGGCGCTTTTCCCGACATTCCGATGCCTCTCCCAGCCGGGCCATCGCCCGGACACCTCCCCTTTGTCTTCAGGAGCCACCATGACCCGTCTTGCCGAGCAGTCCCGGACCCTCTTTCCGGGCCTTGCCCTCGCGGTGCTGGTGGCGATGGCGGCGCAGTTCCTGTCCGAGCATTACGGCGCGCCCGCGATGCTGATGGCGATCCTTCTGGGCATCGCTTTGCAGTTCCTCTCCGAAGAGCCGCGCTCGGCCCCCGGCATCGGCTTTGCCTCGCGCATGCTGCTGCGCATCGGCGTGGCGCTGTTGGGCGTGCGGATCAGCGTCGGCATGGTGCAGGAGCTGGGTCTGGGGCTCTTCGCGCTCATCGTCGGCGGTGTCTTTGCCACCATCGGCGCGTCGCTGGCCTTTGCATGGGCCACCGGACGCGACAGGCTCTTTGCGTTTCTCTCGGGCGGCGCGGTGGCGATCTGCGGAGCCTCTGCGGCGATGGCCATCGCCTCGGTGCTGCCCCGCCGCGAGGGGGGCGAACGCGATCTGATTTTCACCGTGGTCTCGGTCACCATGCTCTCGACGCTGGCGATGATCGCCTATCCGATCCTCGCCGCGCGGCTGGGCTTCGATGCGCGCCAGACCGGCGTGTTTCTGGGCGGCACGATCCACGACGTGGCGCAGGTGGTGGGTGCAGGCTACTCGGTCTCCGAGGAAACGGGCGACATCGCGACGCTGGTGAAGCTCATCCGCGTCACCATGCTGGCTCCGATCGTGCTCGTGGCCGCCCTCGTGATGCGCCGCCGCGCACCGCAAGGGGCCGCGCGGCCGCCGCTGGTGCCGGGCTTCGTGCTGGGGTTTCTCGCGCTTGCCGCGCTCAACTCGATGCAGCTTCTGCCCGGCTGGAGCATCGAGGCCCTGAGCGCCGTCTCACGCTGGGCGCTGCTGACCGCCATCGCCGCCGTCGGCATGAAGACCTCGCTGAGAAAACTGCTCGACGTCGGCGGCCGAGCGATTGCGCTGCTGACCGCGCAGACGGTGTTCCTCGCGCTGTTTCTTGGCCTTGGCGTGGCGCTGATCGGCTAGGCGGTAATACTTGTTGACCAATTTTTGAGCATTGCTACTCTTGACCTAACGTAAGGTGAGGGAGGACCCGATGCGTATTTCCAGAATGACGGCCGCGCTGCTGATGGCGACGGCCTTGCCGGTGTCGGCGCTGGCCCAGAGCAGCGACGACAGCCTGTCCAAGATGCGGGAGTTCCGGACTACGGGAACTTCGCTCGACATACCTGTGATCGACCAGAAGGGCGAAAACGCCGACCGCCTGCGCGGCATCCTCGAGAACATCGAGATGCCCGAGGGCTTTCAGATCGACCTCTTCGCGGTAGTGCCCGATGCGCGGCACATGGCGCTGGGCAACTCGGTGCCGGTGGTTTTCGTGGGCACCCGCAAGGACAAGTTCTGGGCCGTGACCGACCGTGACGGCGACCGCGTCGCCGACGAGGTCAAGGAATTCGCCCCCGCGCTCGACCTTGCGGTGCCGAACGGACCTTGCATGACCAAGGACGGCTTTCTCGTTCTGGCCGAACACAACCGGGTGCTGATGTTCCCGGCGGCGGAATTCTTCTACGAATCCCCCGACGTGGCCGTGGCCGAAGTCGTCCCGCAGGGCGAGCTGATCCCGGTCGAGGAGGAAAGCTTCAACCACGGTGCCCGGGTCTGCGACATCGGCCCCGATGGCATGCTCTACATCTCGATGGGCCAGCCGCACAACGTGCCGCCCGCCGAGAAGATGGACCTCTACAACGAGGTCGGCATGGGCGGGATCATCCGCATGAACACCGACGGCTCGGGCCGCGAGGTCTATGCGCGCGGCATCCGCAACTCGGTCGGCATGGATTTCAACCCCGCCAATGACGAGTTGTGGTTCACCGACAATCAGGTCGACGGCATGGGCGACGACATCCCGCCGGGCGAGATCAACCGCATCACTGCGGCCAACCAGAACTTCGGCTTTCCGTGGTACGGCGGCGGCACGACGCGCACCAATGAATACATGGACGCGGAGATCCCCGCCGACGTGGTGAACCCGGAGGTCGAACTGACCGCCCATGCCGCTGATCTCGGCATGGCCTTCTACGGGGCCGACAGCTTTCCCAGTAAATACCACGGCGGCATCTTCTCGGCGCAGCACGGCTCTTGGAACCGCACCACGCCTGTTGGCGCACGGGTGATGTTCACCCCGGTGGGCGAGGACGGCTCGGCGGGCGAGGCCGAGGTCTTTGCCGAAGGCTGGCTCACCGACAACGGCGAATACCTTGGGCGGCCCGTCGATGTCGCCGTCATGAAGGACGGCTCGCTATTGGTGTCCGACGACTTCGCGGGCGCGATCTACCGGATCTCCTACACTGGCTCGGACGGCGGCGCGCAGGCTGGCGGGACCGGCATGGGAGAGGCGAACATGGAGGCCATGGACGAACACATGGAAGAGAACATGGAAAACATGGAGCACATGGAGATGGAGAGCGAGGAAACCGAAACCTCGAACTGAAGCCTGACCCTCGTGGCCGCTTTGGCGGCCGCGATCCCCCGTTTTCCTCGGAGACCAGCATGACATCGACCCAGTTCGCGGCAGGCTTGGCCGCGCTTCTTCTTATCGCGCCCATGGCCTATGCGGGCGACCCGCAGCTAGGCCGGGAGGCGGTCGGCGCCTGCGCCACCTGCCACGGGCGCGACGGCATCGCCATGGCCCCCGACGCGCCCAACCTAGCCGGTCAGCCCGAGAGCTATCTCGTCGAACAGATCCAAGCCTATCGCTCGGGCGAGCGCGAACACGAGCAGATGACGCTCATCGCGCAGAGCCTCGAAGACGACGAGATCGACGACATCGCGGCCTATTTCGCGGCGATCGAAATTACGGCGACGGTGCCCGACGATCTGAAATGAACCTCAGGGCGCGGCGGCGCCGATCCTCGGGAAGGCATCGCGCCAGCGCGCCTGAAACAGCGCCCGCTTGTGCGCGTCGAGCGCAATGAGCAACGCAGGCGTGAGGGCGATGGGGCGTTGCAGCGTCTCGGTGGCCTCGCCTAATTCCAAGGCGGTGCCGTCCTCGCTCTCCAGCCGCACGATCAGCAGGGCGGCCTCGAGCGCGCGGCGGCCCTCGCTCGAAAGCAGGAAATCCACGAATTGCGAGGCGGCGCGCGGCTGCCCGGCCTCGCGCGGGATCATCGCGGCGCGCGACAGCACTAGCGTGTAATCCTGAGGCGCGATGACCCCGAGCCGCGGGTCGCGCCGCGCCCGCACCAGCGCATAGGAGCCCAGCACGTTGTAGGCCACGAGATATTGCCCCTCGGCGACGCCGTCGATGATCTCGGCCGAACAGCAGGTGGCGATCGCGCCGGATCGCCCAAAGCTCTCCATCAGGCCGCCGAAGGTCGTGGCCTCGGTCGAGTCCGCGAAGGCAAAGAGAAAGCCCAAGCCCGACCGCTCGATGTCATAGGTGGCGACGCGGCCCCGAAACGGGCTTTCGGTCGGGCGCAGCAGGTCGAGCAGATCGAAGCGCGAGCGCGGCACCTGCGCGGGCTGCACGAGATCGCGGTTGTAGACCATGACGGCGGGCTCGCGGGTGACGCCCCACAGCTCGTCGCGCCAGATCAGCGCGTCGGGCAGCGCGGCGGTCAGGGCCGAGCGGTGCGGGCGGGCGCAGCCTTCGTTCACCAGATCGACCATCTGGTGCACCGCCGAGGAGATCACCAGATCCGCGCCCGCGCGCCCGCTGGCGCAGTCCTCGGCCTGCAGGCGGTAGAGGGCGTTCGACCCCCATTGCTCATAGCGGATCGCGATGTTCGGGCGGCTGTCCAGAAACGCCTCGACCACCGGTCCCAGCACCGCGATGTCGGTGGTCGAGCGCAGCCGCAGCACCTCGGTCGCGGTGTCGGGGCCAAAGTCGCGCGTCAGCTCCTGCGCCTGCACAGGTGCGGCGAAGAGCGCCAGCGCCATGAGGCCCGCGCGGATCATGCGCCGATCCTTGGCAGGCGCAGCGCCGCCTCGAAGCCATCATCGCGCGGCCCGAGCACGAGCGCGCCGCCGTGGCTCTGTGCCACCTCGCGCGCGATGGCGAGGCCGAGCCCCGCGCCGCCGGGCGCATGGGCGGCAAAGCGCGCGCCCATGCCCGCGAGGATCGCGGGCGCGGGGCCAGGGCCCGCGTCGCGCGCGAACAGCCGTACGCTGCCGTTCTCGCGCGCCACACCGATGCGGATTGGCGCGCGGCCATGCGACAGCGCATTGGCCGCGAGGTTCTTGCCCGCCTCCACCAGCGACAGCGCGTCGCCGCGCACCACCACCGGGGCGGGGGGCAGGTCGAGCCGGATCGCGGCCCCGCCCGGCACGTCCTCGAGCGCCTCATAGATCTCGAGCGCCACGTCGCGCAGGTCCAAGGCGCTGCGCGGCGCGGTGTCGGTGCGGTGGATCGTCATCGCGCGGTCGAGCATCCGGTCGAGCAGCCGTGACAGCCCGACGCTGCGCTCGTGGATGCGCGCGAGCAGCCGGGCGCGGCGTTCGGGGTCGGCCTCGTCCTGCGCGTCCTGCGCCTGCGCGCGGATCGCCGCTACGGGCGTGCGCAGCTGATGCGCCGCGTCGCCGATCAGGTTGCGGCTCGCCGTCGCCTGTCGGTCGAGCCGCCCCATGAAACCGTTGAGCGCGCCCAGCACGGGCGCGATCTCGGAGGGCATCGGCAAGGTGATCGGCGTGAGATCGGTGGGATCGCGCCGCGCCAGCGCCCGGCCCAACCGCTGCAGCGGCCTGAGCGCCGAGCGGGTCGCGAGCCAGGCAAAGAGCCCGATGGCGAGACCGGCGGCAGCGAGCACCGCCAGCGCCCCGCCCGCAATGTCCCGCGCCAGCGCCTGCCGCGCGCGCAGGGTCTGACCCACGGTTACGCGCACCGGCCCCGAAAAACTGCGTTCCGCAAATCGGCGGGTCAGGGCCACGTAGCGGCCCGGTTCGGCCCCGAGATCGCCGTCGTAGAACACCGGCCCCGGCGCATCGCGTCGCGGCGGGGCCGGGGCCGCGTCCGATCCTGTGAGCGTGGTGCCATCCGGGCCGGTGACGCGGTAGCGGATGCGGTCCTCGGGAGCCAGCGCCAGCATCTGGAACGCGGAGGCGGGCATGTCGACCACCGCCGCCCCGTCGCGGATGGTGATCGAGGCGGCGATGTCGTTTGCCGCCCCCAGCAACAGCCGGTCATAGGCCTCACGCGCCGCGCGGCCGCCATAGGCGAGGGCCACCGACAGCACCACGACGCCGCCCAAGAGCAGCACCGCGCCCACGGCAAGCGCTACGCGCGACTTCAAGGACCAGGTCCGCGTTTCAGCCATCGAGATCGAGCCGGTAGCCGAGCCCCCGATGCGTTTCGATGGCCACGCCGGACCCTGAAAGCTTCTTGCGCAGACGCGCCACGTAAAGCTCGATGGTGTTGGTACCGACATCGGCGTTCTCAAAGCCGAACAGCCCGTCGAACAGGCGATCCTTCGACATGATCCGGCCTCGGTTGGCGATGAGCAAATTCAACAGCGCCAGTTCGCGCCGCGTCGCGGTGACGGCAGCGCCGCCCACCCGCAGGCTCTGCGCGCCGGCGTCGAAGTCGAGGCCGCCCAAGGTCACCCGGTTTTCGGCCCGCCCCGCCTCACGCCGCGTGAGCGCGCGCAGCCGCGCCTCAAGCTCGCGCAGATCGAAGGGCTTGACGAGATAGTCGTCCGCGCCCTCGTCGAGCGCGCCGACACGGTCCTCGACCGAGAACTGCGCGGTGAGCACCAGCACCGGGGTCCGGTCGCCGGCGCGGCGGCGTTCGCGCAGGAAATCGCGGCCCGAGCCGTCGGGCAGGTTCAGGTCGAGCACGATGGCGGCATAGCCGGTGATGTCGGCGCAGGCGCGCGCATCCGCCAGCGTCGGCGCGATGTCGCAGGCAAAGCCCGCGCGCCCGAGGCTCGCGCTCGCGGCTTCGGCGACATCCGACGTGTCCTCGACGATCAGTATCCGCATGCATCCTCCGGCAGCCCACCATAGGGGCGCTCCGCCGCATTAAGAAGCCCAGACGCGCGCGATGACAGCTTGATGACAGCTTGGAGGGTCACAAGGGCGGACGAGGCTGCCGGGGGGAGTTCCGGACGGCCCTGACCTTTGGGAGGACAGATATGACCAACACGTTCCGCCGCGGCCTGATCGCCGCCGCGCTTCTGGGCACCGCCCCGGCCGCACTTCTGGCGCAGGGCTTCACGCCCGAGAACCCGGAATGCATCGCCCCTGCCAACCCGGGCGGCGGATGGGACTTCACCTGCCGTCAGGCGGGCAAGACTCTGCAGGACCTCGACCTGATCCCCTCGACCATGCAGGTGGTGAACCTCGCCGGCGGCGGCGGCGGCGTGGCCTTCGCCGAGGTCGTCAACAAGCGCAAGGATGACAACGACCTGATCGTCGCGGCCTCTTCGGCCACCGCAACCCGCCTTGCGCAAAACGCCTATCCGGGCAACACCATGGATCAGGTCCGCTGGCTCGGCGCGCTGGGCGCGGATTACGGCGTCATCGCCGTGGCCGCCGACAGCGAGGTGCAGGACCTGCCAGCGCTGATGGAGATGATCAAGAACGATCCGACCTCGGTGTCGATCGGCGGCGGCTCGGCCGTGGGCGGCTGGGACCACCTCAAGGTGCTGATCGCGGCGCAGAAATCCGGCATCGAGGACGTGCGCTCGGTCAAGTACATCGCCTTCGACGGTGGCGGCGAGGCGGTGACGCAGCTCTTGGGCGGCTCGCTGCAGGCCTTCACCGGTGACTTGTCGGAATCCACCGGCTTCGTGGAATCGGGCGACATCCGCGTGCTGGCGGTGCTGGCGCCCGAGCGTCTGGACGGCGAGTTCTCGGACATTCCTACCGCCAAGGAGCAGGGCATCGACGCGGTCGGCGCCAACTGGCGCGGCTTCTACGGTCCGGGCGAGATGTCGAAGGAGGCCTATGACTACTGGGTCTCGGCGATCGACCAACTCTATGACAGCGAAGAGTGGAAGACGACGATGGCGACCAACGGTCTCGCGCCGCTCGACCTGCAGGGCGAGGAGTTCCAGAGCTTCGTGACCGAGTCGGTCCAGAGCATCACCGACCTGTCGAAAGAGATCGGCATCATCCAGTAAACGGCCCCACGCGGTCGGGTGGGGCGTGCCACGGGCGCGCCCCGCTTTCAATTTGAGGGAGGGATCGCATGAGCGATCGCATCTTCGGTGGCATCGGTCTGATGCTTGCGCTGCTCTATGTCTGGCGCGCCACGATCATCCCCGACAGCTTCATGTCCGACGCCGTCGGCCCGCGCGCCTTTCCCTATGGCATCGCCACGATCATGGCGCTGGCCTCGCTGTGGTTCCTGTTCAAGCCGGACCCCGAGCCCGAGTGGCCGCAGATGGGGCGTCTGGCTGAGATCGGCCTCGCCGCCGCCGTGATGATCGCCTACGCGCAGCTGCTGCCCGAGGTGGGCTTTGTCATCGCGACCGCCTTCGCGGCGGCCTACCTGACATGGCGGCTGGGCTCGACGCTGCTGCAAAGCGTGATCATCGGCGTGGCCACCTCGCTCGGGATCTACGTCATCTTCCACCTCGTCCTCGGGCTCAGCCTTGCCCGCGGGCCCTTGGGCATCTGAGGAGCGCGCCATGGACACCCTTGCATCCCTCGCGGACGGCTTCGCCGTCGCACTGACCTTCCAGAACATCGGCCTTGCGCTGATGGGCTGCTTTCTGGGCACCATCATGGGGGCGCTGCCGGGCCTCGGCCCGTCGAACGGCGTCGCCATCCTGATCCCGCTCGCCTTCACGCTGGGGCTCGGCGCCACGCCATCGCTGATCCTGCTCACAAGCGTCTATTACGGCGCGATGTATGGCGGGCGCATATCGTCGATCCTGCTGAACATCCCCGGTGACGAACCGGCGATGATGACCTGTCTCGACGGCCACCCGATGGCACGTCAGGGGCGGGCGGGCGAGGCGCTGGCCCTGTCGGGCGTTGCCTCCTTCGTGGGCGCGTTCTTTGCCACCTGGGGCCTCGTGTTTCTGGCGCCGCAGCTCGTCCGCGTGGCGCTGCTGTTCGGCCCGGCCGAATACTTCGCGCTCTTCGCGCTGGCTTTCATGACGCTGGGCGGCGTGTCCTCGACCAACCAGGCCAAGGCAGCCTTTGCCGCGGCCCTCGGCCTCGGCCTTGCCATGGTCGGCGTCGACACCCAGACCGGCGTGCCGCGCTTTACCTTCGGCGAGGTGCATCTCTACGACGGCATCGATTTCCTCGTGGCCATCGTCGGCCTGTTCGCACTGTCCGAAGTGTTCATCTTCCTCGAGCATCGCGGCACCGACAAGGACGCCTCCACCGCGCCCAAGATGGACATCGGCCGCATCACGCCCTCCTGGGCGATGCTGAAATACTGCACGCCGACGATGCTGCGCACGACCGTGCTGGGCTTCATCGCGGGCGTGCTGCCCGGCGCGGGGGCCTCGCTCGGCTCCTTCATCAGCTATTCGATGGAGAAGAAGCTGGTCGACAAGGAGGGCACCTTCGGCACCGGCGATCCGCGCGGCGTGGCCGCCCCCGAGGCGGGCAACAACGCCGCCGCCGGTGGGGCCTTGGTGCCGATGCTGGCGCTGGGCGTGCCGGGGTCCGGCACGACCGCCGTGCTGCTCGCGGTATTGTTGTCGCTCAACATCACGCCCGGCCCGCTCCTGTTCACGCAGAACCCCGACGTGGTCTGGGGCCTGATCGCGGCGCTTTTCATCGGCAACGTCATGCTTTTGGCGATGAACATTCCGATGGTGGGCCTGTTCGTGCGGGTGCTGATGGTGCCGCCGCGGATCCTGATGCCGGTGGTGGCGATGGTCTCCTTCGTCGGCATCTACGGCATCTCGGGCTCGAGCTTCGATCTGATGGTGATGGTGGCCTTCGGTGTCGCGGGCTGGCTGCTCAGGAAGCTCGACGTGCCGTTGGTGCCGGTGATCCTCGGCACGCTTTTGGGCAACGCGATGGAGGTCAACATGCGCCGCGCCGTGACCATTGCCGATGGCGACTACTCGGTGCTGTTCGGCTCTTGGCTGACGCTGTCACTCTGGGCCGTGGCGATCATCGGTTTCATCCTGCCGATCTTCGTGGGCGGCGTGGTCAAGGCGCGGATGCGCGGTGCCGCCGAGCGTGAGGCGTCGCTCACCGACTGAGCCCCTGTCTCGACGAAGCTCATGTTTCGACGGACCCTCAAGCGGGGGCGGCTATAGGCCGCCCCCGTTTTGCGTTCAGCTTGCTTTTGCGCCACCATGTGTCTCGAGCACGATGCGCAGCAGGGCTTCTTGGCCAAAGGGCTTGGTCAACACCCGCGCGCCGGGCAGATCCTCCGAGCCGGGCACGCGTTCGCGCCCGGTGGCGAAGATCACCGGCAGGCCCGGCTGCAGCGCCACGGCGTCGCGCGCCACGTCGAGGCCCGAGCGATCCGGCAGGCCCACGTCGATGAGCAGCCGGTCGGTGGGGGCCTCCTTGATGAGCGCCAAGGCCTGCGCGCCGGTCGCGGCCTCGCGCACGTCGGCCCCGGCGGCAAGCAGCATCTCCACCAGATCGAGCCGGATGAAGGTGTCATCCTCGCATACGACGATCCTGAGCCCGGAGATGTCCTCCGGTGCGGAGGTCGCAGGGGCGGCGGGTGTCGCCGGAGCCGAGACACTGACGACATCGTCCGACGTCATGGCCACGCCGTTGGCAAGCGCCATCGGATCGAGCAGTTCGCGCAACCGCCGCGCAAGGGTTTCGCGGCGGTATGGCTTGGGCAGAAGCTGGATGCCCTCGTCGAGGCGGCCGTCATGCACGATGGCATCGCGTGAATAGCCCGAGGCGAAGAGCACCGGCAGGCCCGGACGCAGATCCTGCGCACGCGAGGCCATAGCGCGGCTGGTCAGCCGTCCAGGCATTACCACGTCGGTGAGCAGCAGATCGAAGCGCTGATCGCTCTCGATCGCCTCGAGACCGGCGTCGGCGTCCTCAGCCTCGATCACCCGGTAGCCCAGATCCCGCAGCATCTCGGCACCGACGCGGCGCACATCCGCGTCGTCCTCGACCAGAAGCACCGTCTCGGTGCCGCCCGTGACCGGTCCCGCGTGGCGCAATGGCACCGGCTTTTCGGTGCGCAGCGACCGCGGTAGGTAAAGCCGCACCGTCGTGCCAGCACCCGGCGCGCTCTCGATCGCGACATGGCCGCCCGACTGTTTGACGAAGCCGTAGACCATCGCCATGCCCAGCCCGGTGCCGCGACCTTCGGGCTTGGTGGTGAAGAACGGTTCGAAGATCTTCTCGATCACCTCGGGAGGCATGCCGCAGCCTTCGTCGATGATCGACAACCGCACGTATTCGCCCGGCACCACATCGGTCAGAACGCGCGCGGTCTCGGAATCGAGTTCGCAATTGTCGAGCTCGATGCGCAGGCGGCCGCGGCCCTCCATCGCGTCGCGGGCGTTGACCACAAGGTTGATCAGCGCGTTTTCAAGGTTGGTGATGTCGACCAGCGTGTTCCACAGGCTCCGCGCGGTAGCGGTCTCGATCCGCACGCCTTCGCCCACTGCCGAATGCAGGATCGGCCCGACCTCGCGCAGCATCCGCCCCAGATCGACAGCGCGCGGCTCGAGCGGCTGGCGTCGTCCGAAGGCCAGAAGCTGCGCCGCGAGCGTGGCGCCGCGCTCCACGGCCCCCATCGCCTGATCGAGCCGCGTCGCCGCGAGCCGGCCCTGCGACAGCTCGCGCTGGGCCAGTTGCAGGCTGCCGGTGATCGCCTGAAGCAGGTTGTTGAAGTCATGCGCGACGCCACCCGCAAGGTTGCCGATGGCCTCCATCTTCTGGCTCTGGCGCAAGGTGGCGTTGACCCGCTCGAGCGTCTGGTTGCGCTGCTCTACCCGCTCCTCGAGCGTGGCGTTCAGATTGGCCAGCGCGGCCTCGGTGCTCTTGCGGTCCTCGATGTCGGTGTTGGTGCCGATCCAGCGCGAGATCTTGCCTTCGGCGTCGCGCACCGGCACAGCGCGTACCAGAAACCACCGATACCGCCCATCGGCGGCGCGCAGGCGGAATTCGGTCTCATAGGTCGTCTCGGTCTCGAGCGATACCTGCCAGACCTTGGACACGCGATCGACGTCACCCGGATGGATCACCTCGGTCCAGCGCGCGCCAAGGACGTCCTCCGCACCGCGTCCGGTGAATTCGTAGACCCGGTCGCTGGCCCAGTCGAGGTCGCCGTCGGGCAGGGCGCTCCAGACATGCGACGGCATGTTCTGCGCCATCATCCGAAACTGTTCTTCGGCCTCGCGCAGCTCCCGCTCGGCGCGCTTTTGCGCGGTCACGTCGTGGCCCTGCACCAGGATGCCGATGGTCTCACCCTTGGGGTTCGACAGGGGCTGGTAGACAAAGTCGACAAAGACCTCGCGGGGCGGGCCGTTCTCGACGTTGACGTAGGCCTGCACACCGTGCAGCGTGATCGCCTCGCCGGTCTGGTAAACGCGGTCGAGAAGATCGATGAAGCCCTGCTCGCGAATCTCTGGCAGCGCCTCCGCGGCGGGCCGGCCGATCAGATCCCGATGCGCGCCGACGATCCTCAGATATTCGCGGTTGGCGAGTCGGTAGACATGATCGGTATCGGAATGGATCGCGATGATGCTCGGGGCCTGATCGAACACGGTCTCGAAGAACCGAGTGGCCATGCCGAGCTCGAAATTCTGCTGCGCCACGGTTTCGGCCCGCAACAGGACGCCGCTCTCGGTGCCGGATTCCCCGCGTGTCTCGGACGCGTCGGCTCCGGAGGTCTTCCCCCCCGCGTTGTGAGCCTTCTGATACAGCTCGGTCACGTCATGCGTGTTCTGCAGCAGGAACTCGACCTCGCCCGACGGATCGAGGATCGGCAGATGGGTGGCGCTCCAGTAGCGGTGCGCGATTTGACCCGCCGCATCCGCGATCGGGTAGGGGATCAATGGCAGATGATCCATCTGAGCCGTTGCAAACACGCGGTCGAAAGAGCCGCGCAGCATCGTGTCGGCCTCCCCCTCGGCCGGAAAGACATCGCTGTAGAGCTGACCGATCAGCTGTTCGGGACGACGCTGCGTCACGTCGTAATAGGCCCGGTTCGCCCAGACGTAGCGCAACTCGCGGTCGAGCAGCATGTAGGCCGTGGGGGCCGATTCGAAGACTGCGCTGATGTCGACACCCATGCGGCTGTCCTCCGAAAATGCGAGCCTGCCAGATATATCGGACACGCGCGGAGGAACAAGGCGTAGACGACATCGCGAAGTGGTCAACAAAAATTACCAGTTGCCTTTGCAGACCCAAACCAAGATGATCGCTTGAGCCATGCGGGGGAGTGCGTGGCACAGTGAGAATATCTGGGAGGAGTTCATGACAGTTACCCCTAAGAAGACCACGCAGGTCTCGCGGCGTTCGTTCCTGCGCAAAGGCGCGCTCGGTGCGGGTGTCACCGCGGCAGGCGGTCTCGCGGCACCGGCGGTGCTCGCGCAGAGCCCGATCGTGGTCAAGCTTCAGACCTCGTGGCCGGCCTCCGACATCTGGCAGGAAATGGCGCAGGCCTATGCGGATCGCGTCGAGGCGATGTCCGGCGGCCGTCTCAAGGTCGACGTGCTGCCCGCGGGCGCCGTGGTCGCGGCGTTCCAGGTGATGGACGCGGTGAGTGACGGTCTCATCGACATGGCCCACTCGGTGCCGGTCTACTGGTACGGCAAGAACAAGGCCGCCTCGCTGTTCGGCACCGGCCCCGTGTTCGGAGGCTCCGCCGACACCATGCTGGGCTGGTTCTACGCCGGCGGCGGCGAGCAGTTCTACGCCGAGCTGATGGAAACGATGGGCCTCGACGTGGTGGGCATGCTCGGCTTCCCGATGCCGGCGCAGCCCTTTGGCTGGTTCAAGAAAGAGGTCGCCTCGGTCGACGACATCAAGGGCCTGAAGTACCGCACGGTGGGCCTGGCGGCCGACCTGATGCAGTCGATGGGCATGTCGGTCGCACAGCTTCCGGGTGGCGAGATCGTCCCCGCCATGGAGCGCGGCGTGATCGACGCCTTCGAGTTCAACAACCCGACCTCCGACAGCCGCTTCGGCGCGCAGGACGTGGCCAAGAACTACTACCTCTCGTCCTACCACCAGGCCTCCGAGAGCTTCGAGTTCCTGTTCTCCAAGAGCTTCCTCGAAGATCTCGACCCCGATCTGCAGGCGATCCTGCGCCACTCGGTCGAAGCCGCCTCCACCGCGAACAGCGCCCAGGCGCTGGACCAGTACTCGCGCGACCTGCAGGCCCTCTCCGAGGGTGGCGTCACCGTGCGCCGCACCCCCAAGGAGATCCTCTCGGCACAGCTCGATGCCTGGGACGCGCTGATCCCGCAGCTTGAAGAGGACGACTTCATGAAGCGCGTGCTCGACAGCCAGCGCGAATGGGTCGAGCGCGTGACCTACTACACGCTGATGAACTCGCCGGACTACCAGCTCGCCTACGAGCACTACTACCCCGGCAAGCTCGCCCTCTGAGCCTGACCTGACCGCCCGGCGACGCGCCTGCGTCGCCGGGCCCTCATCCATACGGGACACGAATGCTCGGATATATCAAATTCGCCGACGCCCTTTCGGCTGCCTTCGGCAAGGTCTTCGGCTGGCTCATCGTGCTGATGACCTTCGGGGTCAGCTACGAGGTCTTCGTGCGCTACGTGCTGGGATCGCCCACGCCATGGGCCCTGGACGTCTCCTTCATCATGTACGGCACGCTGTTCATGCTGGGCGGCGCCTATACGCTGTCGCGCGGCGGCCATGTCCGCGGCGACTTTCTCTACCGGCTCTGGCCGGTCAGAGTGCAGGCGGCGGTCGACGGCTTTCTCTACATCATCTTCTTCTTTCCCGGTGTGTTCGCCCTCATCTTTGCGGGCTGGAAGTACGCCGAGAAATCCTGGCGCTTTGGCGAGGTTTCGGTGAACAGCCCGGCGGGCGTGCCGATCTACCAGTTCAAATCGGTGATCGTCGTCGCCGGTGTGCTGCTGGCGATCCAGGGCCTGGCCCAGCTGTTTCGCTGCATCCTCGCGATGCGCGACGGTGTCTGGCTCGAGGCCGCCGAGGACGTCGAGGAGACCGAGGCCCTGCTGATGAAGCAGCTCGAGCAGCAACACGAACACCCGGACATGAAATGACGCGCTCGCCCCGCGTTGAACTGATACGGAGCGCACGCACGTGACCGACCCGCAAATCGCCCTGACCATGCTCGGGGTCTTCATCGGCCTGGTGTTCCTGGGCTTCCCCATTGCCTTCACGCTGATGGCGCTTGGCATCGGCTTTGGCTATTTCGCCTATTTCGACGCCGGTCGCATGTGGCGCGACTACGACCGGCTCGACCCCGAGATCGCCAGCTGGTGGGAGAGCACATCGACCTGGATCGACGGCTTTCTCAACAACCGCGTCTTCGACCTCTTCATCAACCAGACCTATACGGTGATGTCGAACGAAGTGCTGACCGCGGTGCCGCTGTTCCTGTTCATGGGCTACATCGTCGAGCGCGCCAACATCGTCGACCGGCTGTTCACCACGCTAAACATCGCCTCCAAGAACGTGCCGGGCTCCATGGGTGTGGCCGCGCTGATCACCTGCGCGCTCTTTGCCACCGCCACCGGCATCGTCGGCGCCGTGGTGACGCTGATGGGCCTTCTGGCGCTGCCCGCCATGCTCAAGGCGCGCTACGACACCTCGTTTGCCACCGGCATCATCTGCGCGGGCGGCACGCTGGGCATCCTGATCCCGCCGTCGATCATGCTGATCGTCTATGCGGCGGCCTCGGGCGTGTCGATCGTGCGGCTCTATGCCGGTGCGCTCCTGCCGGGCCTCGTGCTCGTGGGGCTGTATCTCACCTATGTGATCGGCCGCTCGATCCTGCAGCCCTCGGTCGCACCGCGTCCGACCAAGGAAGAAGTGCCCGACGTGCCGCTGGGCAAGCTCCTGTGGATGCTCTTCACCTCGTTCTTCCCGCTGGCGGTGCTGATCCTGTCGGTGCTGGGCTCGATCCTGTTCGGCCTCGCCACCCCGACCGAAGCCGCCGCGATCGGCGCGCTGGGCGGCATGATCCTCGCGGTGCTCTACCGCGCCATGACCTTCCAGCGACTGCGCGAGAGCGTCTATCTCACGGTGCGGACCACCGCGATGGTGTGCTGGCTCTTCGTCGGCTCCTACATCTTCTCCTCGGTCTTCTCCTACTTGGGCGGCGAGCACCTGATCTCGGAGTTCGTGACGGGCCTCGACCTGACCCCGATCCAGTTCCTGATCCTCGCGCAGCTGATCATCTTCCTGCTCGGCTGGCCGCTGGAATGGTCGGAGATCATCATCATCTTCGTGCCGATCTTCCTGCCGCTGCTGGAGATCTTCGGGGTCGATCCGCTGTTCTTCGGTATCCTCGTGGCGCTGAACCTGCAGACCTCGTTCCTGACGCCGCCGATGGCGATGTCGGCCTACTACCTCAAGGGCATCGCCCCGCCGGAAGTGCGCCTGACGCAGATCTTCAAGGGCATCATGCCGTTCCTTGCCATGGTCATGGTCTCGATGGTTCTGGTCTATATCTTCCCGCAGCTGGTCTTCGGCCTGCCGGAGCTGTTCTATGGGAAGTGAGCCGAAGATGGCCGCGATGCCGAAGGGCCATGTGTCGATGCTCGACCTTTCGGCGCGCGAGTTGCGCGACCGGATGGCGAGTGGCGCCCTCAACGCCACCGATCTGGTCCAGGCCTGCCTCGAGCGGATCGCGGCGCTGGAGCCCGAGATCCAAGCCTGGGCCTGGCTCGACGGCGGCTATGCGATGAAGCAGGCCGAGGCGCTCGACGCGCTGCGGCGTTCGGGGCGGCCTACCGGGCCGCTGCATGGGCTGCCCGTGGCCCTCAAGGACGTGATCGATACGGCGAAGGTGCCGACGCAGAACGGCACCCTGCTCGACGAAGGCCGCGTGCCCGAAACCGATGCCGCCATCGTCACGCGCCTGCGCGCGGCGGGGGCCATCATCATCGGCAAGACGGTAACGGCGGAGCTGGCGTTCCAGCATCCCGGCAAGACCCGCAACCCGCATGACGCCACCCGCACGCCGGGCGGCTCCTCCTCCGGCTCGGCGGCGGCCGTGGCGGCGGGCATGGTGCCGCTCGCGGTGGGCACGCAAACGGGCGGCTCGGTGATCCGCCCCGCCGCTTTCTGCGGCACGGTGGGCTTCAAGCCGAGCTTTGGAGCGATCCCTCGCACCGGCGTGCTGAGCCAGTCGCCGACCCTCGACACGATCGGCGTTTTTGCCCGCACCATCGAGGATGCGGCGCTTCTGGCCGAGGCGCTCTATGGCTTTGACGCAGGCGACCGCGCGACCAGCCTCGCGCCGCCGCCGCGCCTGCATGCCACCGCGATGACCAAGCCGCCGGTGCGCCCGACACTGGCCTTCCTGCGCCCGCCGGGCTGGGAGCGGGCCGACGCCGACACCACGGCCGCGCTCGAAGAGCTGGTCGAGGCGCTGGGAGAGCAGTGCTTCGAGACGGCGCTGCCGGGAATTTTCGACGAGGCCGCGGAGATTCGCGAGCGCATCAATCTCGCCGAAATGGCCAAATCCTATTACGGCTATGAAAAACGGGGCAGGGACCAGCTGTCGGACGAGGTGCGCCGCGCCATCGACCGGGGCAAGGACATCCCCGCGCGCGATTATATCTCGGCGCTCGACTGGTCAGATGTGCTCTATGCCGGCCTCGACGAGATCTTCGAGCGCTGCGACGCGATCCTGGCGCCTGCCGCCCTCGGCCCCGCGCCGGAAGGCCACGCCAGCACCGGCGACGCGATCTTCAACGGGCTCTGGACATTGTGCGGTACCCCAGCCGTGACCGTGCCGATCCTGCAATC
This sequence comes from uncultured Limimaricola sp., assembly GCF_964022235.1. Lineage (NCBI taxonomy): Bacteria > Pseudomonadati > Pseudomonadota > Alphaproteobacteria > Rhodobacterales > Paracoccaceae > Limimaricola > uncultured Limimaricola sp. The sequence goes on along the minus strand of NZ_CAXHZL010000002.1, from coordinate 170,824 downwards.
CGAAACCGGCCTGCCGATGGGCGCGCAGCTCATCGGTCGGCGTGGCGACGACGCCCGGCTCTTGCGCACCGCGCGCTGGCTCGAAGGGCTCATGTCCGAGGAGACCGACCAATGATCAGCCGTATCATGACCTACGTGGCACTGGCCTTTTTCCTGAGCTTTCTGGGTATCATGCTGTGGCACATCCCGCGCCTCGACCTCGGCGCGGTGCTCGCCGTGACGGTGGCCTTGGTGCTGTGGGACGTGTTCTCCACATCGTTCGACGCCTGATCCACGCATGAAAACGCCGGGCGCCCGATAGGGTGGCCCGGCGGATCCGGTTAGACGCCGCGCGCCCGAAAGGGCGGGCGGCGTTGGTCTGTGCGGGGCCTCAGACGCCGTGGCCGTGCCACGGCCCGTGCTGATCCTCGATGCCATCGAGGCGCTCGAAGCCGTGCTCGCCGAAGTAGTCGCGCTGCGCCTGGATCATGTTGGCGGTGCCGCGCGCGGTGCGCATGCTATCGAAGTAGCTCAGCCCCGAGGATAGCGCCGGCATCGGGTGGCCGAAGCGCGCGCCGATGGCCACCAGCTCGCGCAGCGCCACGTGGCCTTCGCGCAGGTGGCGCGCAAAGACCGGGGCCAGCATCAGGTTGCGGTCCTCGTCCTCGGACAGGGCGGCGGCCATGTCGTCGAGCATCGCCGAGCGGATGATGCAGCCCTCGCGCCAGACCCGCGCTATCGCCGGAAGCGGCAACGCCCAGCCGAACTGCTCGGAGGCCGCCGCAATCATGTCGAAGCCCTGCGCGTAGCACAGCACCTTGCCCGCGATCAGGGCGCGCTCCAGCATCTCGTCGGAGACGGCGCCTTCGGGGATCTTGGTCGGGGCCGCGCCGAACAGGTCTTCGCCCTCTTGCCGTGCAGCCACGCGGCTCGACAGGTTGCGCGCCACCACGGCGGCCTCGATCGCGGGAATCGGCGCGGCGAGATGCTGCGCCTCGATCGCGGTCCAGCGGCCGGTGCCTTTCTGACCCGCCTTGTCGAGGATCAGATCGATCATCGGCTGACCGGTGTGCTTGTCGGCAGCCGATGTCACGATCGAGGAAATCTCGATCAGGTAGGACTTCAGCGCGCCCTCGTTGAAGCGCGCGAAGGCCTCGCCGATGGCGGAGGCCTCAAGGCCCAGCCCGTCGCGCATCACGCCGTAGACCTCGGCGATCATCTGCATGTCGGCGTATTCGATGCCGTTGTGGACCGCCTTTACGAAATGGCCGGCCCCCTCGCGGCCCATCCAGTCGGAGCAGGCCTCGCCGTTGAACTTGGCGGCGATGGCGGTGAGGATCGGCTCGACCCGGTCCCAATGCTCTTTTTCGCCGCCGCCCATGATCGCGGGGCCATGGCGCGCACCGGCCTCGCCTCCCGACACGCCGATGCCCAAGAACGGCTTGCCCTCCGCCTCGCGCGACCGGCGGTTGGTGTCATGGAAATTGGCATTGCCCGCATCGATGATCATGTCGTCATCGTCGAGAAGGGGCCGCAGCGCCGCGATCTGCTCGTCCACCGGCGCGCCCGCGGGCACCATGAGGATGATCGCGCGCGGCTTTGCGATGGCAGCGACCAGGTCTTCGTAGCTCTCGGTCGGGGTGATGCGATCGGCGAGCTCACCGGCCTCGGCGTGAAAGGCGCGAGTGACATCCGCACGGCGGTTCCAGACCGCGATGGGAAAGCCCTTTTCGGCGATGTTGAGCGCGAGCGCGCTGCCCATGGTGCCAAGGCCGATCAGGCCGATCTTCGCTTTGTCCTGCTGAGCCACGACGCGGCCTCCCTGTCTGGTATACCGGGGCAGCTTTATCCCCGCGTGCGCACGGGAACAACCAAGCTCGCGGCATCATCGCAGGTATTGGCGCAAGGGCAGGGGGAGGGCAGGGAGGCGTCGTGGCAGCCCGTAGGGGAATCGAACCCCTCTTTCTAGGTTGAAAACCTAGCGTCCTAACCGATAGACGAACGGGCCACTCTGACGACAGTCCCGGTTTCGCTCGCGCGACCTAGAACCGTATGTGCTCCTTGCGGAGACCGATGGCAGCCCGTAGGGGAATCGAACCCCTCTTTCTAGGTTGAAAACCTAGCGTCCTAACCGATAGACGAACGGGCCGCTCGTCGGTGAGGCGGTGTTTAGGGAAACCGCCTCGGCGTCGCAAGGGGAAAATCGCCGATCCGTGAAATTGCCGTGGGGGCAAAAAACCCCAGCAATCAACCGGCCGGAGCGGCGTCGTCGAGCCTGAGCTGAACCGAGCGGCGACCTTTCCAGATATTGAGATCGAGCTTGCCCGCGAGGTGGAACCGCGCGCCGCCATGACGGGCCAGCGCCGCCCCCATCGGGCTGTCCATCGCGCCAAAGGCGATGCCGTCGAGCTTGGCGCCGAGGCCATCGCCGAAGGAGATCTTGAGGTGGCCTTGCCCCACCTCGCGCACGTGCAGGATCATCACGTCCGGAAAGGCAAAGCGCGGCGCGGGGGCGGCCGCCCCGAAAGGCCCCGCCGTCTCGATCCGCTCGATCAGCTCGACCGTGGCCGCCCCGGGCATCAGCACCGAATCGAGACGCAGGTCGCGCGGACCGCCCGCCCCCGCGCCCTGCTTCTCCAAGAGCTCCGAGAGCCGCGCCATCGCCGCCTCGATCTTGCTCTCCTCGACGGTGAGGCCCGCCGCCATCTTGTGGCCGCCGCCCCGCAGCAGGAGGCCTTCGGCGGCGACGCGATGGATCGCGGCCCCGAGGTCGATGCCGGGCACCGAGCGGGCCGAGCCCTTGCCGATACCGTCCTCGACGCCGATCACCACGGCGGGGCGGTTGGTGGCCTCCTTCATCCGGGCCGCCGCGATGCCGACGACGCCGGGATGCCAGCCCGCGCCCGCGGCCCAGGCAAGCGGGCCTTCGGTGCCGCGTGCTTCGGCCTGCTCCAGCGCCGCGTCGCGCACCCGTGCCTCGATCTCGCGGCGTTCGCGGTTGAGGTGATCGAGCTTCTCGGCCAAAGCCGCCGCCTCATGCGGATCATCGGTGGCCAGAAGCCGCGCGCCGAGGTCGGACTTGCCGATGCGTCCGCCCGCGTTGACGCGCGGCCCCAGAAGGTAGCCCAAGTGATAGGCGGTGGGCGGCACGTCGAGACCCGCCACATCGGCCAGCGCCACGACGCCCGCGCGCTGCCGCTTGGCCATGACCTGAAGCCCGGTGCGCACCAGTGCGCGGTTGACCCCGATGAGCGGCGCCACGTCGGCCACGGTGGCCAATGCCACGAGGTCGAGCATCGACATCAGATCGGGGCCGCGCTTGCCCGTCTCGCGCAGCCGCCGGTTCAGCTCCACCAGCAGCAGGAACACCACGCCCGCGGCGCACAGATGCGCCAGATCGCCGCTTTCGTCCTGCCGATTGGGGTTCACCACGGCAAGGGCATCGGGCAGGGTCTCACCGCCCAGATGGTGGTCGAGCACGATGACATCGGCCCCCTTGGCGGCGGCGATCGGCTCGTGGGAAAGCGTGCCGCAATCGACGCAGAGAATCAGGTCGTGATCGCGCGCGAGCCGCTCCATCGCGGGGGTGTTGGGGCCATAGCCCTCCTCGATCCGGTCGGGGATATATAGCGTGGCGCGCAGCCCCATCTGCCGCAGCCAGACCAGCAGCAGTGCCGCGGAAGATCCGCCATCCACGTCGTAATCGGCAAAGATCGCGATACGTTCGCGCCGCTCCACCGCCTGCATGACGCGCTCGGCCGCGACACCCATATCGCGCAGGGACAGCGGATCGGGCAGCAGGTCGCGCAGGGTGGGGGCGAGAAAGCTTGCCATGTCCTCGGCGGCGACACCGCGCCCGACGAGGGCATGACACAGCGGCAGCGGCAGGTCGCAGCCCTGGGCCATGGCCTGGGCGAGGCGGTCGGCCTCTGCGGCGGGGCCCACCCAGCGACGGCCGGTGAGCGAGGTGGTGACATTCAGAAAATCGGGCATGCGGCGGGTGTCGCGCGAAACCGGCTCTCATGGCAAGCCCGGACGCGACGCCGCCCTGTCACGCACGCGCGACGGGCGGGCCACTTTGCTCTTGAAATACTCCGGGGGGCGCCCCAGAGGGGCGGGGGGCAGCGCCCCCTGCCTTTGGACGGGCTCAGCGACCCGGCTGGCTGCGCTCGATCGGGTTGCGGTAGCTCATGCGGCGCATCGAGCCGGTCTTGGAGCGCATCAGAACCGTCTCGGCGGTCAGGTATCCACCCTCGCGGCGGATGCCCGGCACGAGGTTGCCGTCGGTGACGCCGGTCGCGGCAAAGATCACGTCGCCGGTGACAAGCTCATCACGCGCGTAGATCCGGTCGAGATCCTCGATCCCGGCCTTGCGGGCGCGGCCCACCTCGTCGTCGTTGCGAAACAACAGCCGGCCAAAGATCTGCCCGCCCATGCATTTCAGCGCCGCCGCGGCGAGCACGCCCTCGGGCGCGCCGCCAGAGCCCATATACATGTCGATCCCGGTCTTGGCCGGCTCGGCGCAGTGCATGACGCCCGCGACGTCGCCATCGGTGATGAGCCGGATCGCGGCGCCAGTGGCGCGCAGCTCGGCGATCATCTCCTCGTGGCGCGGACGCTCGAGCACGCAGACGGTGATGTCGCCCGCGGTCGTGCCCTTGGCCTTCGCCAGCGCCGCGACGCGCTCGGAGGGGCTCATGTCGAGCGTGACCACACCTGGCGCGAAGCCCGGCCCGATCGCGAGCTTGTCCATGTAGACGTCGGGGGCGTGCAGCATCGAGCCGCGCGGGCCCATGGCGATCACGGTGAGCGCGTTGGGCATATCCTTGGCGGTGAGGGTGGTGCCCTCGAGCGGATCGAGCGCGATGTCCACGGCGGGGCCTTCGCCGGTGCCGACCTCCTCGCCGATGTAGAGCATCGGCGCCTCGTCACGCTCGCCTTCGCCGATCACCACGGTGCCCGCGATGTCGAGCATGTTGAGCTGGGTGCGCATGGCATTGACGGCGGCCTGATCGGCGGCCTTTTCGTCGCCGCGGCCGATCAGCGGCGCGCAGGCGATGGCCGCGGCTTCAGACACCCGGGCGAGGCCGAGCGACAGCATGCGATCGTGAAATTCGGGGGCTTGGGGCATCGGAGGCGTCCTCGGGCAATCGTGAAGGTTGCCTCGACCTAAACGGGCCGCCACGACGCTGACAAGCGCGCGCGCCGATGTTTGCGCAAACGGTCGGGCGACGCCGGGCCATGGCGTCCGAACCCGCCCCCGCAGCGTACGATTTCAGGCGGTGGTGCGGGGGAGCCCCCCGCTCAGACCTGCTCGATGCGGATTGCGACGGGGGCGCCCTGCACCACGCCCGTCGCCTCGAAGCCGGTCAGCGCCTCTTCGAGAGCCGAGCGGGTGGTCTTGTGGGTCACGATCAGCACCGGGGCCGAGACGTCTTCGTGGTCGTACTGGCGCATCCGGTCGATCGAGATGCCCGCTTCGCCCAGCACCTTTGCGACCTTGGCCAGCGCGCCCGGTTTGTCGAGCAGCCGCATGCGCAGGTAATAGGGGGCGGGCACGGCGGCCTGCGCCGCGCGGGCGGCGCGCAGGCCGGTAGCGGGCTGACCGAACACCGGCAGCCGCAGCCCACGCGCGAGATCCATCACGTCGCCCATCACCGCGCTCGCGGTCGGACCCGCGCCCGCGCCGGGGCCGCGCAGCACCACCTGGCCGATCGCGTCGCCTTCGAGCACGACCATGTTGGTGCCGCCTTCGAGCTGGCCCAGCGGCGAGGTGGCGGGCACGAGACAGGGCGACATGCGCTGCTCCAGCCCGCGACCGGTCATCTGCGCCACGCCCAAAAGCTTGATGCGAAAGCCCATGTCGGCGGCGTGGGTGATGTCCTCGATGGTGATCGCGCCGATGCCTTCGAGCTCGACGCCCGAGAAATCGACGCGCGTACCGAAGGCGATGGCGGCGAGCAGCGCCAGCTTGTGGCCCGCGTCGATGCCGCCCACGTCGAGCTGCGGGTCGGCCTCGAGATAGCCAAGGTCGGCGGCCTCCTGAAACACCTCGTCATAGGGCAGCCCGGCGCTCTGCATCCGGGTCAGGATGTAGTTGCAGGTGCCGTTCATCACCCCCATGACGCGTGTCAACTCGTTGCCCGCCAGCGATTCGGTCAGCGCCTTGATAACCGGAATGCCGCCCGCGACCGCCGCCTCGAAGCGGATCATCCGACCCTGCGCCTCGGCCCGCTCGGCCAATTCCTGTCCGTGATGGGCGAGCAGCGCCTTGTTGGCGGTGACCACGTCCTTGCCGTGATCGAGTGCAATCTCGACGACCTGTTTGGCGATGCCGCCTTCGCCGCCCATCAACTCCAGCACCACGTCGACATCGTCAAGTGCGGCGAGGGCGGCGGCGTCATCTTCCCAAGCGTAGCCCGAGAGATCGACGCCCCGTTCTCGGCTGCGGTCGCGCGCCGAGACGGCGGTAATCTCGATAGCGCGGCCCGCACGCAGGGCGAGCAGTTCGGGATGCGACTGGACGATGCGCACGACCCCTGCGCCGACGGTTCCAAGACCGGCGATTCCGAGGCGAAGGGGAGAGGTCATGGGGAGGCTCCGGTCTGTCTTGCGGGCGAGTGTGTGGTGCGCGCGACTGTTAGCCCGTGGAGGGCCTCACTGCAACGCGGCAGGCAAGGTCACCCCGGCATCGATCCGGGCGCGCGCACCCGGATCGATCACCGGCTCGCCGCGAAGAGACGTGGCGCGCGCCGCAAGGGCGGCCACCCGGGCGGCGGCCTCCGTTGTCCGGGCGGTCGTCGCGGGCATGGGGCGAGAGGCCAATTCGGCCGCGCGCGCTTCGAGTGCAGCACCTGTCTCGGGCGATACCCGGCTTTCGGCCTCCACCGCATCCGCCCGGGCCAGAAGCGGTGCCAGCGCGATCAATGCGGGCGGCTCTGCGTTGCGCTCGGCCTCGGGGACGCGGGCGTCGATCTCGGGGAATTGCGTGCATCCCGCCGCGAGCAGGGCGAGGGAGACGAGAGGCAGAAAGCGGGGCATCTGGGGTCCGGGTCTGGGTGGCGCAGTCTAGTCCGCGCGGGCAGAGGGGAACAAGGTCGCCTCGGCACGTACGAGACCCGACGCCCGCCCGTCGGCAAGACAATGATTGCGACCGTCGAGCGGAGGGGTGACGGGGAGGCGGGGCCGGGCTATGCCCGTTTTAACACAACGGAGACGGGGTCGATGGAGATCGAGTTGCAGGCGGCGCCGGCGCGCCGGGCGATGGCGGTAGGGGTGCTCTACGGCTTTGGCGGGATGGCGCTTTATACCGCGCTGGCCGATACGCCCGGTATCGCGTGGTCGGCGGCGCTCCTTGCGCTGGGTCTGGGCGGGCTGGCGGCAGGCGAAACCCTGCGCCGGGCCACCCGGCGGGCGCTGCGGCTCGACGAGACGGGCCTTGTCGACAGCGCCGGTCACGTGCTCGCACGCTGGGAAGATATCGTCGCCATCGAGCGCGGCAGCTTCTCGCTCAAGCCCTCGAACGGCTTCACGCTGCGGCTGGCGCGGCCCGGCGCGCGGGCCTGGAAGCCGGGGATGTGGTGGCGGCTTGGCCATCGGCTCGGCGTGGGCGGCGTGACCTCGGCCGGGGCCGCTAAGGCGATGGCCGAGGCGATCGAGATCCGCCTGAGCGACCGCGCCGCGCCGATCCCCTAGCAGATGGCGTTGATCGGAAGACCGGTGAGATCGGCATTGAAGCACAGCTGCCCCGCAAAGCGCGGCCGGGTCACGGCTATCTCCTTGAAGGTGAAGGGGTCGAGCCCGACGTCGAACAGCGGCGTGTAATCGATCCAGCTCTCGACCAGGGTGGCGATTTCGCCGTCGGGCATCACTGGCAGCCGACTGCGCATCTGCTCGAGCTTGGCGTTGTCGAGCGCGGCAACGCCTATGCCGGAGGGCAGCGACCAGCGCAGGGTGTAGCGGTTGTTCGGGGCGTCATAGCTGAACACGCTGACCCTGAGCCGGGTCGGGCGGTCGTTGACGAGGACACCCTGCAGCGCCTTGAAGCTCGCGATGTAGACGGGGGTGATATAGCCCGTCTCGCGGCTGAGAGCGTCGCCGATCGTATAGGCCGCACGCGCGTTGACCGCCTTGGTGCGGTAGGCGTCGAAGAACACCCATGATCCCGCAAAGCACCACAGCAGCAGCGGCAGCATGATCACCAACTCGACGATCATCGCCCCGTCCTCGCGCCGCCGCAGCAGGGCGATGAGTTTGCGAAGCGCGCTCATGGCTCGATCACGAAGGCAGAGGTCGACACGAGCGCGTAGGCACCGCCCGACTGGTCTGGCAATTCGGCGCCAAGGCCGCTGGTGGGGAAATACGGATCGAACAGCGAGCAGGCGCGCAGCAGCATCAACTGGTTTTCGACCCCGGCGGTAAAGCGGCGCAGCGGCACGGTGGCGTCGGCGCGGTCGGCGCAGTCGGCATTGCCGGGTGGCGCGATCCAGCCACGCGGATCGAGCGGGATCATCTCGAGGCGCAGATTGGTCAGGCAATCGGGCAGGATCAGCGCATGCTTGCAGATCGAGGCGCCCACGCTGTCATGCGTCACAGGCGCGATCGCCCCGAGCCGGACGTCGCGCACCGTCAGATCCAGCCCCCGATCGAGCATCACCTGCCGCATCGTGACCATGCCCAGCTCGAAGCTGGTGGTGATCATCAACAAAAGCAGCGGCACGATCAGCACGAACTCGACCCCGACCGCCCCCTCGCGGGCGCGGGTCAGACGGGCGACAAATCGGAGAACACGGTTCATTGGACCAACCTCAGCGCCTTAATTTGGGTCGCGATCGACGTGAAGGCGGAGCTGATCTGCAGCCCCTCGACCCGGTAGAAATGCGAGGGAGATGAGGCGCAATCGGCCATGGCCGCCAAGGCGCCTGCTTCGTTGACCTCGAAGCCGATGGTGAAGATGATGATCCCCTTCGCTCGCGCGGCGGCGCAGATCTGGGTCAGTCGCGCGTTCTTTTCGACGACCGTGGAGTGTTCGACGATAGAGGTCCACTTGGTCCATTCCAGCTGCATTTCGACCGAGGTAGAAAACTGGCGGGCGCGCAGGTGATAGGCATGCTCGCGCACGGTCATGCGATTGAACAGCTCGGGCCATCTCAGTCGGGTGCCACCGCTGGGGAGAGCGGTCAGCCAGGTTCCGGTCTTGGCGCGGAAGTACTTCGTGTTGCTGATCTTCACGACATAGTCGTCCGAGTCGTAGAGCCAGACGTCCGAAAGACTGTTCCCGTTGTAGGGAGGCTTGAGCCTGAAGTCATAGGTGTTGGCGCCGTCGGTCATCACCACCAGCACCTTCATGGCTTCGGTGCTCAGAAAATCGCGCGGCCAACCGGCCAGCGCGGGCGAGACCTTGCCGCGCGAGATCATCGTCGTCAGCGCGCCGCGGGACGCCGGTTCGAGCAGCGCCGTGCCCCAGTTCACCCCCATCTCGATCGAGGTCCAGCCTTCGGCGCTCAGGCCATTGATGCGGGTCTTGAGAGCCTGGCGGTTGTTCGACCAGGGCAGCACTTCGAAGGAGTTGCCGGTGCGGCAGTTCAGGCGGTTCGCTCCCATGCCGTTGTAGGAGGAGGACGAGAGGGTCGGGGCGGTGGGGGAGAAGCCGGTCACGTCGAAATGTCCGGCCTGCACCAGCGCCGCAGGCGACGCGCGGGTCGTGAGATAGGCGGTGATCGGCAGGTCGATGCAGTAGCTGTAGCCATGCGTGGTCGTGACATTGGCCGCCGAGGCCAGATCGGCCCCGATGTTGACCTGCGTGGAATAGGGGACGAGCGAGACCGAGAGATGATTGGTCTCGATGCTGTCGAACATCGTGTCGATGAACTCGGCGCCCGCGGTCTTGAGGCGGGGGAGGCGGTTGTTGGAACCCATCGAGCCCGAGACGTCGAGCACCAGCCCGATTTCCACGTCCGAGACCGATTCGGTGGCCGAACCGGAGGCCGGGGCGTCAAAGCTGTCGATGCCGATGATCCGCAGGAAGGCGGTTGAGACGGGCAGGGCGGCGCTGGCGCGCACCGTGCGGGAGTTGAGGCTCTGGACGACTTGTACCTTGGGCAGGTCGGCGGGAAAGCCCGCCTTGACGAAGTAGTCGCGCACCACGGCCTCGGGATCGCGGCTCTGCTGCAGGTCGGCGGCGGCAAGCACGGCGCGATCGAGCGTGGATTGCAGCTCGGCGCGCTTGGTTTCTGTGCGCATCGTGTCGACCCCGAGCCCGCCCAGCGCCATCATGATCACGAAGATGAAGAGCGAGAAGATGATGATCGAGCCGTCTTCGTCGCGGCCAAGGCCCTGCGAGCCGAGGATGCGCCCCGAACCGCGCGGCTTGGCAACGCACCCGGAGGCGCGCAGGCCGATCCTGCGAGGGCCTTTCCGATCAGAGGTATGTTGCGGGCGCATGTCAGAGCTTCCTTGAGGTCATGGCCAAGGCAACCATGAAGACGTGACGAAACTGCGACCAGATCCGGGCGCGTTCTGCCTTCCGTCGCGCCATTGATGGACGCGAAGGTCGATTCTCGCGCGCAAGAGCCTAGGATCGGTCAGGGACCACCGGTTCGAGACCGGCTTTACAGGGAGACAACGACGCGATGACCGAGCACCAGCCCCAGATGGCAGAACCCGGATTCCGCGATTCCGTCGACATGATGTTCAACCGCGCCGTGGCGCTGATGGACCTGTCGCCGGGACTCGAGGAGAAGATCCGGGTCTGCAACGCCACATATACCGTGCGCTTCGGCGTGCGGCTGCGCGGCCAGATTCACACCTTCACCGGATACCGCTCCGTGCATTCCGAGCACATGGAGCCGGTCAAGGGCGGCATCCGCTACGCATCGTCCGTGCATCAAGAAGAGGTCGAGGCGCTGGCCGCGCTGATGACCTACAAATGCGCGCTCGTGGAGGTGCCTTACGGTGGCTCCAAGGGCGGGCTCAGGATCGACCCGCGCGACTGGGACGAGCACGAGCTCGAACAGATCACCCGGCGATTCGCCTATGAGCTGGCCAAGCGCGACCTGATCAGCCCGTCGCAGAACGTGCCCGCCCCCGACATGGGCACCGGCGAGCGCGAGATGGCCTGGATCGCCGACCAATACGCGCGGATGAATACCACCGACATCAACGCCCGCGCCTGCGTCACCGGCAAACCGCTCAACGCGGGCGGCATCCATGGCCGGGTCGAGGCGACGGGCCGCGGCGTGCAATACGCGCTGCGCGAATTCTTCCGCCACCCCGAAGACGTGGCCAAGGCCAACTTGTCGGGCAAGCTCGCGGGCAAGCGGATCATCGTGCAGGGTCTGGGCAATGTGGGTTACCACGCCGCCAAGTTCCTGTCGGAGGAGGATGGCGCGAAGATCACCGCGATCATCGAGCGCGACGGCGCCATCGTCGACGAGAACGGCCTCGACGTGGAGGCGGTACACCAGTGGATCGGCAAACACGGCGGCGTCGCGGGCTTCGCAGGTGCCACGCATCACGACGACGGGGCCAAGATCCTCGAGGCGGAGTGCGACATCCTGATCCCCGCCGCGCTTGAGAGCACGATCCACCTCGGCAACGCCGAGCGGATCCGCGCGCCGCTCATCATCGAGGCCGCCAACGGACCCATCACGGCGGGCGCCGACGATATCCTGCGCGGCAAGGGATGTGTCATTATCCCCGACATGTACGCCAACGCCGGTGGCGTGACCGTGTCCTACTTCGAATGGGTCAAGAACCTCAGCCACATCCGCTTTGGCCGGATGGAGCGGCGTGCCGACGAGGCCCGCGCGCAGGCGATCGTCGACGAGCTGGAGCGACTGTCGGATGACGAGGGGCTCGGCTGGAACCTGTCGAAGGACTTCAAGGCGCGCTATCTCAAGGGCGACGACGAACTGGAGCTGGTTCGCTCGGGTCTCGATGACACCATGCGCACGGCCTACCAGTCGATGCGCGAGATCTGGCACGCGCGCGACGACGTGCCCGACCTGCGCACCGCGGCCTATCTGGTGGCGATCGGCCGGGTGGCGATGAGCTATCGTTCCAAGGGGCTCTGACGCCCGGCTCATTCCCTTATGTTAACGAAATACCGCCGCAATCTGCCCCTAACCTGAAGGCGACTGAACAGGCCGGAAGGCACGGGACATGAGCGGACCATCGGCAACAGACCGGCACGGGGCAGCACCGTGCCGGCGCCCTCGCAAGACCTTCGCGCGGGACGACCGCGGTTCAATGTCGATCGAGGCCGTCCTGTGGATTCCGTTGTTCACCTTTTTCATCCTGCTGGTGACGGATGTCTCCAACGTCTATCTCAAGCAAAGCGAGGCGATGCGGATATTGCAGGACGGCAACCGCGCGCTGTCGGTCAGCCCGCTTCTCACGCCAGCCGCGGCGCAGTCCGCCATCACGCAGAAGCTGGCCCTCAAGGTCAAGGGGGCGACGGTCAGCACCGGGATCACCGGCAAAACCATCGTCACCACAGCAACGCTGCCGCTCAAGTCTATGACCATGACCAGCGCTCTGCCGTTTCTGGGCAGCAGCGTGATGACGCTGAGCACGCGGCACATGGTCGAGTATTGACCATGGGGCCGCACTGCCTGCCGCGCGCGCTCTGGTCCCGGCTTGCACGGGACGTGTCCGGCGCGATGACTATGTTCGGCCTGTTCGTGTTTCTCTCGATGGCGGTGGTCGGCGGGCTCGCCATCGATGTGAGCCACGTCCATGCCGAGCGGGTGCGGCTGCAGGCGATGGCCGATGCCGCGGCGCATGCCACGCTGGTCAGCCGTCGCAAGATGTCGGCAGAGGCGGCCAAGGCGGCGGCCGTGGCGATGGTGCAGGCCGCGGAGCCCGACGCGCGGCGCGGCGACGTGTTGTTGGCCTCCGATATTTCCTTCGGTTCGTTTGACTATGTCACCGGAAAATTCACCGCAAATTCCACGGGAACCAAGGCGGTGCGGGTCTCGACCGCCCGGCTCGCCAATCGCGGCAACGCCGTCGCCAGTTATCTGACGAACCTGATCGGCATCGACAGCTGGGACGTGTCGCGCGAGGCGGTCTTCGTGTCCTACAGCCCGGGCTGTTCCGAGCAGGGCTTCCTCTCGGAAGGGCCGATCGACGTGCAGTCGAACAACGCCTACCTCAACGGCTTTTGCATGCATTCGAACACCTCGGTGTCGATCAACAACAACAACACCTTCCAGCCCGGCACCGTGCTGTCGCTGCCGAACCTGTCGCTGCTTTCGATGCCTTCGTCGGGCTTCCAGCAGAACGATGGGCTGCAGGCGGCGCTGCGCGCCGACACGATCGAGGTTCGCGAGCTTCGCGACCTGCCCGACATCATCGCGCAGATCCAGACCTATGGCTCTTGGCACACGCCGGACTACGTAACCTCGGGCAGCGTGATCCAGATGTCGGGGTCCAAGTTTTCAGCCGATCAGTTCAAGACCGGTCGCATTCACCGGTTGTCTTGTCCGGGCGGCAGTTTTTCGATCGATACGAAAGGTCTCACCACCACGATCCGAAAGGCGGTGATCGTCACGGATTGCGCCGTAAGCCTTGGCGCAGGTCTCGTGCTCGAGGATGCGGTCCTTGCCACCACGAACACGGGGACTAAGTCGATCACGGGCACTTCCGGCCTGCAGATTGGCCGTATCGACGCCTGCCAGCCGGGTGGCAGCGCACAGATCCTGACGATGGGCAGCTTGAGCCTGCCTTCGGGGTTCAACATGCACGGCAGTCAGGTCATCGCCGCTGGCGACATCAAGTTCAGCGCGGGGGCCGTCGGTATCGGCCTGTCGCTGATCGCGGGCGGCGAAATCAACGGCACTTCGAACATGTTGATGTACCGCTGCTCGGACGGGATGGAAGACAACTTCCGGGTGGATCACTACCGCCTCGCCCTCTAACCTGCGGGCATGGATTGGACCGCCGCTCTCGATGGCTACTGCGAACGGCTTGCGCCCGGTCTGTGGGCCGAGCCGCTGAACCTCGTCTCCAACGCCGCTTTCCTCATCGCCGCGATCTGGTGCTGGCGTCGCTCGGGGGGGCTGATGCTGCCGCGTGCGCTGTCGGCGCTGCTCTTCGCCATCGGCATCGGCAGCGCGCTGTTTCACTCCTTCGCCACGGTCTGGGCCTCGGCGGCGGACGTGGTGCCGATCGGGGTCTTCATCCTCGCCTATGTCTACGCCGCGAACCGCGCCTATCTGCGCTGGCCGGTCTGGGCCGCAGGCCTCGGGGCGGCGGGTTTCGTGCCTTGGGCGCTGTTGTTGACGCCGGTCTTTGCCGCGTTGCCGTTCTTCACCGTCTCGGCCTTCTACTGGCCGGTGCCGCTTTTGATCGCGGTCTATGCCGTCTGGCTTTGGCGGCGCTGGCCGATGGTGGGGCGGGGGATGGCGCTGGGCGCGGGGCTGTTGTGCCTCTCGCTCGCCTTTCGCTCGCTTGACCTTACGCTCTGCGCGGGCTGGCCCCTCGGCACGCATTTCGTCTGGCACACGCTCAACGGGGTGTTGCTGGGCGGGATGATCGAGCTGATCCGCCGGGCGCTGCTTGCGGGACCGCGCCGCGCCCGCTAAAGCCGGGATCGACCAGACAGGAGAGCCCCATGTCGATCGACACCGACACCGCCCGGCGGGTGGCCAAGCTGGCCCGCATCCGGGTCGAGGAGGAGGCGCTGCCCGCGCTCGCCTCCGAGTTCAACACCATCCTCGGTTTCATCGAGCAGCTGCAGGAGGTCGATGTGACGGGCGTCGAGCCGATGACCGGCGTCACGCCGATGCATCTCAAGCGCCGCGACGACGTGGTCACCGACGGCAGCCAGCAAGAGAAGGTCCTCGCCAATGCGCCCGACGCGCGCGAGGGCTTCTTCGCGGTGCCGAAGGTCGTGGAATAAGGGGCGGAATGATGACCGAACTGACCAAGCTCACCATCGCCTCGGCGCGCGACGCGCTGCGAAAGGGCGAGATTTCCTCGGTCGAGCTGACGACGGCGCTCAATGCCGCCGTCGATGGCTCTGACAAGCTCAACGCCTATGCCCACAAGACGCCCGAGATCGCGGGCGCCCAGGCCGAGGCTGCCGACGCGCGGCTCAAATCCGGCGATGCGCCCGACCTGTGCGGCATTCCCTTGGGTATCAAGGATCTGTTCTGCACCGAAGGTGTAGCGAGCCAGGCCGCGAGCCGCATCCTCGAAGGCTTCCGCCCGCAATACGAGTCAACCGTCACCACCCAGCTGTTCCGCGACGGTGCGGTGATGCTGGGCAAGCTCAACATGGACGAGTTCGCGATGGGCTCGTCCAACGAGACCTCGGCCTACGGCGCCGCCGTGAACCCGTGGAAGGCCGATGACGGCGTCGAACTGACGCCGGGTGGCTCCTCGGGCGGCTCGGCTGCCGCCGTGGCCGCCGACCTGTGTCTCGGCGCGACCGGCACCGATACCGGCGGCTCGATCCGGCAACCGGCGGCCTTCACCGGCATCACCGGCATCAAGCCGACCTACGGGCGCTGCTCGCGCTTTGGCATCATCGCCTTTGCCTCTTCGCTCGATCAGGCCGGGCCGATGACCCGCGACGTGCGCGATGCCGCCATCATGCTGCGCGCCATGTCGGGGCATGATCCGAAGGATTCGACCTCCGCCGATCTGCTGGTTCCCGATTTCGAGGCGATGCTGACCGGCGACATTCGCGGCAAGGTCATCGGCATCCCGCGCGAATACCATGTCGACGGTATGCCGACCGAGATCGAGACCCTCTGGACCCGCGGCACCGAGATGCTGCGAGACGCGGGCGCGCTCATTCGCGACATCTCGTTGCCACATACGAAATATGCGCTGCCCGCCTATTACGTGATCGCCCCGGCCGAAGCCTCGTCGAACCTTGCGCGATACGACGGGGTGCGCTTTGGCCACCGTGCCAAGCTGGCGCAGGGCGACGGCATCACCGAGATGTACGAAAAGACCCGCGCCGAGGGCTTTGGCCCGGAGGTGCAGCGCCGCATCATGGTCGGCACCTACGTGCTCTCGGCCGGCTTCTACGACGCCTACTACAATCAGGCCCGCAAGGTGCGCGCGCTGATCAAGCGCGACTTCGATCAGGTCTTTGCCGAAGGGGTCGACGCGATCCTGACGCCCGCGACGCCGTCCTCGGCCTTTGGCTTGGGCGCGATGAAAGACGCCGACCCGGTGCAGATGTATCTCAACGACGTGTTCACCGTGACGGTGAACCTCGCCGGTCTGCCGGGGATCTCAGTGCCCGCCGGTGTCGATCACAAGGGCCTGCCGCTGGGGCTGCAGCTGATCGGGCGACCGTGGGAGGAGGGCGACCTTCTGAACACCGCCTATGCGCTCGAGCAGGCGGCAGGTTTCGTTTCCAAGCCCGCCAAATGGTGGTAACGGGCGCAATCGAACAGATCAGGGCCCGGAGTGTCGCCGTGAAACCGCATGTCTCTCGTATGAACCTCGCAGCCCTCGCGGGCGTCGCCATGGCCCTGTCGGCTTGCGCGGCGCAGGTGCCAGACAGCGGTGCCGCCGCCGCCCGTGCCCAGCGCGAGGCGCAGCTCACCGGCGGCTTCGCCAGCCAGCCCGCCACCTTCGGCGCGCCCGTGGGCGGAACCATCGCCAGCACTGAGCTTTCGGCGGTGGGCATCGGCGCGGCCTCGGGACAGGATCTGGACCGGCGCGGTGGCGTGCAGGCCAGCCCGACCAACGCCGCGCCGGGTGGCAACGGAGCCGCGATCTCGGACGAGCAGAACTTCGATGCCGTGGCGGGTCGCGAGACAATCCAGTCCGACGCCGAACGCCGCGCTCAGCAGGCCGCGGCCTATCAGGTGATCCAGCCCACCGCGCTGCCGCAGCGCGCGGGCGACACCGGCCCGAACATCGTCGAATACGCGCTGAACGCGCCGAACAAGCGCGGGCAGGAGTGGTATTCGCGCTTCATCCTCGGCTCGATGGGCAATCGGTTCGAACGCAACTGCGCCTCCTATCGTTCGCCCGACGCGGCGCAGCGCGATTTCCTCGCGCGTGGCGGCCCCGAGCGTGATCCCAAGGGCATCGACCCTGATGGCGACGGTTTTGCCTGCGGCTGGGACCCGGCGCCGTTCCTCGCGGCGGTCGGCCGCTAAGGCGCGATGCCGCTCTCACCGAATCACGGGCCGCGACGCCTCGGCGCGCGGCCCGATCTCGTCGTGATCCATTACACTGCAATGACCAGCCACGACGAAGCGCTGGATCGGCTCTGCGACCCCGAAGCCGAGGTTTCGGCGCATTGGCTGATCTCGGGCGGCGGCGCGGTCACCGCGCTGGTGCCCGAAGAGCTGCGGGCGTGGCACGCAGGCGCCGGGCGCTGGGGTGAGGTGTCGGACGTGAACTCCCGCTCCATCGGCATCGAGCTGTACAACCGTGGCGACCATCCCTTTGCCGGACCGCAGATGGCGGCGCTCGAATCGCTGTTGAGTGAGATCATGGGTCGCTGGACGATCCGGCCCGAGCGGGTGATCGGCCATTCCGACATGGCACCTGACCGCAAGGACGACCCCGGCCCGCGATTCGACTGGCGCCGACTGGCGCGGCATGGGCTCTCGATCTGGCCCGAACCGGGGCAGGGGCCGCCCGCGTCGCCGATGCGCTTCGACGATCTGGCGCGGCGATTCGGCTACACCGCCGAGGTGCCCCACGCGATGCGGCTCAGGGCCTTTCGTCTGCGGTTTCGTCCCCGGGCCAGCGGGCCGCTGGACGCCACCGACATGGCATTGATCGCCGACCTCGCCGCGCGCTTTCCCGTTGACCGGGACGCGGCCGAAGCTTAGGGCACGAGAGCGCGGATGGCTGGATGGCCGCGGGCCTTCACAGGTTCGAGGAAAGTCCGGACTCCACAAGGCACGGTGCCGGGTAACGCCCGGCCGGGGCAACCCGAGGGAAAGCGCCACAGAGAACAGACCGCCCTGGTCAATGCGTCGGAGGTTCGCCTCTGTCGGAACCAGGGTCAGGGTGAAACGGTGGGGTAAGAGCCCACCGCGGGACGGGCAACCGGACCGGCACGGCAAGCCCCACCGGGAGCAATGCCAAATAGGGACCTCGCGCGGGTTTTGATCCGGGTTCGCCGGATATCGCCGTAGGGACGCCTGACCCCGAGAGGTCCGGGTTGGCAGCTTCAGGCGCTCTGGCAACAGGGTGTCGAGATGAATGGTCATCGCCGGGGGCAACCCCGGAACAGAATCCGGCTTACAGGCCATCCGCGCAAATTTCCCACAGGCAAGCTGACCCGTTTCGCGGTTGACAGCGCCTCGCGCGCGGTTAAAAGCCGGGTCTCAGACGTATTCACGCGGGCGCCGTCAACGCGCACGCCCCGCGAGCAGGAGAGACGACCATGGCGAAACCGACGACGATCAAGATCCGCCTGAACTCGACCGCGGGGACCGGCCACTTCTACGTGACCAAGAAGAACGCCCGCACCATGACCGAGAAGATGGTCGTGCGTAAGTACGACCCCGTCAAGCGCGAGCATGTCGAGTACAAGGAAGGCAAGATCAAGTGATCTGAGCCTGTCCTTGGCAGAGTTTCGAAAGGCCGTGCCCCGCAAGGGGTGCGGCCTTTCTCATTGTGGATCGGCCTGCGCGAGCAGCCAGTCGCGCGCCGCCACGCTGGCGGGCGGCATGCGGGTGCGCGAGGCCAGCAGATAAAAGTCGCGCCCGCCGCGCAGCCCATGCGCCACGACCTGCACCAGCCGCCCGGCGGCAAGGTCGCGGTCCACGAGAAACCGGCTCGCCAGCGCGATTCCCTGTCCCGCCAGTGCCGCATCGAGCGCCAGAGTGGTCTGGCTGAATCGGATGCCCTTGAGCGGACCGGGAAAGACGTCTGCGAATGCCTCTCGCAGAAAGCGTGGCCAGAGGTCATGCGTGTCGTGCAGCAGCGTGTGCCGCGCCAACGCCTCGGCCCCGAGCGGCAGATCGTCCGCCGCCACCGGGGCTGGCGCGCAGACCGCGACGATGTCTTGCCGAAACAGCGGATCGGCCCGGATACTGGCTCCGAAAGGTGGCTCGCCCTGACGCACGGCGAGGTCGATGCCGTCGGAATGAAAGCTCGTCACCCGCTCGGTCGCCATCACACGCAGGTCGATCTCGGGATGCGTCTCGGCAAAGCCGGGCAGGCGCGGGATCAGCCATTTCGAGGCGAAGGTCGGCGTGACCGAGATGGTGACATGGCCCGGCGCGGGCCGGAGCCGCGCCGTCGCCTCCGAAAGCTGTGCAAAGGCCTGCGACACGGCGGCATGGTAGCTGCGTCCTTCCTCGGTGAGCGACAGGCCCCGCGCCTCGCGCAGGAACATCCGCATGCCAAGCTGCGCCTCCAGCCCGCGCACATGCTGCGCCACCGCCCCTTGGGTCACGCCCAACTCTTCGGCCGCGGCGCGGAAGGTCAGGTGGCGGCCCGCCGCCTCGAAGGCGCGCAGGGCGTTGAGCGGCGGCAGGTCGGTGCGGCGCGACATGATAGATTTCCTACTGTCAGGATGCAGAAGTTCTGGCGCGTCATTTCAGACTAACCCGCCTATCTGGAGAGGCAACGGGGTCGGCGTTGCCGCCTCACCGTCCTTTCAGGAGATCCTCATGACGGTAGAAAACCTGAATCCCCTCATGGCCCGGACCGGTGTGTCGCGCTGGCGCGACCCGCGCCTTGCCTTCGCGATCAAATGGATCGCCAGCTTGATCCAGATCGCGGGTTACGCGCTGACGGCTTTCGATATGACGCCGTGGAACCTCTATCTGTTTCTCGCGGGTGTGCTGGGCTGGTTCGCCGTGGGCGTGCTGTGGAACGACCGGGCGATCATGCTGATCCATCTCGTGGCGCTGGGGGCGATGATCGCGGGGCTGATCAGCGGTTAGACCCCGAGCCTGTCGCGCAGCGAGAACCACGTCATCGCCAATGTCAGCAGCGGTGCTCGAAAGCGCGCGCCGCCGGGAAACGGCGAAACGGGCAGGGCGCTGAAGGTGTCGAACCGTCCGGCCTGTCCGGCCACGGCCTCGGCCATGACCCGCCCGGCCATGCCCGACAGCGCCACGCCGTGGCCCGAAAAGCCGGCACCCGACAGGATGTTGGGTCCAATGCGTTGCAGCGAGGGCAGGCGCGACATGGTGATGCCGAGCGTGCCGCCCCAGACATTGTCGATCCGCACATCGGCTAGCTGCGGGAACAGGCTCTCCATCCGGGCGCGCAACGCACTCGTGATGTCGGTCGGAAAGCCGATCGAATAGCTCTCGCGCCCGCCGAACAGAAAGCGGCGATCCTCGGTCATCCGGTAGTAGTTCACCACGAATCGCGAATCAGCGACGGCGATGTCGCGCGACAGCACCTCGCGCCAGCGTTCGCCCAGCGGCTCGGTCGCGGCGATGAAGCTGTTGATCGGCATCACCCGCGCCGCGACCTCGGGCATGATGCCGGGCAAATAGCCGTTGCCCGCGAGAATCACGTGGTCGGCGGTGACACGGGCCTTGGGCGTGTGAAGCACGGCAGGCGTGCCGCGCTCTACCTGCGTCACCTCGGTCAGCTCGTGGATCGTGACCCCGGCGGCCTCGGCCTCGCGGGCCAGCGCGCGGGCATAACGCAGCGGGTGCAGATGCCCCGCGCCCTCGTCGATCAACCCGCCGTGATAGGCGTCGGTCTTTACGATCTCGCGCAGGCCGGCGCGGTCCAGCGGCCGGATCGCGTCGTAGCCATAGGCCTTGGCGAGATGCTCTGCCTCGGCCCGGTCGTCTGCCGCCTCGCGGCCCGAATAGGCCCCGTGCACCACGCCGGGCAGGTAGCGCGCTTCGGGCGCATGATCGGCGCAAAAGTCGCACAGCTGCCTCTTGGCGTCCTCGGCCAGATCCCAAAGCTGCCGCGCCCGGCCTTGCCCAAGCTTGTCCTCGAGCCAGAGTTGCCCCTTGTTGAAACCCGATCCGACCTGACCGCCGTTGCGCCCCGAGGCGCCAAAGCCCGCGCGATGCGCGTCGAGCACCACAACGTCGAGCCCGGCGCGCGCGGCCGTCAGCGCCGCCCAGAGCCCGGTAAAGCCCGCGCCGACGATGGCCAGGTCGCAGCGGCGGTCGGCCTCGAGCGGGGCACGGTCGGCCACCGGCTCGGCGGAGGCGGCGTACCAGCTGCGCGGCATCTGGCCGGGGCGGTCGTTGCGGTAGAGCGGGTTCATACGTTGAGCAGCAGGTGCTGGCGCTCCCACGGGCTGATCACTTGCAGGAATTCGTTGTATTCGGCGCGCTTCACGATCGAATAGACGCGCACGAACTCCGGCCCCAGCACCTCGTGCAGCTCCTTGGCGCTGTCGAAGAGATCAAGGGCGGCGTAGAGCCCCTGCGGGATCTCGTCGGCGGCCTCGTAGGCATCGCCGCGGTAGCGCTTGTCGGGCCAGATCTCGTTCTTCATGCCCAGATACCCGCAGGCCAGAGAAGCCGCGATGCAGAGGTAGGGGTTGCAGTCCATGCCCGCGAGCCGGTTTTCGACCCGTCGCGCCTGCGGCGGCGAGATGGGCACGCGGATGCCGGTGGTGCGGTTGTCGCGGCCCCATTCGAGGTTGATCGGAGCGGCGTGGTCGCGCACGTAGCGGCGGAAGGAGTTCACATAGGGCGCGAACATCGCGATCACGCTCGGCATGTGCTCTTGCAGACCGCCGATGAAATTGAAGAAGGCGTCCGTCTCGCCACCCTGCGGGCCGGTGAAGAGGTTACGGTCCTTGCGATCGATGATCGAATGGTGGACGTGCATCGCAGAGCCCGGCTCGCCCTCAATCGGCTTGGCCATGAAGGTGGCAAAGCAGTTGTGCTTGAGCGCCGCCTCGCGGATCAGCCGCTTGAAGAAGAACACCTCGTCGGCGAGCTTCACCGGGTCGCCGTGGCGCAGGTTGATCTCGAGCTGGCCCGCGCCGCCCTCTTGGGTGATGCCGTCGATCTCGAAGCCCTGGATCTCGGCGTATTCGTAGATGTCGTCGATGACGGGGCCGTATTCGTCCACCGCCGTCATCGAATAGGCCTGACGCGCGGCGGCGGGCCGACCGGTGCGGCCGAGCATCGGCTCGATCGCCTTGGCCGGATCGACGTTGCGCCCGACGAGGTAGAACTCCATCTCGGGCGCCACCACGGGCGTCCAGCCCTCGGCCTTGTAGAGATCGACGACGCGCTTGAGCACGTTGCGCGGCGAGCAGCCGACGGGGCGGCCCTTTTGGTCATAGGCGTCGTGGATCACCTGCAGCGTGCCGTCGGCGGCCCAAGGGGCGGCGGTGGCGGTGGCGAGGTCGGGCCTGAGGATCATGTCGGGTTCGACAAAGCCCTCCGGGCCCGCCGCCTCGCCCCAGTCGCCGGTGATCGTCTGAAAGAAGATCGAATTGGGCAGGTGGAAGAACTGCTGACGCTCCCATTTGGCGGCGGGGACCGCCTTGCCGCGCGCGATGCCGGGAAGGTCCGCGATCACGCATTCGACTTCATCGAGGCGGTGCTGATCGAGATAGAGACGGGCGGCTTCGGGGATCTCGTCGATCCAGCTCATGCGGCCCCCTTCAGCACGCGAGCCATGCGCTCGGCCATCACATCGGCGTTCACCGGGCGGTCGAGATTGGCGAGCGCGTCATCGATCTGCTCTTGCGGCACCACGCCGATGGCGCGGGTGGTGGCGAGGCCTTCGATGAAGCGCGCCCCGAACTCGGGGTGCGGCTGCACGGTAAAGACGTGATCGCCCCAGGCCAGAGCCGCATGAGCGCAAAAATCGTTCGAAGCGCAGACCCGCGCACCCTCCGGCAGCGTCACCACCTGATCTTGATGCCACGCGTTGAGCGCAATCTCGCGGCCTTCGAAGTCGTAGGTCTTGCGACCCACCGACCAGCCGCCCGCGAATTTCTCGACCCGACCGCCAAGCGCCTGCGCGATGATCTGATGACCAAAACACACGCCCACGAGCGGGCGTTGTTTCCCGTGAATCTCCCGGATCAGCGCCTCGAGCGGCGCGATGAAGGGGTGATCCTCATAGGCGCCATGCTTGGAGCCGGTGATGAGCCAGCCATCGCAGTCATCGGCGCTGGCGGGGAAGACCATGCCCTCCACGTCATAGCGGCAAAAAGCAAAGCCATGCCCGTCGAGCAGCCGCTCGAACAGGTCCGAATAGTCGCCGAGATCCGGTCGCAGCACGTCTGGCGCGTGGCCGGTTTCGAGTATGCCGATCTGCATGGAGCACCGTGTCTAGAGGGATACCTGGAAGCTAGACCGCGCGAGGGGGCGGGGCAAGCCGTGCGGGCGCTAACGAAACAGCATTCCAGGGCGCGCCCTGCGGCGCGGTGCGGCGTTGGGCAGATGGCGATTGAGGTGACGCCCGATCAGCCCCATCACGCCAATCACCACCAGCGTCAGCAGCACGAAATATCCTGCGAGGATGGGGTAGGGCACGAAGGGGTTGAAGGTCTTGTCCGCAAAATACGAGGCATAATAAAGCGCGTCGCCCTGTTGCCGCGAAGCGGGAAAGCCCGAGAAGAACACCAGCGTGGTGGCATGAAACAGAAAGATCGCCTCGTTGGTGTAGGCGGGCCACGCCAGCCGCAGCGTCGTCGGCCAGACCACGCGCCGGAACTTGGCCCAACCCGAAAGACCATAGGCGTCGGCGGCCTCGACCTCGCCTTTCGGAACCGATTGCAGCGCACCGTAGAAGATTTCGCCCGAGTAGGCGGCGGTGTTGAAGAACAACACCACGGCGGCGCCGAGCCATGCGGAGGTCAGGGCGTCGAAAGCCGGCACCTGTCCCTTGAGCGAGAGAAACAGGAAATAGGCGAAGAAGAACTGGATGAAGAGCGGCGAGCCGCGGAACAGGAAGATGATCCATTCTGCGGGCTTGCGGGTCCAGCGCGACTTCGACGCCTTGCCGACGGCCAGCGCCGTAGCCAGCGCAAAGCCCGACAGCAGCGCCACGATGCCGAAGTAGACGTTCCAGATCATGCCCGAGCCGATCAGTACGACCTGCTGGCACAAGGTGAAGTCCGAACGCGGCAACAGCCGTTCGCCATAGCCGAGCGAGCGCAGGCCGTAGTCCATGAGGGTGTCGTAGCAGCTCATGGCGGGCCCGCCTTGCTCATGCCGACGGGGCCGGTGGGCTTATGGCTGCCGAGCGTGGCCTGCCCGTGGGTGAGGCGCCGCATGATGCGATCGAGCACGATTTCGGAGACCCGCGTGAAGCCAAGGTAGAACACCAGCAAAAACAGGAAATACCACATGCGCCAGTCGCCATGCGGATAGGCCGTGAACTGCGGCGTCTTGGTCGAACCCAGCTCGCGCGCCCAGTAGACGATGTCCTCGACGCCCAGAAGAAACAGCAGCGGCGAAGCCTTGATCAGCACCATCCACAGGTTCGACAGGCCGGGCAGGGCATAGACCCACATCTGCGGCACGGTGATGCGGCGAAACACCTGATGGCGGTTCATGCCGTAGGCCTCGGCAGTTTCGATCTGCGCACGCGGCACGGCGCGCATCGCGCCAAAGAGCACGTTGGCGGCAAAGGCCCCGAAGACAAGGGCGAAGGTGAAGACGGCGAGCCAGAAGCCATAGACCTCGTGCACCCATTGCGCGGAAGTCGAGAGCGGCATCTTGGCCTGCGCGCAGACCACGAAGTCGCTGCCCTGCCGGATCGGCTGGTCCCAGTCGGGGCATTTGACCTTGTGGCGCAGCCATTCGATGCCCTGATCGAGTGCGATCACGAAAAACAGGAAGAAGGCGATGTCGGGCACGCCGCGCACCACCGCGATGTATCCCCGGCCCAGCCACGACAGCGGCGCCACACGCGAGCGGGCCGCAACCGCGCCGCCAAAGCCGAAGGCAAGCGCCACGGGGGCCGTCACCGCGAGCAGCATCAGCACCGTGCCGAAGGCCGAATAGAAGGCGAGGTGCTTGCCCGTGGTGAGGTAGCACGCGAGCCAGGTCAGGCCTGACAGGGTATCTGGGTCGGCGCAGGATGCGAACATGTGGTCTCTCAGGCGGGGCGGCGCGAGGCCGCCCCGGAGGTCGGATCAGTTGGCAGGTCGGGTCACTCGAAGGTCTTGGTCTCTTCGCCGAACCACTTGATCAGCAGCTCGTTGAGCGAGCCATCGTCCTTCATGGACTGGATCGCGGCGTCGAGCTTGTCACGCAGCTCGGTGTCGCTTTCGCGCAGGCCGACACCGATGCCGTCACCGAGCGGCACGTCGTCGCCCACGAAGACCAGCTCGCCGCCGGAGGCCTCGACGATCGGCACGAGGAAGTCCTTGTCGGCAAAGATCGCGTCGGCCTCGCCGTTGCGCACCGCGGCCACGGCCTCGTCGGGGGTCGCGAACTCAAGCAGCGCAGCGCCGCTGTCGGCGACATGGCTGGCCTGAATCGTGGTGGCCTGAGCCGAGACGACGCCGCCGGTCAGGTCGACATCCTCGGAGGGGGCGGCATAGGCGGAGGCGGCGGGCGGGAAGTAGTTCTGCGTGAAGTCGATCACCTCGTCACGCTCGTCGGTGATGCTCATGCCGGCGATGATCGTGTCGTAGTTGCCCGACACGAGGTTGGGGATGATCGAATCCCAATCATTGGTGACCCACTCACAGGTCAGCTCGGCGCGCGCGCACAGCTCGTCGCCCACTTCGCGCTCGAAGCCGTCGACCTCGCCCGCGTCGTTGAGGAAGTTGTACGGAGGGTAGGCGCCCTCGGTGCCCAGACGCACGGTCTGCATGTGGCTCTCGGCAAGCGCGGCCCCGGCGCTGAGCGCCAGAAGCGCGGTCGAAAGAATCAGAGTCTTCATCGTGGTGTCTTCTCCTGTTGGGGAAAGGGCCGTGCCCGCTCTCAGGCGGGCTGCGGATGCGGGGCGGAGTGCGACAGGAACTGCCGCAGCCGCTCTGATTTCGGGTTGCTGAAAAGCTCGGCGGGCGGGCCTTGCTCTTCGATCAGCCCCTTGTGCAGGAACACCACGTGGTCGGCCACGTCATGCGCCATGCGCATGTCATGCGTCACGATGATCATGGTGCGGCCCTCGTCGGCCAGATCCTTGATCACGCGCACCACCTCCTGCTCCAGCTCGGGGTCGAGCGCCGAAGTCGGCTCGTCGAACAAAAGCGCGCGCGGCTCCATGCACAAGGCACGGGCGATGGCGGCGCGCTGCTGCTGGCCGCCGGAGAGCTGCGCGGGCCAGGCGTCGGCCTTGTCACCGATGCCGACCTTTTCGAGGTATTCGCGCGCCTTGGCCTCGACCTCGGCGCGGGGCCGGCCGAGCACGGTCACGGGGGCCTCCATGACGTTCTGCAGAATCGTCATATGCGCCCAGAGGTTGAACTGCTGGAACACCATGGCGAGATTGGTGCGGATGCGCGTGACTTGCCGAGGGTCGGCGGGGCGACGATGTAGCCCTTCGCCCTTCCAGCGCACCGGCTCGCCTTCGAACAGCACCTCGCCTTGCTGGCTGTCCTCGAGAAGGTTGCAGCAGCGCAGCAGCGTCGACTTGCCCGATCCCGACGATCCGATCATCGACACCACGTGTCCCGCAGGCGCGGTGATGTCCACGCCCTTGAGCACTTCGAGCGCCCCGTAGGACTTGTGCAGATTGCGGATTTCGATGACCGGCTTGCTGTCGCTCACGTGCTCTCATGTCCCTGTCTGGCGACTGAGTAGGGGACAGTTTCACCTGAAATGCAACGGGGCGCGGGGCGCTGACCCCGCGTCATATACGCGACGGAAAACCGGTTTTCTAAAGCTCCATCCGTCCGGCGGCGCGCTGGCGCGCGCGGGCGCTGTCGGGGTCCGACACGCCCAGCATCGGGGCCACCATGCGCATCAGCGCGTCTTCCTCGGCCTCGCGCTGCCCGTCGGCAAGCGCGATCTCCCACAGCGCCTCGATCACCGCCTCGCGGTCCTCGTAGGACACCGCGTCCTTGATGGCGCGGGTAAAGCGCACCGTGTCGGGGGCCTCGGCCTCCATGACCTCGCAATCGGCGCGCAGTGCTGCGGCATCGGCCTCGTTCAGCGCATAGCGGGTGCGCAAGATGCGAAGGATGCGCTGCGCCTCCTCGGGGCTGTAATCGCCGTCGGCGCGGGCAAGGCGCACGAGCAGCGCGCCGAGCGCGAGACGCGCATCGGCATCGGGAAGCCGCGCGGGCGCGGGATCGGTGAGGCGGCGGAGGAGATCTGCGAACATGGGGCCTATATAGAGGCCCCCGCGCCGCAGGAAAGGGCCCAGGCCGTCAGGGGAGTGCGGATCAGGGCTGCGGGGCCAGCGTGGCAAAGCGACCGGTGAGCCACTGCGCCTGCGCGTGAAACCCGTAAGGCGGGTTGACCACGAACAGCCCCGAGCCGGTCATGCCGTGGCCTTCGCGTGCGGGAGGAAAGGCCACCTCGTGACGCACGCCCTCGGGCAGGTCACGCTCCAGCGCGCGCAGCATCGGCGCGTGGGGCAGGTCGCGCAGGATCGGGTACCAGAGCACGATCGTGCCCACGCCCCATTTCTTGGAAATGCGCCGGATCGCCTGCGGGATGGCGCGGTAGTCCTCCTTGATCTCCCAGCTCGGGTCGATCAACAGCAGGCCGCGCTTGGGCTCCGGCGGGGTCAGCGCCACCGCCATCTCGATGCCGTCGCGGCGGTGCACCTTGGCGCGGTCGCTCAGATAGGCCTCAAGCGCCGCGTGTTCCTGCGGGTGCAATTCGGCGAGATGCATGAGGTCGCCCTCGCGCAGCAGTCTTGCCGCGATCTCGGGCGAGCCGGGATAGGCGTGCGCCCCGTGTTCGGCGCGGGTCGCCTCCAGCACGCGGTGATAGGGGTGCGACGCGTCGAACCAGCCCGCCACGCGCTCGATGCCCTGCGCGGCCTCGCCGGTCTTGGTGGCTTCCGCCGCGTCGAGCCGGTAGAGCGCGCGGCCCGCATGGCTTTCGAGATAGCTCAGGGGTTTGGGCTTCTGGCCCATGTAATCGATCATCCACGCCAGCGCCGCGTGCTTGTGCACATCGGCGAGGTTTCCCGCGTGATAGGCGTGCTGGTAGGACAGCATGAACGTCTCCTTCGGCTCCTCGCGGACGTCCCACCGACTAGCGGCGGGCCGCGCGCGGGGCAAGCCGTGGCCGTCGCGCCACGCCGGGCCGCGATCTGCGCGCAAGATTTGCTTCGCGCCGCGCGCGGCGTATCTGGTAGACTAGCCCCACCCGAAAGGACCCGCCCCATGCGCCGCCTCCTGCTTGCCGCCTTTGCTTTCGCACCGCTCCCTGCCATGGCGGGGGCGCTCGATCAGCCCATGGTCGAACCGACGATCGTGCCTGCTCCGGTGGCACCGGGCCGGGTGCTGGCCTTCACCCTGCGCGGCGGGGCAGCGGTCTCGCCCACCTATTTCGGCTCGGACGAATACGAGGTCGGTCCCGACTTGGGCTTTGCGCTGAACCGGCTGCGCCTCGGCCCGCTCGACATCGGCAATGACGACCCGAACTTCGTCTCCACCGGCTTTGGCCTGCGCGGCTCGTTTCGCTACATCTCGGAGCGCGAGGGCCGCGACGTGGAAAACGTGGCCGATCTCGACGACATCGACGCCGCGCTCGAGCTGGGTCTCGGGGCGTCTTACGACACCGAGAGCTTCGGCGTTTTCGCGGATGTACGGCGCGGCTTCGGGGGCCATGAAAGCTACGTGGCCGAGCTTGGCGCCGATGCCTATCTGCGCCCCTCCGATCGGCTGACGCTGCGCGCGGGCCCGCGCGCGCTCTTCGCCGATGACGATTACGCCCAGACCTATTTCGGCACGCCGGGCTACACCGCCGAGGGCGGACTGATCTCGGCCGGGGCCGAGGTAGGGGCGGTCTATCAGCTCAACGACAGCTGGGGTCTCGACGGGGCCGTGACCTACGAAAAGCTCATGGGCGACGCCGCCGACAGCCCGATCAGCCTCGACGACGACCAGTTCGGCGCGCGGCTCGGGATCACGCGAGAGATCGACTTCCGGTTCTGAAGCGGGCCAAGCGAAGCCGCCGCCCGGTGGGCGAAACTCCTCCCGATCCGTGCTAGGCTGTCGGCCTGTTTCATCGGTTTCGGGAGGGGTTTCCCATGCTTCGTGCTGCCCTCGTTTTCACGGTGCTCATGTCCGGCGGCACCGCTACAGCCCAGACGACTCCCAGCCGCGAGGATGTGGCGCGCGTTGGCACCTGTGTGCAGACAGCCGCCGCGAGTGGCTCGCAGGCGCAAGTGCTGGCGCAATGCTCCGACATCATTGCCGGGGCCTGCCGCGGCCAGACCACCCTCGAGATCGCCGATTGCGTGATGCGCGAAGCCGGCGCTTGGGACAGCTGGCTCAACGCCTGGTGGGGGCCGATGCGGGCGCGGGCTCAGGCGAACGGCAGCTGGGACCGGCTGCTGGCCGCGCAGCGCCAATGGATCAAGGACCGCGACGCCGAGTGTGCGCGGGCCTATGATCGTGCGAACGGCGGCTCGATCCGGGTGATCTATGGCGCCGATTGCCAACGTGATCTGACCGCGCGCAAGGCGATCGAGTTCTACTTCAGCCTCTATCGCTAACGCGAAGGGCCGCTCCCGGGGGAGCGGCCCTTGAGGTTTGCGCGGGCGTTCTTCAGACCAGCCGCGAGGTCTCCACGGCGGCGCGCACGAAGTCCGCGAACAGCGGATGCGGCGCGAAGGGCTTGGACTTCAGCTCGGGGTGGAACTGCACGCCGATGAACCACGGGTGGTCCTTCCACTCGACGATCTCGGGCAGGCGGCCGTCGGGCGACATGCCCGAAAAGCACAGACCCTTGGCTTCGAGAGCCTCGCGGTACTTGGTGTCGACCTCGTAGCGGTGGCGATGCCGCTCCTCGATGCGGCTGGCGCCGTAGACCTCGGCCACGCGGCTGCCCTCGGTGAGAGCAGCGGTATAGGCGCCCAGACGCATCGTGCCGCCCTTGTCGTCGCCGACCGACCGCTCGACCACGTGATTGCCTTGGATCCATTCCTTGAGGTGATAGACCACCGGCTCGAAGCGGCGCTTGCCCGCCTCGTGGTCGAATTCCTCGGAGCCCGCGGTCTTGAAGCCCGCAACGTTGCGCGCGGCCTCGATCACCGCCATCTGCATGCCAAGGCAGATCCCGAGGTAGGGGATGCCGCGCTCGCGCGCGAATTGGGCGGTCTTGATCTTGCCCTCGGTGCCGCGTTCGCCAAAGCCGCCGGGCACGAGGATCGCGTGAAACCCTTCGAGATACGGGCCCGGATCCTCGCGGTCGAAGACCTCGCTGTCGACCCACTCGACCTTGACGCGGACCTTGTTGGCCATGCCGCCGTGGGTGAGCGCTTCCTTGATCGACTTGTAGGCGTCCTCCAGCTGTACGTATTTGCCGACGATGGCGATGCGGACCTCGCCTTCGGCATGGGTCAGGCGGTCGTTCACGTCGTGCCAGCGCGCAAGGTTGGGCTTGGGCGCGGGCGAAATGCCGAAGGCGTCGAGCACGGCCTGATCGAGCCCCTCACGGTGATAGGCCAGCGGCGCCTCGTAGATCGACTTGAGATCGTAGGCCGCGATCACGCTTTCCTTGCGCACGTTGCAAAAGAGGCCGATCTTCTCGCGCTCTTTTTCGGGGATCGGATGCTCGGAGCGGCAGACCAGCACGTCAGGCGCGATGCCGATCGAGCGCAGCTCCTTGACCGAGTGCTGCGTCGGCTTGGTCTTCAGCTCGCCCGAGGCCGCGACGAAGGGCAAGAGGGTGAGATGCATGAAGATGCACTGGCCGCGCGGGCGCTCCTGCGCGAATTGGCGGATCGCCTCGAAGAAGGGCAGGCCCTCGATGTCGCCGACCGTGCCGCCGATCTCGCAGAGCTGGAAATCGACCTCATCGGCACCGACCGAAAGGAAATCCTTGATCTCGTTGGTGACGTGCGGAATCACTTGGATCGTTTTCCCGAGGTAATCGCCGCGACGCTCCTTCTCGAGCACGTTCGAATAGATCCGTCCCGAAGAGACGCTGTCGGTGCGACGCGCCGCGACTCCGGTAAAGCGCTCGTAATGGCCAAGATCGAGATCGGTCTCGGCGCCGTCATCGGTGACGAAGACCTCGCCATGCTCGAACGGGCTCATCGTGCCGGGATCGACGTTGAGATAGGGGTCGAGCTTGCGCAGCCGGACCGTATAGCCGCGGGCCTGCAGGAGCGCACCCAGCGCCGCCGAGGCCAGTCCCTTGCCGAGCGAGGAGACAACGCCGCCGGTGATGAAGATGTAACGCGCCATGGTCGGAAGTACCCCGTGATCGTCGAATATGCATCGAATGGAAGACTGCCGCGAAACGTGGGTTTCGCGGCATCACGGGATTTGAGGATATCCGGATTCGGCCCGTGACCGCAACCGGGGGCGCAAGATCATGTGGCCGATTTCGGCCGACGCCCAGTGGTTGTGGGTGGCCTTACTCGGCCTGCGGCACGACAGGGCCATCGGTGGGCGAGGGCGGCAGCAGGCTGCCGCCGCCGAGGTCGGTCGCCGGCGCACTGTCTTCGGCAGGGGCCGACCCGGTCAGCCGGTCAAGCACCGATCCACCGGCCGAATTTTCGGCGGCGATGATCGTCAGCGCGATCGAGGTGACGATGAAGGCGCCCGCGAGGCCCCAGGTGATCTTGCCCAGCGCCGTGGCCGCGGCCCGGCCCGACATCACGCCGCCGCTGCCGCCGCCCATGCCGAGGCCGCCGCCTTCGGAGCGCTGCAGCAGAACCACGCCGATCAGCGACAGCGCGAGGATCAGGTGGACGATCAGGACGACGTTTTCCATGCGGACCTCTGCGAGCGACGGGTGGGAGCGGAACGCGCCGTATCTAGAAGAGGGCGGCCCATGTCGCAACCCCGAAGTGGGGGCGTTGCCGGCTCGTGGCCAGTTTGCGGTTTCGCCAAGCCGCGCGGAGCGCTATAGCGACGCCGGATTGAAAGACCGGAGAGGGTACGTCCATGGCGAATGTGGTGGTCGTCGGCACCCAGTGGGGCGACGAAGGCAAGGGCAAGATCGTTGACTGGCTGTCCGAGCGCGCCGATGTGATCGCGCGCTTTCAGGGCGGTCACAACGCGGGCCATACGCTGGTCGTCGGCGGCGAGGTCTACAAGCTGCACGCGCTGCCCTCGGGCGTGGTGCGCGGCGGCAAGCTCTCGGTCATCGGCAACGGCGTCGTGCTCGACCCGTGGCACCTGCTCAAGGAAATCGAAGGCATCCGTGGTCAGGGCGTGGAAATCACCCCTGAGACCCTGATGATCGCCGAGAACACGCCGCTGATCCTGCCGTTCCACGGCGAGCTGGACCGGGCGCGCGAGGGGCTCAGCACCGTTGCCAAGATTGGCACCACCGGGCGCGGCATCGGGCCCGCCTACGAGGACAAGGTGGGCCGCCGCGCGATCCGTGTGGCCGATCTCGCCGACGACGCGACGCTCGAGCTGCGGCTCGACCGGGCGCTGGTGCATCACAACGCGCTGCGCAACGGCCTCGGTCTTGCGCCGGTCGACCGCGAAGCGGTGCTGCAGCAGCTGCGCGAGATCGCGCCCGCGATCCTCGAATACGCGGCGCCCGTGTGGAAGGTGCTGACCGAGCGCCGCCGCGCCGGACAGCGGATTCTGTTCGAAGGTGCACAAGGCGCGCTTCTCGACATCGATTTCGGCACCTATCCCTTCGTGACCTCCTCGAACGTCATCGCCGGGCAGGCCGCCACCGGCACCGGCGTCGGCCCGAACGCGATCGATTTCGTGCTTGGCATCGTCAAGGCCTACACCACCCGCGTCGGCGAAGGTCCGTTCCCGACCGAGCTGCACGACGACGATGGCCAGCGTCTGGGCGAGCGGGGCCACGAGTTCGGCACCACCACCGGTCGCAAGCGTCGCTGCGGCTGGTTCGACGCCTGCCTCGTGCGCCAGACCTGCGCCACCTCGGGCGTCTCGGGTATCGCGCTGACCAAGCTCGACGTGCTCGACGGCTTCGAGACGCTCAAGATCTGCACCGGCTACGAGCTGGATGGCGAGCGCTACGACTACCTTCCCACCGCCGCCGACCGTCAGGCGCGCTGCGTGCCGATCTACGAGGAAATGTCGGGCTGGCAGGAATCGACCGCCGGCGCCCGGTCCTGGGCCGATCTTCCGGCGCAGGCGATCAAGTACATCCGCCGCATCGAAGAGCTGATCCAGTGCCCGGTGGCCATGGTCTCGACCAGCCCCGAGCGTGACGACACGATCCTCGTCACCGATCCGTTCGCAGATTGAGGAACAGGGGCTGATGGCACGCAAGCTCTCGATCAAGGCGCGGCGACGGTTGTCGCTGCTGATCCTGCTGGTGGGCCTGCCGGGCTACATCATCGTGGCGATCACGGTGGTCGGGCTGTTCGATCGGCCCTCGATCCTCACGGAACTGGCGATCTACGCAGGGCTCGGATTCCTCTGGGCACTGCCGTTCCGGCGGATATTCCTCGGCGTCGGCAAAGCCGATCCCAAAGACGAGCGCGACGACGGCTGAACCGGCCCTTCGCGGCGGAATTGAGAAAGGGCGGCGCCTTCCGGCGCCGCCCTTTTCGTCGGGAGCATGGCCCGTGACCGGGTCGGATCAGCCGGCGCGGCGCTCGGGGTTGAAGCGGCTCGAGGAGGCGACGGCGAAACGACCGCTGCGCACTCGCTTGAGCATGCCCTGCCGCAGCAGCGTGCCAAAGCTGCGCAGCCCGTCCTCGCGGCTGATCGGTTCGGGGCAGACCTCGCGCACCCGGTCCATCAGCTGCGGCCGCGAGAAATCCTCGGCCCCTTCGACGAAGGCGGTATAGGCTGCCGCAGCCTCCAGCAGATCGTGCAGATCATGCGCCCGCATCCGGGTCGCGAAGTCGCTGAAGCTTTCGGTGAAAGCAGGCGCAGCCTCCGCGGGCTTGGGGGCAGGGGCCTCGGTTCTGGCCTCGGGCTGGCTCTCGATCGCCGGTTCGGCTTCGGCCACTGCGACGCGGCGCGGGCGCACCGGAACGCGGCCGCCCTTTGCGGGCTCCTCGGTGATGTCGACGCGCTGCGAGGCCACCAGCTTGAGCGGGGCAGGGCGCGGCCGCTCCGGGCGCGGTTGAGCGGCGTCGGACGAATCGGTGTCCTGCGTCGGCAGGGACGGGCGACGCGGCCGGACGGCTTGGCGCAGGTCGTCGCGGAACACGTCCTCGGCGGTCTGTCGCGCCTCGACCTCGCCCAGCCGGCGTGCCGCCTCGGTAGCGGCGACGGCGGCCTTGAGCTGCGAGATCGCATCGCGGCGACGGCCCGATTCCGGGTCGGCCATGCGTGCGGCGGTGGCTGAAAGGATGCGCGACATGTCGGCCTCGTCGGTGCCCAGCGTCTGCGCTCCGACAGCCCCATGGGGCGCCTCGGCGGGGCGATCCGATTCAATCGCGTCGGTCTCGTCTTCGGCCGCCGCCTCGCCGACGTCCGTGCTGCGCCGCTCATGCGCGAGCTTGTCCGAGGCCTCGGCCTCGGGGTCGGTGTTGAACACGAACTCCTTGGGCAGATCGGAGGGCAGATCCGATGCCACCTCGGAGTGATCCTCCTTGGGGGTCTCGGCCTCGGCGTCCGACATCTCAACCGAAGCTTCGTTCGCGAGATCGCCAAAGCTCGGCTCATCCTGCGCCACACCGTCCCTCTGTGCGATCTCCTGGCTGGCCGGTCCATCCTGATCAAAGCCCATTTCCCGCTCGAGCGCCGCGAGCTCCTCGAGAAGCGCGCGTTCGGCGTCCTCGGATAGCTGCGCATCGGTGCGGGCCGGTGCGGCGGCCGGGGCCGCAGGTGCGGTCTCGTCGCGCGCTTCCGTCTCCTGCGACAGGGTCTCGGGGACGTCGGCATCCGAGTTCGACGCTGCATCGGCAACGACCGGCGCGTCCTTTGATTCCGCGGCCTGCGGGGCATCCTTGGGATCTGCCGCCTGCGGGGTGTCCTCAAACTCCGCCGCCTGTGGGACGATCGCGGTGGATTCGGCCTGCGGTTCGGCGGCGTCCGCTTCGGCGTCGGCCACGTCCGGCTGCTCATGCGATGCCGAGGCGGGCTCCGGCGTCGCGGCTTCGGTCTCGATCATGCGGTGGGCTTCGCCCCGGGCGAGGGCACGGTCGAAATCGGCCTTGCGCATCCGCACGACACGGGCGCGGGCCGGGTGGGCCTGACTCGCCTGTGCCGGGACCTCGGCCGTGGTGTCGTCTTGCTGCGCGGCGGGCGCGGCAGGCTCGGGGGCCTTGGTCGCGGGCGCTTCTTCGACGCGGCGCGGTGGTGGTGCCGGGGTGCGCTGGGGGGCGGTGTCGAACATCCCGGCGGCGGGGCGCTGCTGCGATGCGGGCGCGATGTCCTCTTCCTCGCACTCGGCGGCAAATGAGGTCTGGCGACCGACCACGGCGCGGATGCGCTGCAGCTTGGCCGCGACGCTGTCGGCGTCCTGCGCCGTGCGGGGCCGGACGACATGGGGCGTGGGGGCGGGGTCCGACCATTCGGCCTCCGCCTCAGATGCGTCGACCTCCACCGGCGCGGGCTCAGCAGGCTCGGTCTTGTGGGGCTGCGGCTGGGCCTGACGCGGGGCTTCGGCAGCGGCTGGCGCCGGCTGCGGGGCAGGCGTCGGTGCCGCCTCGGGCGCAGAAGCCGAATCAGGGGCCTTTGCCGTGGGCTCCGCCACCGGGGCGGGGGGTGCCGCCGGGGCAGGCTGCGCCACAGGAGCGGGCTGCGTCACGGGTGGCAGCGCCTGACCCGTGCGCAGTACGATGCCGCTGCCATCGGTGCGCGCCTCGACCCGGCGCGAGACTTCGCGCTCGGCGATGCGGGCCAGCATCTCGGCATCCGGGGTCGGGGGTTCGGCCCCGAAGTACCGATCGTCAGAAGCCAGATCGCGGAAATATTCTGCGATGGCCTTCATCGTGTCGAACGAGTCGTCGAACCCCTCCAGCGTGCAGGAGAAGGTCCCGTAGGACACCGTGAGTATCTTGCTTGATCCAACCATCTGAGTGCTCGCTTTCTACCCTGTCCATCCCGATGTAGCAGTGAATGGGTTTGAATCGGGACCGCGAAGCGGGTGGCCAAGTGATGATTTCATGGCAAAACTGCGGCGGACCGTTCGACTTGTGGGGATGATGAGGGGTGGTCGTGGCGATTGTCCAGTGCGCTGAAGCGATAACTTTACTTGGCGGCGGTGTTTTGGGAGCGGCGGACCTGCCGCTCGCCTTGGCGCGCGCGCCGCTGCTCGTGGCGGCGGACGGTGGGGCGCGCCATGCGGCCAAAGCCAGACACACCCCGCGCGCCGTCATCGGCGACATGGACAGCATCGGCGAGTCGGCCGCCCAGTTTGCCGACCGGCTGCACGAGATCGCCGAGCAGGACAGCACCGATTTCGACAAGGCGCTGCGCAACATCGACGCGCCCCTGGTTCTGGCGGTGGGCTTCACCGGCGGCCGGCTCGATCACGAGTTGGCGGCCTTCCACGTGTTGGCCGCGCGGGCCGACCGGCGCTGCCTGTTGATTGGGACCGAGAGCCTCGTCTTTCTCTGCCCGCCACGGATCACGCTCGACCTCGTCCCGGGCGCCCCGTTCTCGCTGTTTCCAATGGGCGAGGTCGGCTGCGCGTCGGAGGGGCTGCGCTGGCCCACGGAAGGCATCCGCTTTTCGCCCGCGCGCCGCGTCGGCACCTCGAACGAGGTGACGGGGCGGGTGATGCTGCGCCCGACCGCGCCCTTGATGCTCGCCATAGCGCCGCGCGCAGCACTCGATGCGGTGATCGCCGGGCTTGGAGCCGCCGAAGAAGGCTGGCCGCCGCGCTAGGCCGCACAGCGCCGCACATTGCCCCTGCGCGAGGTCGGCCTTGCGCGGGCCCTTGCGGGCTTTGCAAAACCGCCCCCAGCCGTTATCTGCACCTGCATCCCCGTCCCGGCCCAAAAATCGTCAGGAACCGCCAGTGACCGAAAGCTTCGAGACCCCCGGCCCCGTGGAGCGCGACTGGTCGGATGCGATCAGCCCGATCGACGAGATCATCAACGACGCGCGCAACGGCCGCATGTTCATTCTCGTCGATCACGAGGATCGCGAGAACGAGGGCGATCTGGTGATCCCGGCGCAGATGGCGACACCTGACGCGATCAACTTCATGGCCATGCACGGGCGCGGGCTGATCTGCCTGTCGCTGCCCGGCAGCCGCATCGACGCGCTGGGCCTGCCGCTCATGTCGACCAACAACTCCTCGCGCCATGAGACGGCCTTCACCGTCTCGATCGAGGCGCGCGAAGGCGTGTCGACCGGCATCTCGGCGCAGGACCGCGCGCTCACCGTCGCCGTCGCCATCGACGCCAGCAAGAGCGCGGTCGATATCGCCACGCCGGGCCACGTGTTTCCGCTGCGCGCCCGTGAGGGCGGGGTGTTGGTGCGCGCCGGTCATACCGAGGCCGCCGTCGACATCTCGCGGCTGGCGGGCCTGAACCCCGCGGGCGTGATCTGCGAGATCATGAAGGAGGACGGCTCGATGGCCCGTCTGCCCGATCTCGTGGCCTTCGCGCAGAAGCACGCGCTCAAGATCGGCACGATCAGCGACCTGATCGCCTACCGCCGCCGCCACGACAACCTCGTGAAGCTGCGTGACGAGCAGCAGATCACCAGCGAGTTTGGCGGTGACTGGACCCTGCGCGTCTACACCGACACCACGCAGGGTGCCGAGCACATCGCGCTGATCAAGGGTGACATCTCGGGCGATGACCCCGTGCTGACGCGTATGCACACCCTCGACCCGATGCTCGACGTGGTGGGCACCGGCCCCCGGGGCCGCGCCCGCGAATTCGGCGACGCGATGCAGGCCATCGCGGATGAGGGGCGCGGCGTTCTGGTGCTCTTGCGCGACCTGCACATGAAGCTTGCCACCACAGAAGAGCATTCGCCGCACGTGCTGCGGCAATACGGGCTCGGTGCGCAGATCCTCTCGACGCTCGGCCTGTCGAAGATCGTGCTGCTGACCAATTCCCCCAAACCCCGCGTGGTCGGGCTCGACGCTTATGGTCTCGAGATCATCGACACTCGCAAGATCTCGGAGATCGGATGATGGCTGGCCCCACCCACCACGCGCTCGCGCGTCCCGCATTCGATGAGGGTCCGAAGATCCTCATCGTCGTCGCCCCCTACTACAAGGACATCGCCGACAATCTTGTCGCTGGCGCCATGGCCGAGGTCGAAGCGGCGGGCGGCACCTATGAAATCGTCGAGATGCCCGGCGCGCTGGAACTGCCCTCGGCGATCGGCATCGCCGCGCGAATGGGCGAGTACGACGGCTTCGTGGCGCTGGGCTGCGTGATCCGTGGTGAGACAACCCATTACGACACCGTGTGCAACGACAGTTCGCGCGGGCTGACGCTGCTTGGGCTTCAGGGGCTGTGCATCGGCAACGGCATCCTGACCGTGGAAAACTACGAACAGGCGGCGGTGCGCGCCGACCCGCAGGGTCAGAACAAGGGCGGCGGTGCCGCCGCTGCCGCGCTGCACCTCGTGGCGCTGTCGCGCCAGCTTGGGCGCAAGGACAAGGGCCTCGGCTTTACCGCCGACCGGCTGGGAGAAAGCTGATGGCCGAATCGAACACCCAAAAGCGGCGCATGCGCTCTACTTCGCGCATGTATGCCGTGCAGGCGCTGTTCCAGATGGAGGCCTCGGGCCAATCCGTCGACAGCGTCATGCGCGAGTTCGAAACGCATCGCTTCGGCGCCACCTACGAGGAAGGCGAATGGGAGGAGGGCGATCTCGCCACCTTCCGTGGTCTGATGGAGGGGGCCGTCGACGAGCAGGCCAAGATCGACCAGATGACGCACCGCGCACTGGTCGCCAAATGGCCGATCGCCCGCATCGACCCGACGCTGCGAGCGCTGTTTCGCGCCGCGGGCGCAGAGTTTCTGGGCAAGGTGACGCCGCCCAAGGTGGTGATCGTCGAGTTCGTGGAGATCGCCAAGGCCTTCTATCCCGACGGCAAGGAATCAAAGTTCGTCAACGGCGTGCTCGACCATATGGCACGCGAGGCGCGGCCCGAGGCGTTCTGAACGCCGCTCGGGCCGAAAAGTCAGGGGGCGTGGCGCAAGCCGCGCCCCTTTGTCATGGGAAAAGGTGGCGGGAACCGCAGCGACCGTAGGGGTGAATATTCCCGAGGACCTGTGTATACAGGTGGGCGCCAGGTAAACGAACCAGGGTCCGCACAGAGCCAGCTCCCTCGGAATTGCTTAAGGCCACTGGAATTTGACCCCTTGGCACGAGAAGAGCAGAACCCGCCGTGACCACATCTAGGATCGGGGATCGGGCGTGACAAGGGGCCGCGCCTTGGCTTTCGCCGCTTGAAGCATGTTGCCGATATGTTCATGATGCCGCCCATGCCGGATGAATGGAACGACTGGGACGATTGGGAGAAGGGCGAGCGTCGTGCGGCGGTTCTGCCCGACGACGCGCTGTCCTCCGAGGCGCTGTCGCGCCCGCGCGCCACGCCGCAGCCGGGACAGATCCTCGCGCGTGGCGTCTGTCGTCACCTGCTGAGCCACGGCTTCGTCACCATCGAGGAGTTCGTACCCGCCTCGGGCCTGCGCGTCGATGTGATGGCGCTTGGCCCCAAGGGCGAGCTGTGGGTGATCGAATGCAAATCAAGCCGGGCCGACTTTGCCTCCGACCGCAAGTGGCAGGGCTATCTCGATTATTGCGACCGCTACTTCTGGGCGGTGGACGACGCGTTTCCGCTCGAGCTTCTGCCCGAGGACACGGGCGTCATCATCGCCGACGGCTATGACGCCGAGATCGTGACCATGGCGCCCGAGACCAAGCTGTCGGGGGCCCGGCGCAAGGTGATGCTGCAGAAATTCGCGCGCCATGCCGCCCTGCGTTGGCACAAGGCGCGCGATCCGGCGATCAGCCTTTCTTCTTGACCGCGCGCGCGGCGCGCGCGGCGGCCTTGATCTCCTCGGCGATGTCCTCGGCCTCTTCGGGGTCGAAATCCATCGGGATCTCGGTTGTGCCGGCTTCGATGAACAGCCGCACCATGCCCTGATCGGTCGGGCCGATCTGCAGGTTCGCCTCGATGTCGCGTTCGGTGTCGATACCCATGTCGGTTCCTTTCAAAGCTGCGATGTCCCTAGCGCCGAGGCGCGCGTCAGGCAAGGTGGACGACCTTGGGGAAGAGGGCCCAAAACCGGGGCAGGGGGGTTGCAATCCGATCCTGCTGGCGCTAATTCCCGCGCCAGTGCCGCCTTAGCTCAGTTGGTTAGAGCGCTGGATTGTGGATCCAGAGGTCTCCTGTTCAAGCCAGGAAGGCGGTACCACCTCCCCTCTCTTCTCAAATGTGACTGCGATCCGCGCCGAGGCCCGTCGCCTGCGCCGCAGGGTTGTGGTATGATCCGGTCAGGGCCGCATCGCGGCCCGCGTGTGGCCCGAGGGCCGCTTCCCCCCAATGGTCGGACGGCCTGATGGGCCGCGGGTGCTCAAGATCGCCGAGGGCTCCATGGGGGTGCTCATCGGTTTTTCGGGAGGGGGATCGGATGACAAAACGACATCACTGGCAGGACTGGGTCTTCTTCGTGGTCGGTCTTTGGCTGATCGTTTCGCCATGGGTCTTCGACCACACGGCGGGTTCCGCCTTCTGGAGCATCGTGGCGCTGGGCGCGCTTGTCGTGGTGCTGGCTATCGCCGGTCTGGTAGAGCACGGCGCGCAGGAGGGGACGGATTTTGCCGTGGCGGTGGTCGCGGTGCTCGTGGTCGCTGCGCCTTGGATGCTCGGCTTTACCGGCACCGATCCCGCCTCCGCCTGGAACGCGGTGTTGAGCGGCACCGTGCTCGCCGTCGCGGCTCTCTGGACGCACCTGATCCCGCATGAGGGCGGGCACGCCTGACGCCTTGGACCGCGCGGGGCCTATTCCGCGCGGTTGATCCCCATGCTCTGTCGCAAGTCCCCGTCACGGCCATAGATCAGCACCCGGTCATCGGTCGTCACCACCGCGATCCAGTCACGGCCTTGGGTGAATGCCATCGCCTCGGCGCCTCGGGGCAGCGCGATGCTTTCGGGGAGGGGAAGGGCGGGTGCCGCATCGAGACGGATGACAATCGCCGCGATCAGCACTAGGAAGCCTGCGATCATCACGCCCGCCAGAGCGATCACCAGCCATTTGAGCCATTTCAGCTCGGGCGGGATCAGGACCGGGCCGTCTGTCTCGGGAGCCTTCATGGCCGATCTCTCCACTGTCGTCCGCTTCACCATCGACGAAAACCCGCCGGCGCGCCTTGATAAGGCGCTGGCCCGCGATGTGCCAGAGCAGGCCACGCTGTCGCGCTCGCGCATCGCCAAGCTCTTGGCAGAAGGGGCCGTGACGGTCGACGGTGCCGTGGCAACCGACGCCAAGGCGGGCGTCGCCGAGGGGGCGGTGGTCGAGATCACCGTGCCGCAGGCCGCCGAAAGCCACATCGGCGCGCAGGAGATCCCGCTCAGCGTGGTCTGGGAGGATCACGATCTCATCGTCATCGACAAGCCCGCGGGCATGGTCGTGCATCCCGCCCCCGGCAGCCCCGACGGCACGCTGGTCAACGCGCTGATCCACCATTGCGGCGACGATCTCTCGGGCGTCGGCGGCGCCAAGCGGCCCGGCATCGTGCACCGGATCGACAAGGACACTTCCGGTCTTCTGGTCGTCGCCAAGACCGACCGCGCGCATCAGGGGCTGGCGCTGCAGTTCGAAAAGCACACCGCGGAGCGGCATTACCTCGCGCTGTGCCACGGCGTGCCTGACCCCAACGACCCTCGTCTGCGCGGCGTGAAAGGGGCCAGCTTCGAGCCCGGCTCGGTGCTCAAGCTGCAAACCCTGCTGGGCCGTCACCGCACCGATCGGCAGCGGCAGGCGGTAAGCTTCGAGCAGGGCCGCCACGCGGTGACGCGGGCAAAGGTCATGGAGGCCTTCGCGGCCTCGGCGCTGGTCGAGTGTCGGCTGGAGACCGGGCGCACGCACCAGATCCGGGTGCATATGTCGCATGCGGGCCATGCTCTGATCGGCGATCCGGTCTATGGCGGACGGCGCAAGCTCTCGGAGAAGACCCATAGTGCCAAGGCGGTGGCGCTGGCCTCGGGCTTCGGGCGGCAGGCGCTGCACGCGGCCTCGCTGGGCTTCGTGCATCCCGCCACAGGCGAAAAGCTGCGCTTCGACAGCCCGCTGCCCGACGACATGGCGGAACTCCTCGCGGCACTGCGCGGTTAGAATTCCGTAACGAAATTCACTAATGACTGAACCTCGGACGCGCCCCCTCGTCGGGTGGGGCCGAAGGGTTCATCATTGCACAAGGCTGTTGCGGTAGGCGGCGCTTGCCCCGCTGGGCACGACGCCGTATCGCTGACCGATCCAAGAGACATCCGAAAGGAGGGGCCCATGGCAGAGACCTATACGAATCTTCCCGCCCCGTCGCCGGAGCAGGGGCTGAACCGTTACCTGCAGGAAATCCGCAAGTTCCCGATGCTCGAGCCCGAGCAGGAATACATGCTGGCCAAGCGCTGGGTCGACCACGAGGACGCAGGCGCCGCACACCAGCTCGTCACCTCGCATCTGCGTCTCGCGGCCAAGATCGCCATGGGCTACCGTGGCTACGGCCTGCCGCAGGCCGAAGTGATCTCGGAGGCCAATGTCGGGCTGATGCAGGCGGTCAAGAAGTTCGACCCCGAAAAGGGCTTTCGCCTTGCCACTTACGCGATGTGGTGGATCCGAGCCTCGATTCAGGAATACGTGCTGCGTTCGTGGTCGATGGTCAAGCTCGGCACCACCTCGGGTCAGAAGAAGCTGTTCTTCAACCTGCGCAAGGCCAAGGCGCGTCTTGGCGCGCTCGAAGAGGGCGACCTGCGGCCCGAAAACGTCAAGCGTATCGCAACCGATCTCGGCGTGACCGAGGACGAGGTCGTGTCGATGAACCGGCGCATGTCGGGTGGCGACGCCTCGCTCAACGCCATGGTCGGCTCGGATGGCGACAGCGCCACGCAGTGGCAGGACTGGCTCGAGGACGACAGCGCCGATCAGGCGGGCGACTATGAGGAGCGCGACGAGCTCGATGCACGCCGTGAGTTGATGGCCGAGGCGATGGGCGTGCTCAACGACCGCGAAAAGGACATCCTCATCCAGCGCCGGCTTCAGGAAGAGGCGGTGACGCTCGAAGACCTGTCGGGGCAATACGAGGTCAGCCGCGAGCGCATCCGGCAGATCGAGGTGCGCGCCTTCGAAAAGCTGCAAAAGCGGATGCAGGAGCTGGCAAAGGAACGCGGGATGCTCGAGCGCGCCTGAGCGCGTTGCACTCTGCGCCGCGATCATTACCCTTCCCCGGAAACGGGGAAGGGTTTTTCTTTCCCGCATGTCAGGGAAAAACCGTGATGAGTGAACCGATCCGCTGGGGCGTTCTGGGCGCCTCGAAATTCGCGCTGGGCGCCATGGCGCGCGCGATCCACGCCGCCGACGGCTCGGAGCTGGCCGCGCTTGCCACCTCTTCCGAGGAGAAGGCCGCTTCCTTCCGGGCATTCCAGCCGCGGCTGCGCGTGCATCTCGACTATCAGGCGCTGCTCGACGATCCCGAGATCGACGCGGTCTATATCCCGCTGCCCAACGCCATGCATGTCGAATGGACGCTCAAGGCGCTCGACGCGGGCAAGCATGTGCTGTGCGAAAAGCCTCTGGCGATGACGGCTACGGAGTTCGACGAGGTGATCGCCAAGCGCGACGCCACCGGGC
This sequence comes from uncultured Limimaricola sp., assembly GCF_964022235.1. Lineage (NCBI taxonomy): Bacteria > Pseudomonadati > Pseudomonadota > Alphaproteobacteria > Rhodobacterales > Paracoccaceae > Limimaricola > uncultured Limimaricola sp. The sequence continues at coordinate 127,147 of NZ_CAXHZL010000002.1, read as the reverse complement.
TGATGGCGGCCGAGGCCTACATGATCGTGCATCACCCGCAGTGGATCAGGGCCAAGGAGCTGGTGCAGGGCGGGGCCGTGGGCGAGCTGCGTCATGTCGAGGCGGCGTTCAGCTTCAACAACGCGGCTGCCACCGACAACATCCGCAACAAGCCCGAGACCGGCGGTGGCGGGCTGCCCGACATCGGCGTCTATGCCTTTGGCTCGGTGCGTTTCGTCACCGAAGAAGAGCCACAAAGCATCCGCCACGCCACCATCCGCTACGAGAACGGCGTCGACGTCTATGCGCAGGTCGCCGCCCGGTTCGAAAGCTTCGAGTATTCCGGCATGGTCTCGATGCGGCTGCACCCTCGGCAGGAGGTGACGTTCCACGGCGACAAGGGCGTGCTGAAGCTGCTCTGCCCGTTCAATGCCAACACATTCGGTCAGGCCGAACTGACGCTCGAAACCGAAGGAATGCGGGTGGTGCACGAACGCTGGCCCGGCGTCGATCACTACAAGCTTCAGGTCGAGAATTTCACCGCCGCCATTGGTGGGGCGTCCTATGCCTGTCCGCTCGAGTTCAGCCGGGGCACGCAGGCGATGATCGATATGGTCTATGCCGCTGGCGGGAACGGCTGAGGCGAACGGCGGTTGTCCTTCGGAAAACATCACCGGAGGCGACCGCGATGGCAGACCCCAAGACGATCCTCGTACTCGGCGCGCATGGCGTAACCGGGCAGGAGGTGGTGAAACAGGCGGTGGCGCGGGGCCACCATGTCCGCGCTGCCGAGATGGCATGGCCCGATGACGCGCCCCCTGCCGGGCACAACGTGGAACGGGTGACCGCGAATGTGATCGAGGACGACCTCGGGCCGGTGGTCGACGGCGTCGATGCCGTGATCTCGGCGCTGGGCGTGCCCGGCGACCCCGCGACGCTGATGGACCCGCCGCCGCTCTACACCACCGGCACAAGGCACATCGTCGAGGCGATGCAGGCGCGCGGCGTGACACGGCTGGTGACGATCTCGGCGAGCTTTGTGGTCACGCATGATCGCGGCCCGCTGCTGTTTCGCACCACGGCGATCCCGGCGCTGACCCGGGTGCTGCACCAGATGAGCGAGATGGAGGAGATACTGCGCGCCAGCGATCTCGACTGGACCGCTGTGCGCCCCGGCTGGCTTCTGCCGGAGCCATTGACCGGCGATTACGTGGTGGTGCCGGACGTCATCCCCGAGGATCTCATCCGCACGCGCCACGCCGATCTGGCGCATTTCATGCTGCAATGTGTGGAGAGCGGAAATTGGTCGCGCCAGACCCCGGCCATCGCGCGCGCAGAGAGCGATGAGTTGAGCTCGTCCTACGAGGTGGTCAAGGAGATGCTGGCCTGATGTCCCGAGCCGGGAATCTGACGTATTCTTGGCGCATTCATGGGTCATGACCTATCCCGAAGTAGAGCGCACTCAAGGGGTGCTTGCTGACCAGGGACAGGAGAGACTGCATGACCCTTAGAACCTATCTCATGACGGGCCTCGCTGCGGCGACGCTCGGCCTGACGACCCCGGCCTTGGCCGCGCCCAGCCAGGCCACTATCGATGCCGTTGTGGCGCAGCTCGTGGCCCAAGGCTACAGCGGCGAGATCCGCATCCGTCCGAGCGGTGACACGCTCATCGTCGAGGCCAGCGGCGCCTCAGGCCGCACCGAGCGTGTCTATAGCGGCGATGGAGCCCAGTTGTTCGAAGAAGAGACGCGCGGCGCCGACGGTTCGTCCGTTGAGCGGGAATACGACGTTTCCGGCAAATTGGTCGAGGAAGAGTACGAGGCTCCGCGCAGCGACCGTCGCGCCGAACGCGCCAAAGAGGAGCAGGAGGACCGGGTCGAGCGCGAGGAGGAACGCGCCGAAGATCGGCGTGAGCGCGAGGAGGAAGAGGCCGAGGACCGTCGCGAGCGCGATGACGAGAAGGCCGAGGACCGTCGTGAGCGCGATGACGAGAAGGCCGAGGACCGTCGTGAACGTGATGACGAGAAGGCCGAGAAGCGTCGTGAGCGAGATGACGATGACGACGATGACGACGATGACGATGACGATGACGATGATGACGATGATGACGACGATGACGAAGACGAAGACGACGACTGAAGCGACCGGTAGAAACCTGCTGGCAAGAAACGAAAAAGGCCGGGGATCACTCCCCGGCCTTTCGTGCATTTCGCGTCAGAAGGGCTCAGCCCTCCATCTTTTCCAGCTCGTCGATCATGCCCTCGATCATCGACAGGCCCTTGTCCCAGAAGGCAGGATCGCTGGCATCGAGGCCAAAGGGCGCCAGAAGCTCTTTGTGGTGCTTCGAGCCGCCCGCCTTAAGCATGTCGAAATACTTCTCCTGGAAGTCCTCACCGCCCTCTTCGTAGACGGCATAGAGCGCGTTCACGAGGCCGTCGCCGAAGGCATAGGCATAGACGTAGAAGGGCGAATGCACGAAGTGCGGGATATAGGCCCAGAAGCTCTCGTAGCCCGGCGCGAAGTCGAACACCGGCCCAAGGCTCTCGGCCTGAACGCTCATCCACAGCGCGTCGATGTCGTCGGGCGTCAGTTCGCCTTGGGCGCGCGCCGCGTGCAGCTTGCACTCGAAGTCGTAGAAGGCGATCTGGCGCACGACCGTGTTGATCATGTCCTCGACCTTGCCGGCGAGCAGCACCTTGCGCTCACCTTGGTCCTTGGCCTTGGTGAGCAGCTTGCGGAAGGTCAGCATCTCGCCGAACACGCTCGCCGTCTCCGCCAGCGTCAGGGGGGTCGACGACAGAAGTTCGCCTTGGCCCGCCGCCAGCCGCTGGTGCACGCCGTGACCCAGCTCATGCGCCAGCGTCATCACGTCGCGCGGCTTTCCGAGATAGTTCAGCATCACATAGGGATGCACGGTCGAGACCGTCGGATGCGCGAAGGCGCCGGGCGCCTTGCCCGGCTTCACGGCGGCGTCGGTCCAACCCTCGTCGAAGAACGGCTTCGCCAGCTCGGCCATGCGCGGGTCGAAATCGCCGTAGGCTTCCTCGACCATGCCGCGCGCTTCGTCCCAACCGACGATGCGGTCGGTTTCCATCGGCAGCGGCGCGTTGCGGTCCCAGACCTGCATCCTCTCAAGGCCGAGCCACTTGGCCTTGAGCGCGTAATAGCGGTGCGACAGGCGCGGATAGGCCGCGACCACGGCGTCGCGCAGCGCCTCGACCACCTCCGCCTCGACGTGGTTCGACAGGTGACGCCCGGTCTGCGGCGTCGGCATGCCGCGCCAGCGATCCTCGATCTCCTTTTCCTTGGCGAGCGTGTTGTGGACCCGCGAGAACAGGCGAATCTGCGTCTTGAACACGCGCGCCAGCTCATGGGTCGCCGCCTCGCGCTTGGCGCGGTCGCGATCGGTCAGCAGGTTCAGCGTGCCTTCGATGCCAAGCTCTTCGCCGTTCACCGTGAAGGTCAGCCCGGCGATGGTCTCGTCGAATACCTTGTTCCAAGCCGCCGCGCCGACGCTCGACTGGTCGTGCAGGAATTTCTCCAGCTCGTCCGAGAGCTGATAGGGCTTCATCGCGCGCATCCGCTCGAACACCGGGCGGTAGCGGTTCAGTTCCTGGCTCTGGCCCAGCAGGGTTTCGAGGTGATCCTCGTCGAGCCGGTTGAACTCCAGCCCGTAGAACACCAGCGGCGTGGTGTAGGCGGTGATCCGGTCCTGACAATCGGACATGAACTTGGCGCGCTCGGAGTCGGTGGTCTCCTGATAGTAGCGCAGACCCGCATAGGACATGATCCGGCCCGCGACGATGTCGATGCGCTCGTAGCGCTGCACGGCCTCCAAAAGCCCCTGCGCGTCGAGACCCGCGAGTTTGCCTTCGTAATCACCGGCGAACTCGGCGCAGGCCTGCTCGAGCCAATCGATGTCGTTCTTGATCTCAGCTGAATCAGGCGCGGGATAGAGATCGCTCAGGTCCCATTCCGGCAGGTTGCCCAGAGGGCGGCCCCCGGTTTCGGTCGCGGCGTCGAAGCGGGGGTCTTGGGTCATTGGGCTGCTCTCTGTCCTGTGTCTCGGAGGCGAAAGATATGGTCGGGGGCGGTGCGGCTCAACCCGTGTCAGCCGTCGAAAGCGGCATCCGGCATGGCGCGGGCCTTTTCCAGCGTCGCGCGCGCCTCGGCGTTGTCGCTGTCGCGCGCGGGCACCGGGCGCAATTCCACCTCTGTGGTAAGGCACAGATCGGCGCGCAACGGGTAGTGATCCGAGCCGATGTCGCCCAGCACCTCGAACCCCGTCATGGCGAGCCCCTCCTGCCACAGGATCTGGTCCAGAGGCCATTTCATCCACCACGAGTTTGCGTCGAAGCTGACCATCGGCCCACGTCCCGCGCGCGGATCGATCAGGCGGCCCAGACGCAGCGCCCGGCGCGAGGTGCGCTCCCAAGGCGTCGCGTTGAAGTCTCCGGCGAGCAGGGCGGGCAGCTCACCGTCGCGCGCGCCGATTGCCGCCTCCAGCACCGTGGCGTCCCGCAGGGTCGAAGGCTGGCCTCTCTGGGGCGGGCGCGGGTGGACGCCGAAGACGCGCAGCTTGCCGACAGGATGCGCCATCACCGCGTCGAACAGCGGCGTGTCTGCCCCAAAGGGCATGCGCATCTCGGCGCTGTCGAAGCCGTGGCGCGAAAAGACGTGCATGCCGTAGTAGGTGGCGTCCGACGGGATATCCTGCTCGTGAAACGGATAGTCGGCGTCGAGCGGGGCCAATGCCTCGTCCCACCATTCGTTGGTTTCCATCACGAAGAACAGGTCGGGGTTCTGTTCGCGGGCGAGGGCGATGACCGCCTCGGCCTGTTGGTTCGAGCGCTGCACATTTGCGACGATGACGCTGAGGCGCGCCTCGGGGCCACATTCGGCGGTGCCGGGGTCCATCTTTGCCGCAAACGGCTGGTAGGGCCAGAGCCGCCAGCCATGATAGCCCAGAGCGATCACCGCGAGGATCGTGAGCCAGCGCGCAGCCCCGTGGCCGATGCCGCCCAGCGCCACCATCAGCACCCAAAGCACAACGAGCCCCGCGGCGAACTGCATGCGGGGGAAGTCGAGATAGCGCACCCACCATGCGTCGGTCTCCAGAAGCGGCAGCAACGAGGCTGTGACAAGCAGCAGGAGGGCGATCCCCGCGATGACGGCCAGTGCATGTCTCATGCGGTGCTATCTCCTCCATAGGTGGCGAGCATGTCTTTCAGATCAGCGAGCGTGTTGATCTCGTCGAGCGGCTTGTCGTGGCGCCAACGCAGCATTCGGGGAAACCGAAGCGAGACGCCGGACTTGTGGCGCGGGCTCGGTTGGATGCCTTCGAAGCCGATCTCGAAGACATGTTCCGGTTTGACGTGACGCACCGGTCCATAGCGTTCGAGCGTGTTTTTGCGCACCCATGCGGTGATCTTGCGAAACTCGGCATCGGTGAGGCCGCTGTAGGCCTTGGTGAAGGGGACCAGCCCGTTGCCATCGCGTACGGCAAAGGTGAAGTCGGTGAACATGTTGGCGCGCCGCCCCGAGCCCGCCTGCGCATAGACCATGACCGCGTCGATGGTCAGCGGATCGACCTTCCACTTCCACCAGTCGCCCTTCTTGCGACCGGCGAGATAGGGGCTGTCGCCCCGTTTCAGCATCAGCCCTTCCGCCATAAGGTCCCGCGATTTCGCGCGCTCCTCGGCCAATTGGTCGAGGCTCTCCACCGGGACCAGCGGCGAGAGCCGGAACGGCGCCTCGGCCGGCAGGCCGGCCCCAAGCGCATCGAGCCGGGCACGGCGCTCGGCAAAGGGCAGGGCGCGGATATCCTCGCCCTCATGTTCCAGCAGGTCGTATCCCATCAGGATCACCGGCGCCTCGGCCAGAAGCTTCTTTGGCACGGTCTTGCGTCCGATACGCTTTTGCAGCGCGTTGAACGACAAGGGCACCTCGTCGCCCCAGCCCAGAACCTCGCCGTCGATCACCGTGCCCATCGGCAGAAAATCTTTGAGCCGGGCCAGTTCGGGAAACCGGTCGGTCATCAGCTCTTCGCCGCGCGACCACAGGTGATGGTCGCCGCCGCGCAGGATCAGCTGACCGCGAATGCCGTCCCACTTGCGCTCGGCCATCCAGTCGCCCGGATCGCCCAAGGATTCGGGATCGTCGAGCTGGTAGGCGAGGTAGAACGGATAGGGCCGCGACAGGCTCGCCGTGGGGTCGGGCGCATGCACGAGGCTGTGCCAGGTGATGTCGTCGGGCGTCCATGAGCCCATCAGCCGATGCGTCAACTCGGGCTCGTCGATGCCGGTGGCCTGCGCCAACGCGCGGGTCATCAGCTTCTGGCTGACGCCGACGCGAAAGCTGCCCGTGAGCAGCTTGGTGAACAACAGCCGCTCGGTCGGACCCAGCGCGTCCCATGCCGCCAGAATGCCCGCCTTGCGCGCGGCATCGTCCTGCTTCGACAGGCGGCGGATCTCGTCGATCCAGTGGCTAAGGGGGCGATCCTCCTCGGCCCCGGCGGGCGGCAGAACGAGCGAGATCGTCTCGGCCAGATCACCGACGATCGGATAGGCCTCTTCGAACAGCCAAAGCGGGATGCCCGCACGTTCGGCGGCCCATTCGCGCAGCACGGTGGCGGTGATGGTCCGGCGCGGGCGGCGGCCTGAAAACAGCGCAATGGTCCAGAGCTTGTCGGCGTCGGGCGCCTCGCGGAAATACTCCGCCATCGCCGCCACTTTCTTGGTGGTGCGCGTGGTCTGGTCGACGGCCCGGAACAGTTCGGCGAAACGTTTCATGCCGCCTCGCCCCCGGTCTCACCTTCGTCCGGCGCGTCGAAGTTCTCGCCCGAATACTCGGTCGAAACGATGGCCGCGTCATAGCCCTCGCTTTCGAGCCAGCGGCGGAACACGCTGGTATAGCCATGAGTGACGAAGATGCGGGAGGCGCCGGTGTCGCGGATCGCGGCATTCAGCCCGGGCCAGTCGGCGTGGTCGGACATGATGAAACCGCGGTCGGCGGCCCGTCTGCGGCGCACCCCGCGCAGCGCCATCCAGCCGCTCGCAAAGGCCGTCGAAGCGGGGTTGGCCGCCGTGCCGAACCGGCGCGACCACGGCCCGCCAAGGCCCGACGGCGTGGCGACGACAAGCGCGCCCGGATGGGCCTTGAGGTCGGTGTCGGGCGTCACCCGGATCGTGTCGGGGAGCTTGATGCCCTGCGCGCGCAGCACCTCGTTGGTGTTCTCGACCGCGCCATGGGTGAGGATCGGGCCGATCGAGGTGTCGGCTAGCGTCAGGATCCGCTGCGCCTTGCCCAGCGCATAGGCCCCGATCAACGAAAACCGCCCTTCGGCGGCGTTCGCGGCCCACCACGCGTTGAGATCGCGCGCCAGCTCGTCCTGCGGCGTCCATTTGAACACCGGCAGTCCAAAAGTGGATTCGGTGATGAAGGCGTCGCATTTGACCGGCTCGAACGGGGTCGAAAGCCCGTCGTCGATGGTCTTGTAGTCACCCGAGGCGACCCAGACCTCGCCCTTGTGCTCGATGCGGATCTGCGCCGAGCCGGGGACATGCCCCGCCGGGTGGAACGACACGGTGACGTCGCCTATGCGGCGTGTCTCGCCATAACGGATCGTGTCGAGGGAAATCTCGCCCAGCCGGTGCCGCATCACCGGGGCGGCGATGTCGGTGGCCAGATAATGCGACATGCCCTCATGCGCGTGATCGGCGTGACCGTGCGTCACGAGGGCGCGGTCGACCGGCCGCCACGGATCGATGTAAAAATCGCCCGCTTCGCAAAAGATGCCCCGGTCGGTGAAGGTCAGAAGATCGCTCATGATCCCGAGGGTAGCGCGGGGGGCGGGGCCGGGTAGTGCGTATTTGAAGAGTAAAGTGCCGAAGCTGGCGCACCCGATCGGATCGCCAGCCCCCTGCTGAGATCAGGCCACTTCGCTGAGCGAAGCCTTGGGCGCGATGCCCAGCGCGTGGCAGACGTCGCGCGTCAGGTCGGGCTTGTTGAGCGTGTAGAAGTGCAGATGCTCCGCGCCGCCGGAGATCAACTTGTCGCACAACTCGGTGGCCAGCGCCGTGGCCAGCAGGTCGGCCTCGGACTGGTTGGTCGCGTGATCGAAGCCATCGGCGACCACCTGCGGGATCGAGGTGCCGCACATGGCGGCGAACTTGCGCGCGCCTTTCCAGTTCTCGATCGGCAGGATGCCGGGGATGATCTGACCCTTGATCCCCGCCTTCTCGCAGGCGTCGCGGAAGCGAAAGAAGGTGTCAGCCTCGAAGAAGAACTGCGTGATCGCGCTATGCGCGCCAGCGTCGAACTTGCGCTTGAGGTGTTCGACATCGGCCAGCTCATGCGCGGCATCGGGGTGCCGCTCGGGATAGGCGCCGACGCGAATGCGAAACTTGTCCATCGCCGCCAGCGTCTCGATCAGCTCGACCGAGCCCGAGAAGCCATCGGGATGCGCGGTGAAGCCGCCCGAACCTTTCGGCGGATCGCCACGAAGGGCCACGATCTCTTCGACGCCCGCCTTGGCATAGCCGTTCACGATCTCGAGCGTTTCGGCCTTGGTCGCTTCGACGCAGGTCAGATGCGCCGCGACGCGCAGACCGGCCTTCTTGTGGATCGCGTCCACCGCCTCATGGGTGAGTTGGCGCGTCGTGCCGCCCGCGCCGTAGGTGACCGAAACGAACTCGGGCCCCATCGGCGCCAGCGCCTGCACCGTATCCCAAAGACGGAACGAGCCTTCGATGTTCTTCGGCGGAAAGAATTCGAAACTGACGGCGGGGCGGGTCATGGACGGTCTCCTATGGGCTGTGGACCTTGTCGCAGATGAGGTGGTGTGAGACAAATTCATAACCCTCACCACTATAATGAGTTTCACTTGCATATCGAGTTCCGCCACCTGCGCACGATCAAGGCAATCCATGACACGGGCGGTCTCGCGCGGGCGGCCGATCTGCTGAACATAACACAGTCGGCGCTGTCGCATCAGATCAAGGGGATCGAGGATCAGGCCGGGGTCGAGCTCTTCGTGCGCCGCTCCAAGCCGCTCAAGCTCTCGGCGGCAGGCATGAAGCTACTCGCTGCCGCCGAGGACATCCTGCCGCGCGTGGCCGAGCTCGAAGCCGAATTTGCGGGGCTGATCGCGGGAAAGTCGGGGCGGCTGCACATCGCCATCGAGTGCCACGCCTGTTTCGAGTGGCTGCTTCCCGTGCTGGAACAGTTCCGCAAGGCCTGGCCCGAGGTCGATGTCGACATTCGCCCCGGCCTCGCCTTCGACGCGCTCCCGGCGCTCAGGCGCGAGATGGTCGATGTTGTGATCTCGTCGGACCCCGAAAGCCTGCCCGAGACGGATTTCACGCCGCTTTTCGACTACGAACCGGTCTTCGTTGCCTCGTCGATGAACCCGCTGGCCGAGAAGGCCTTCATCGAGGCCACGGATTTCGCGGATCAGACGCTCATCACCTACCCGGTGGAGCGCACGCGTCTCGACGTCTTCACCGAGCTGTTGATCCCGGCCCGGGTGGAGCCCGCCGCAATCCGGCAGGTCGAACTGACGGCGGTGATCCTGCTGCTCGTGGCCTCCAATCGCGGCGTTGCGGTGCTGCCCGACTGGGTGGTGCGGCAGCTGCGGCACAACGCCGACTTCGTGACCCGGCCACTGACGGCCAAGGGCAAGACGCGCAGGCTCTTTGCCGCGACGCGCTCGGATGACACGGCCCGGCCCTACATCGCCCATTTCACCCGGCTGGCGCGGCAGGAGGCGGTGAAGCTGCAAAGGGGCTAGGCGCGGCTCCGCTTGGCCCCTTGCCGGGATGGCGCGGAGCGGCTATGGCCCCTTGATCCGTGACATCTCAGGGCCCCGTGGGCCTGACAGCCCAAGCCCGAGGAGGCCCCGATGGCCCGTTCCGCCAATCTCAACGTGATGATGAAGACCGCCCGCCGCGCCGGTCGCGCGCTGCTCAAGGACTTTGCCGAGGTCGAGCAGCTGCAGGTCTCGACCAAGGGACCGGGCGACTTCGTTACCCGTGCCGACCGTCAGGCCGAGCAGACCGTCCGCGAGGCGCTGATGGAGGCTCGGCCCTCCTATGGCTTCCTGGGCGAGGAAGGCGGCCCCATCGAGGGCGAGGACCCGACCCGGCGCTGGATCGTCGATCCGATCGACGGCACCACCAATTTCCTGCACGGCATGCCGCATTGGGCGATCTCGATCGCGCTGGAGCACAAGGGCAAGATCGTCGCCGGCGTGATCTATGATCCCGTCAAGGACGAAATGTTCCACGCAGAGAAAGGCGAAGGTGCCTGGCTCAACGAGAGCCGCCTGCGGGTCTCGGGGCGTCACCGCCTCGTCGAGTCCATCTTCTCGACCAGTGTGCCCTGCGCCGGACGCCGGACGCTGCCGGCGATGATCCAAGATCTCGCTCGCATCGCCCCCGAGGTCTCGGGCCTGCGCCAATACGGCTCGGCCGCGCTCAACATGGCCTATGTCGCCGCCGGGCGCACCGAGGGCTACTGGGAGCGCGAGACCCGGATCTGGGACATCGCGGCGGGCATGATCATCGTCACCGAGGCCGGCGGCTTTGTCGGGGCCATCCGCGACGGGCACGACCCGCTCGAGCATGGCGACGTGGTCGCCGCCAACGCCGACATCTTCGAGCGTTTTACCAAGCTGGTCCGCGCCCGCGAGGCCTGAGACCGCTAGCGGTCCGACGGGTGGTTGACCCCGTCGGACCACGGAATCTCGCCCAGCTCGGAGGGGTTCACCCCCTCCAGCGCGCCGACATTCACCCCGTATTCATTCGGGTTCGACCGCCTGCGATGATGCGTGTAGATGCCGCAGGTCGCGCAGAACCAATGCTGCGCCGTGCCGGTGCCCCACTGGTACAGCGTCAGGTTCTGCGCACCGCGCACCACCTCCAGCTCACCCGATCGCACCGTCGCCGCGATCGCCCCGCGCCTGCGGCAGAACGAACAATCGCAGCGCCGGGCGGTGTTCAACCCGTCCGCGAGGTGCAGGCGCAGTTCGACCGTACCGCAATGGCAGGTCAGCCGGTGTTGGGGGTCGGGGATCGTCATCGGCGTCTCCTTATGGTCGGGATGTTGCTGCGTGCCAGCGGCGGTGCCGCGGCATGTGGCGGCACCCCGTGGGTGCGCCTCCAGAAGGTTGGGCCACCACGCCTGAGCCAGACCGGCAGCGCCAGCCCCAGCCCCACCGCGAAGCCGCCCGCATGGGCCCAGTAGGCGACGCCGCCGCCGACGCTCGCATCGGCCCCGAGGCCGCCCAGCACCTGCAGCCCGAACCAGATCGCCAGCACCAGCCATGCGGGCACCGGCACCACCTTGATGAACACGATCAGGAAGATCAGGATGTCGATCCGGGCGCGGGGAAACAGCAGCAGATAGCCGCCCATGACGCCCGCGATGGCTCCCGAGGCGCCGATGGTGGGGACCGGAGAGTATGGCTCGGCCGCGAGCTGCACGAGGTTGGCTGCGACGCCGGAAGCCAGGTAGAAAGCCGCAAAACCGCCATGGCCCATCTGCTCCTCCATGTTGTCGCCGAAGATGAACAGGAACAGCATGTTGCCCGCGAGGTGGAACAGCCCCGCATGCAGGAACAGCGCGCTGATCAGCGACACCGGGTTCTCGGCGGCAGAGATCCGCGCCGGGATCATCGCCCAGTCGTAATAGAGCCGCGCGAGATCGTCGCCGGTGTCGAGCGCGACCACCATCCACAGGTAGATCGCGACGTTGAGCGCAAGCAGACTCCAGGTGACATAGGGTGTGCCGGTCGAAGGGTTGTGGTCGCGGATCGGAAACATCGGGGCCTCGGCTGCGGATCTTGACGCGCGGTGAGGCGCTGGCGCAGCATGGCGCATGATCCGCGCGACCACCATGGTGCTTGGCCTTGCTCTCGCCGCCCCGGCATGGGGCCGAGACTGCCCGGCGCCGCCTGACCACGCCGAGGAAATCGCAGGTCTGCTCGACCGGTTGGCGCAGGCGGGCGATCCGTTGCAGGCACAGCGGCTGATGAACGCGCTTTGGGAGCTGTGGCTCGACGCGCCCGACGCGGAGGCACAGGACCTGCTCGATCGGGCGATGGATCTGCGCGAGGCGGGGCAGGGCGCCGAGGCCATGGCGCTGCTCGACCAGCTCATCGAGGACTGCCCTGACTATGCCGAAGGCTGGAACCAGCGCGCCTTCATCCATTATCTGCAGGCCGCGCACGAGGCGGCCCTGGCCGATCTCGACGCGGCTTTGGCGCGCCAGCCGGACCATGTCGGGGCGCTGTCGGGCCGGGCGCTGGCGCTCATGGGTCTGGGCCGCGACGCCGACGCGCGCCGCGCGCTCGAACGGGCCTTGGCGCACAACCCCTGGCTGCTCGAACGTGGGTTGATCGAAGCGCCGGGCACCGACATCTGAGACCGCCAAACGCTTTACCGTCCGCGCGCGGCGTCGTAAGTCGTGAACCGGGCCCGTGTGGTGAAATGGTAGACACACGAGACTTAAAATCTCTTGCTCTTCGGGGCGTGCCGGTTCGAGTCCGGCCACGGGCACCAAATTCGACGCAGATGAAGGATGTATCATGACCGGGGTCACGCTGATTTCGACGGGCGGCACCATCGCCTCGCGCCATTCCGAGGCCGAAGGCGCGGTCACCGCATCGCTGGCCGGTACCGCGTTGATGGAGATGCTGCACGACCCGCTGACCGGGATCGAGGTCCGGGTCGAGGAATTCCGCGAACTCAACAGTTTCGCGCTCACCCTCGCGGATGCCCAGGGCCTCGTGGCGGCGATCCGTGCGGCGCTCGAGCGGCCCGACTGCGCGGGCGTCGTCGTCACCCATGGCACCGACACGATGGAGGAAAGCGCCTATCTCGCCGATATCCTCGTGGCGGGCGACAAGCCGATCGTCTTCACCGGCGCGCAGCGCCACGCGGGCGATCCCGACAGCGACGGGCCGCGCAACATCGCCGATGCGATCCGCGTGGCCGCGGCCCCCGAGGCGCGTGGTATCGGCGCCGTGATCCAGTTCGAAGGCGAAATTCACGCCGCGCGCGACGTGACCAAGGCGCACAGCTCGCGCGTCGATGCCTTTCGCAGCCCCGGTCTGGGCAAGCTGGGCGAGGTGGATCTCGGGGGCGTGCATATATACCGCCACCCCGGTGCACGCCGGGTTCTGCCGGATGCGGGGCTGGTTCAGGAGGTCGAGCTGATCAAGCTCGCGCTGGGTACGACGCCGGCCTTCCTCGAGTTCTGCGCGCAGAACGGCACCCGCGGCGTGGTGATCGAAGGTTTTGGTCGTGGCAACGCACCGCGTGGCTTTGCTCCTGTGGTGGCCCGGCTTACCAAGGCGGGGGTGCCGGTGCTGCTGGCCTCGCGCTGCGCCGAGGGGCGCACCCATGCGGTCTACGGCGCCGACAGCGGTGCGGCCACCATGGTCAAGACGGGCGCGCTGCTGACCGGCACGCTGTCGGGGCTCAAGGCGCGCCTGCTGCTCTCGGTGCTGTTGGGGCAGGGCGCCAGCCGCGACGAGATCGCAGCGGCGTTGGGCTGAGACGGCAAGGCGGGCCTGTCAGCCCGCCGTAAAGGCCACCTCGAAGCGGAACCCTTCGGGGGCGAATTCGAACCGGACCTCGGCCCCAAGTTCGGCCTGCAGCACCAAGCCGATCATCTTGGTGCCAAAGCCCCGTCGTGTCGGCGGCGTCACCGGCGGTCCGCCGATCTCACGCCAGCGCAGCCTGAGCGGCCCGGTCTCGCCTGCGCCTTCGAGCGCGTAGTCGACCCGCACCTGTCCCTGCTCGCACGAAAGCGCCCCGTATTTCAGCGCATTGGTGACCAGCTCGTGCAGCGCCATCGACATCGACGTTGCCTGCCGGGCCGAGAGCCGCACGCGGGGACCATTGACCTTGAACCGCGCGGGCCCGCCCGCCGCCTGACAGGAAAAATCCAGCAGCGCGCCGATCTCGGCCCCCGCTTCGGTTCCGGTGTCGCCCTCGGATTGGCCGAGGGCATCATGCGCCGACGACAGGGCCTGAAGCCGGGACACGAACTGCTCCGCGTTCCCGGCAGGCAGGGTCTGTCTGGCGATTCCCGCGACGACGCCGAGCGTGTTCTTCATGCGGTGCCGCATCTCGTCGAAGATCACCTGCAGGCGGCGTTCGGCGCGTTTGCGGCGCGTGACGTCGCGCAGGATCACCGACCAGTCCGCGGAGGCGCCGGGCTGGCCGCGTTCACCGATCGGCGCAAGGGTGACCTCGAAATCGCGCGCGCTGGCATGGCGGGCTTCGAACGCGACCTCCGCCTCGTCGAGCAGGGCGCGGGCCTCGCGGGCGAACCAGTCGGGGCGATCCTGAAACTTGATCGCCTCGGCGACGGGCTGACCCAGAACCTGCTCGGCGGACCGGCCCAGCAGCCGGGTCGCACCGGTGTTCCAGCTGCGCACGCGGCCCGTGGCATCGACACGCAGGATTGCATTGGGCGAGCTGCTGACGATCGCCGCAAGCTCGTCCGCCTCACGCTTGGCGGATCGCAGCGCCTCTTCGTAGGAACGCCGCTCGCGCGCGTCGAAAACGGTATAGTCGAACCGCGTGCAGACCCCGTCGGCGTTACGCCGCGCGACACCGCTGAGCATCACCGGCAGCGGTGTCCCGCCCTGGACCTCGAGCGTGCAGGATATCTCGCGCACGAAGCCCTGAAGCCGCATCATTGGCGCCATATGGGTGTCGTAGAATATTCGCCCCGGTCCGGTGAACAACGAAGCAAGGGTTGCGCGCGTGGGATCGCCCTCGGGCGGCAGGCCGAGCCAGTGCGCCAAGGTCGCGTTGACATAGCGCAGACGGCCGTCGGGGTCCGTCACGGCGATTCCGCATGGCGCGTCCTCGATCAGCTCTGTCGCCATCTCGAATCCGTTGCCGGACATCGACGGCATCAGCCGGTTCCGAGATGGGTGCGCATGGTCTCCACGACCTCTCCCGGCACGGTCATGTGCGGGCAATGGCCGGTCGCGTCGAGCACTTCGAGTGTAGCGCCCGGCACGTGGGTGCGCATCCATTCGGCCACGTCCATCGGCACCAGCGCGTCGTCGCTGCAGTGCAGGATCAGCACCGGGCAGGCCGCGTGTTCGAAATCGGCACGACGGTCCGAAAAGAAGGTGACCCGTCCGAAATGCCCCGCGATCTCCGGATCGGTGCGGCAGAAGCTCTGCGTCAGCGTCTCGGTCGATGGCGCTTCGCCGGGTTGTCCGGTGAGGGTCGGGGCCATCTGCATGGACCAGCCGAGGTGGTTCTCTTCGAGCAGCCCGACCAGGCCTTCGATCTCCTCGCGCGCGAAACCGCCCCGGTATCCCGCCCCGGTGTCGTCGAGAAAGGCGGGGCTGGGCGAAACCATGACCAGTTGCGATACCCGGTCGGGGGCGCGATTCGCCGCCAGAAGCGCGATCGAGGCCCCGATCGAATGCCCCGTGATGCACACGTCGCGCAGCGAGAGTTCTTCGAGGATCTCCAGAAGGTCGTCGGCGTGGGTCTGAAGATCCGCATAGCGGCGCGGCTCGTAGGCCGACAGATCCGAGCCGCCCATGCCGGTCAGGTCAAAGGTGATGACTCGGTGCGTCTGCGCAAAGGCGGGTGCCACGTCGCGCCACATCGACCGGTCACAGCCAAAGCCATGCACGAAAACCATCGGTCTG
Organism: uncultured Limimaricola sp.; assembly: GCF_964022235.1. NCBI lineage: Bacteria > Pseudomonadati > Pseudomonadota > Alphaproteobacteria > Rhodobacterales > Paracoccaceae > Limimaricola > uncultured Limimaricola sp. The sequence continues at coordinate 111,480 of NZ_CAXHZL010000002.1, read as the reverse complement.
GCCCCCTCGGGGCCATCCACGCTCACGTTGTTGCGTTCGATTGCCGTCATCACCCGAACCCCGACTACCGTATCCCCGACATGCTATGTCGGAAGACGGGCAGTTTCCATGCCCCGCGTGCCGTCGATACGGTCGGATCCTAGAGCAGGCTCTGGTCGCGCGCCATCATTGCGGCCTGCGTGCGGTTGCGGGCTCCGAGCTTGCGGCACAGGGTTTTGACATGCAGCTTGACCGTCACCTCCTGAATCTCACGGTCGATGGCGATTTCCTTGTTCGACTTTCCCTGCGTGAGACCTTCGAGCACCTGCCGCTCGCGCGGGGTCAGATGCGACAGCGTGGCGTTCTCCTCTTCGCGGGTGATCATGAAGTCGTGTGGGACATAGGTCTCGCCCATTGCCATGAACCGGACCGCATTGACCAAAGAGCGCGCGGGCATCGTCTTGGGCAGGAATCCCGCGGCCCCCGCCGCGATCGCCGTCTCCGCGATGCCACGCCCCGCCGTGCCCGAGATGAGCGCCACCGGATTGCCGCCGCTCGCCGAAAGCGCGACGCTCAGGCCCTCGAGGCCACGCATGCCCGGCATCAGGTAGTCGAGCAGCACCAGCTCGAACGGACCGCTGCGCTTCATCTCGCGCATCGCGGTTTCGTGGCTGGCGGCTTGGGTCACCTGCATGCCGCCATCGCGTTCGAGATAGGCGGCCAGCATTTCACGTACGAGGTCGTGGTCGTCCGCGATCAGGATTCGCATCATGCACTCCGGCAGTTGCTCACAAGGCCCGCGAGGGGCCACTTCGATCATGCCCCAAAGTTGTTTCCGTTTTGGGAAAATTCGAGGCCGCAGGAGCGCTGCAAGCCGTGTAACGGAGCGTCAGGCCGCGAAATGTGGTGAAAATTGCAACGAAATCACCAACCGGATTCCGGCCCTACCTCATGGGATAGGAACCTGTTCGGAAGCGATGTGGCCCGAAATCGAGGGCTGGGCCAGTGTTCTCGAGTACAGCCGGGAGATGATTCGTGATGATCGGGACGCTCAGGACTGCCTTCGTTGCCATCGCTGTTTCGGCGTTGGCCGGCGCCGCCATGGCGCAACCTCTGGCCCTGCGGGTCACGGGGCCGGACCACTCCGTGGTGGAGCTCGATCTCGCCGCGCTCGACGCGTTGCCGCAGGAAGAATTCGTGACCGGCACGATCTGGACCGACGGCCAGACCCGCTTTTCCGGCGTGCCGCTGGCGGCCTTGCTCGATTGGGTCGGGACCGAAGAAGGAGCGGTCGAGCAGGTCGAACTGGTCGCGCTCAACGACTACCGGATCGAGATCCCGATCGACGAGATCGACGCCACCTCACCGGTGGTGGCGACCCGGGTGAACGGTGAAACCATGCAGGTGCGCGACAAGGGGCCCTACTGGCTCGTCTATCCCTATGACCGTGGCGCGCAATATCGCACCGAGACGACCTTCGCGCGCAGCATCTGGCAACTCGCTCAGGTGAAATTCGCACGCTAAGGCCGGACCGAGGCGCGACCGGGACCCGCCGCGCCTGCAAGGCGCGTGGTCCTCGCAAGGGGAATGGCCCGTCGAAGCATAGCGTCCGGCACGGGGCCCAAGGGGGGCATGCGGTGGCGACCCGGTGGTTGCGCCTGTAAAGGCGGGGGGGCATTCTGCCGCCGATCTGCCCCCGAAGGGATCCCCCATGACACATCTCTTGCATCGAACCACGCGCGGCCAGCCGCGCCGCGCCGTCACGGCGCAGGGCCTGACCATCACCGACAGCGAAGGGCGCGACTACATCGACGCCTGCGGCGGTGCCGCCGTCTCCTGTCTTGGCCACGGCCACCCGGATGTCCTCGCGGCGCTGCACCGGCAGGCCGACACGGTGGCCTATGCCCATACCGGGTTCTTCACCACCGAGGCGGCCGAGGCGCTGGGCGACCGGCTCGTGGCCGACGCGCCCGAGGGGATCAGCCACGCCTATCTCGTCTCAGGCGGCTCGGAGGCGGTGGAGGCGGCGCTCAAGCTGGCGCGGCAATACGCGACCGAGCGCGGCGAAGAGAGTCGGCGTCATGTCATCGCGCGGCGGCAGAGCTACCATGGCAATACGCTGGGCGCGCTGGCCACGGGCGGCAACGAATGGCGCCGCGCGCAGTTTCGACCGTTGCTCATGGAGACGCATCACATCGCGCCCTGTTTCGCCTATCGCGAGCAGCGCGAGACCGAGAGCGACGCCGATTATGCCGCCCGGGCCGCAGGGGAGCTCGAGACCAAGATACAAGAGCTTGGCCCAGAGAGCGTTCTGGCCTTCGTGGCCGAGCCGGTGGTGGGAGCCACGGCCGGGGCGGTGCCGCCGGTGGGCGACTATTTCAAGCGCATCCGCGAGATCTGCGACCGGCACGGGGTGCTGCTGATCCTCGACGAGGTGATGTGCGGCATGGGGCGCACCGGCACGCTGCACGCCTGCGAGCAGGAGGGTGTCGCGCCCGACCTGATGACCGTGGCCAAGGGGCTTGGCGGTGGCTATCAGCCGATCGGTGCGGTGCTCCTGAGCGGCAGGATCTACGAGGCCATCGCCAGCGGCTCGGGCTTCTTCCAACACGGCCACACCTACATGGGCCATCCGATGGCTGCCGCGGCGGCCCTCGCGGTGCAGGAGGTGATCGCGCGCGACGATCTCCTGTCGAACGTGCGCGAGATGGGCGCGCATCTGGCGACCCGGCTCGGCGAAGCCTTCGGCAGCCACGCCCACGTCGGCGACATCCGGGGCAGGGGGCTGTTTCAGGCGATCGAACTGGTGGCCGACCGCGGCACCAAGTCCCCCTTCGATCCGGGCCTGAAGCTGCACGCGCGGATCAAGGCGGCGGCGATGGAGGAGGGGCTGATGGTCTATCCCATGGGCGGCACCATCGATGGCGTGCGCGGCAACCATGTGCTTCTGGCCCCGCCCTTCATCGCCAAGCGCGAGGACATCGACCGGATCGTCGAACGCCTTGCCCGTGCGGTCGAGACCGCTCTGGGAGAGATCGCGTGAGCGATCTCGCACCGCTGGCCGATGCCGACTGGCCGGTCGAGATCGCCGACATGCTGCCGGGCTTTGCCGGTCGGCTCGATATCTACCGGGTCATGGCGCATCATCCGGCCCTGCTGCGCGCATGGAGCGACCTGCGCCAGCACGTGGTGGTCGACACCTCGCTCGGGCTGGAGCGCAGCGAGGTGGTGATCCTGCGCACCGGGCACCAGCATGGCTCGGATTACGAATGGGGCCACCATGTCAGCCGCGCGCGCAAGCTCGGCATGGAGGAGGCGCGGATCGCCTCCATCGCCGGGCCTCTCGACGCCATGTCGCCTGAGGATGCAGTCCTTGCGGGGGCGGTGGACGAGCTTCTGGCCGAGGCCAGGATGTCACCGGCGCGACAGGCCGAGGTGGAGGCGCTGGTCGGTTGTGCGGGGCTGTTCGATGTCATGGCGACGGTGGGGTTCTACACAGTTCTGGCCTTCATCGCCAACAGCACGCGATTGCGGCTCGATGCCAACATTCGGGAAGAACTGGACAAAACGCCCGCGCCGTAACCCGTTGACACCGGCGGGCTGTTGACTTTCACGGGCGGTACATCACGCTTAGGCGAGCCAATCGCCCAAGCGAAGCCACGAACATCACGAACCCAAAGGGAGAGAAACCATGAAGACGTATCTCGTCGGAGCCGCGACCGCGTTGACCCTGGCCGCGGGGGGCGCATCCGCGCAGGACGGTCAGCAGTTCATCTCGATCGGCACGGGCGGCGTCACCGGCGTCTACTACCCCACCGGCGGCGCGATCTGCCGTCTGGTGAACCGCGGCCGCGCCGATCACGGCATCCGCTGCGGCGTCGAGTCGACCGGCGGCTCGGTCTACAACATCAACGCGCTGCGGTCGGGTGAGATCGAGTTCGGCGTGGCCCAGTCCGACTGGCAGTTCCACGCGATCGAAGGCACCTCGCAGTTCGAGGAGCAGGGCGCGTTCGAAGACCTGCGCGCCGTGTTCTCGGTGCACCCCGAGCCCTTCACCGTCGTGGCCCGCGCCGATGCCGGCATCACGACCTTCGAAGACCTCAAGGGCAAGCGCGTCAACGTCGGCAACCCGGGCTCGGGCCAGCGTGGCACCATGGAAGTGCTGATGGAGGCCATGGGCTGGACCATGGACGACTTCCAGCTCACCTCCGAGCTGCAGGCCGCCGAGCAGAGCCAGGCGCTGTGCGACAACAACATCGACGCGATGGTCTACACCGTCGGTCACCCCTCGGGCTCGATCCAGGAGGCGACCACCGCCTGTGACGCGGTGCTGGTCGAAGTGTCTGGCGAGGCGGTCGACAAGCTCGTGGCCGACAACCCCTACTACCGCACCGCCACCATTCCGGGCGGCATGTATCGCGGCAACGACGAAGACGTCTCGACCTTCGGCGTCGGCGCGACCTTCGTCAGCTCGGCCGCCGTGCCCGAGGAGGTCGTCTACGAGGTGACCAAGGCGGTGTTTGAGAACTTCGATCAGTTCAAGGGCCTGCACCCGGCCTTCGCCGAACTGACCAAGGAAGAGATGGTCGCCGACGGCCTGTCGGCTCCGCTGCACGCGGGCGCCGAGAAATACTACCGCGAGGCCGGGCTGATCGAGTGATCGGCACGCATCGCTGAACGACCGGCCGGGGCGCGCGCGGGCGCGCCCCGGCCCTTCCCGTCCCGAGGGGCGGAGCTGACACCAACACAACATGAGGGAGCGCGTCCGATGGCCGACCAGCGCGAGGACCGGGACGACCGGCAATATTCGGACGACGATCTGCAGGACCTCGTCACCAGTTCGGACTCGGGCGCGCGCGCGCCGATCAACCGCGCGACAGCGATGCTGATCGCGGGCACGGCAATGGCCTGGTCGCTGTTCCAGCTGTGGATCGCGCAGCCGCAACTGTGGTTCGGGGCCTACCTGCCGGTGCTCAACTCCTCGCAGACGCGGCCCATTCACCTGACCTTCGCGATCTTTCTCGCTTTCCTCGCCTATCCCGCCTTCAAGTCGAGCCCGCGCGAGCGCATCCCGCTGGTCGACTGGGGCCTCGCCCTCATCGGTGCCTTCTGCGCCTTCTATGTCTTCTGGTTCTCCGACACGCTGGCGATGACCGCGCGCTCGGGCCTGCCGACGCAAGCGCAGGTGATCATCGGCTCGGTCGGTCTCGTGGTGCTGCTCGAAGCCTCGCGCCGCGCGCTGGGCCCGGCGCTGACCATCGTCGGGGCGCTGTTCCTCGCCTATGCCTATTTCGGCACCGGCTGGCTGATCCCCGATCTTGTCGAGCACGAGGGGCTGTCCTTCACCTCGCTGATCAACGCGCAATGGCTCGACACGGCGGGTGTCTTCGGTATCCCGCTTGGTGTCTCGACCGCCTTCGTGTTTCTCTTCGTGCTGTTCGGCTCGCTCTTGGACAAGGCGGGTGCCGGCAACTATTTCATCCAGCTCGCCTTTGCGGGTCTGGGCCATCTGCGCGGCGGCCCGGCCAAGGCCGCCGTCGTCGGCTCGGCCATGACCGGTCTCATCTCGGGCTCATCGATCGCCAACGTGGTCACCACCGGCACCTTCACCATCCCGCTGATGAAGCGGGTGGGCTTTTCGCGCGAGCAGGCCGGCGCGGTCGAGGTGGCCTCCTCGGTCAACGGCCAGATCATGCCCCCGGTGATGGGCGCGGCCGCCTTCCTGATGGTCGAGTTCATCGGCATCTCCTACCTCGAGGTGATCAAGCACGCCTTCATCCCGGCGGTGATCTCCTACATCGCGCTGGTCTACATCGTGCATCTCGAGGCGCTGAAGCGCGAGATGCCGGCGCTGGGCGAGAGCAAGAGCTTCGCTGGCATGATCGTGAAGTTCCTGATCGGCTTTGCCGTGGCGGGCGTCGCCTTCACCGCGCTGATCTACGGCGTCGACGCCCTCGAGGGCGCGCTGCCGTCGCTGGCCGCTCCGCTGATGATGGTGCTTCTGGGCGTGGTCTATCTCGGTCTGGTCTGGGTCGCGGCGCAGCGCCCCGATCTCGAAATGGACGACCCCTCGGACGAAGAGATCAAGCTGCCCACCGTGGCCGAGGTCTATGCCACCGGCCTGCACTACGTGCTGCCGATCCTGGTGCTGGTGTGGTTCTTGATGGTCGAGCGTCAAAGCCCGGCCAAATCGGCCTTCTACGCCACCGGCCTGATGCTGTTCATCATCCTGACCCAGCGCCCGCTCAAGGCACTGTTCCGGGGCGAGGGCAGCACACTGGCCTCGCAATTCGCCGCCGGTCTGCATGACCTTCGCGATGGTTTGGTAGCGGGCGCGCGCAACATGATCGGCATCGGCGTCGCCACGGCGGCCGCCGGTATCATCGTGGCCACCGTCACCAAGACCCCGATCGGCACCGAGCTTGCGGGCCTCGTCGAGCAGCTCTCGGGCGGCATCCTGATCCTGATGCTGGTCTTCGTGGGGCTGTTCTCGCTGATCCTCGGCATGGGCCTGCCGACCACCGCCAACTACATCGTGGTCTCTTCTCTGATGGCCTCGGTGGTGGTGAACCTGGGCGCGCAGGAGGGGCTGATCGTGCCGCTGATCGCGGCGCATCTCTTCGTGTTCTACTTTGGCATCATGGCCGACGTGACGCCGCCGGTGGGTCTGGCCTCCTTCGCCGCCGCCGCCGTCTCGGGTGGCGATCCGATCAAGACCGGCTTCACGGCGTTCTTCTATAGCCTGCGCACCGTCGCGCTGCCGTTCCTGTTCATCTACAACCCCGCGCTGATCCTCTACGGCATCGATCTGGGCACATGGGCGGGGATCGGTCAGGCGGTGTTCATCTTCGTGGTGGCGACCTTCGCGATGCTGCTCTTCGCCGCCGCGACCCAAGGCTACTTTCTCGCACCCTCGAAGATCCACGAATCCGCCGCCCTGCTGATCGTGGCCTTCACGCTCTTCGTGCCGGGCTTCTGGCTCAATCAGGTCCAGAGTCCGTTCCAGACCTATGCCCCGGCCGAGTTCGAAACGGCGGTGGCCGAGGCCAGTCCGGGCGACCTGTTGCGGCTTAAGATCGAGGGGCCGGACTTCAACTCGGGTGCCACGACCGCGACGACGCTGGTGATGAACATCGAAGGCGAAGGCGGCGCCGCCGAAAGGATCGACGCCTCGGGACTGCTGCTGTTCCCAGAAGGCGATGTGGTGCGGCTCGACGAGCCGATGTTCGGCACTCCGGTGGCCGAGAAGCTTGCCGATTTCGACTTTTACTCGGACACGCCGGTGCGGATCGCCGAGGTGCAGGCCCCGCGCCAGCGGATCACGAAATACGTGTTCTACATCCCGGCGCTGCTGCTCCTGGGCGTGGTGGTCCTGCTCCAGCGTCGACGCCAGACTGTTCCTGCCTTCTGAACATGACAACGGCGCCCCGCGACAAGCGGGGCGCCGTTTCGCCAGCGGGACCGGGTGCCGTGGCCCCGGCGTCAGGCGCCTGCCTGCGCCAGAAGCTCCTGCATACGGTCGTCGCCCTTGCCGCGTAGCTTGCCGACCTCGGGCAGGGTCTCGGGGTCGCCGACGCGGATCAGCCCGACCATGCCCATCGCCTCGTGCGGCTTGCATTTGTAGCCGTAGTAGCCCGGCACGTCGAAGCTCACCGTAATCTCTTCGTCGCGCTTGCCGGTCCAGCCTTTGGCTCCCTGGGGCAGCATGTCGTCCATGCTCTCGGCGTTGTGCGACCGCTCGGTCGGAACGAAGGTGACGCTGTCGCCCGGCGCGATCTCGAGATAGGCGGGCTCGAACACCATCATGTTGCCCGCCGCGTCGCGGTTGAGCATCTGGACAAGATGGGTCTCGGCCAAGGCGGGGGTGGCCGTGAGGGTGGCAAGCGCAAGAGCTGTGGCCAAGCGCTTTGGGTGGCGCATCGAATGGCGCATAGGGTCGTCCTTCGGTCGGGGATGGGGATCAGAGACAGACCTCGGAGCGGGTGAGAAACCGCCGCCCCGTGCCGTTGTCGAGCGAGAACATGCCCCCCATGCCGTCGATCGCGTCGATGGTCAGGGTGGTGTGCTTCCAGCGCTCGTACTGGTCGTGGTTCATGTAGAAGGGCACGCCGCCGATGGTGCCGAGGCAGACGTCGCGCGGCCCCACCATGTAATCCGAAGCGGCAAAGCACATCGGCGCGCTGCCATCGCAGCAGCCGCCGGATTGATGAAACAGCAGGTCGTCGCCGTGGCGCGACTTGATCTCGGAGATGAGATCGAGCGCGGCATCGGTGGCGCTGACCCCTATGTGGCCCGTCTCTGCGGTTGTGTTGGTCATGGGCCGGGTCTCCGGGACAGGGGAAGGGGGCCGGACCGGCGCAGGAGTGCGCCGGTCCGGGGGGGGAGGGCCGAGGTCTAGAAGAAGCCCAGCGCGTTCTGGTCGTAGGAGACCAGAAGGTTCTTGGTCTGGCGGTAGTGGTTGAGCATCATTTTGTGGTTCTCGCGCCCGATACCCGACTGTTTGTAGCCGCCGAAGGCCGCGTGAGCGGGGTACTGGTGGTAGCAGTTGGTCCAGACCCGGCCCGCCTGGATCGCGCGGCCCATGCGGAAGGCGCGGGAGCCGTCACGCGTCCAGACACCGGCGCCAAGGCCGTAGAGCGTGTCGTTGGCGATCTCGAGAGCCTCGGCCTCGTCCTTGAAGGTGGTGACCGAGAGCACCGGTCCGAAGATCTCCTCTTGGAAGATGCGCATCTTGTTGTTGCCGCGGAAGACCGTGGGCTGGATGTAGTTGCCGTTCTCCAGACCCGATCCCAGCGAGGCCACCTCGCCGCCGATCAGCGCCTCGGCCCCCTCGTCGCGACCAAGCTTCAGGTAGGAGCCGATCTTTTCCATCTGCTCGGTCGAGGCCTGCGCGCCGATCATCGTGTTCATGTCGAGCGGGTTGCCTTGCACCACCTTGCCGACCCGCTCCACCGCGCGGGCGATGAAGTCGTCGTAGATTGATTCCTGGATCAGCGCGCGCGAAGGGCAGGTGCAGACCTCGCCTTGGTTCAGCGCGAACATGGTGAAGCCTTCGAGGCACTTGTCGAAGAAGGCATCGTCGGCCTGCATCACGTCCTCGAAGAACACGTTGGGCGACTTGCCGCCAAGCTCCAGCGTCACCGGGATCAGGTTCTGCGAGGCATACTGCATGATCAGGCGGCCGGTCGTGGTCTCGCCGGTGAAGGCGATCTTGGCGATCCGGTCGGATTGGGCCAACGGCTTGCCCGCCTCAAGGCCGAAGCCCTGCACGATATTCAGCACACCCGGCGGCAGCAGATCACCGATCAGCTCCATCAGCACCATGATCGACGCCGGCGTCTGCTCGGCGGGTTTGAGCACCACGCAGTTGCCGGCGGCCAGCGCCGGCGCGATCTTCCAGGTCGCCATCAACAGCGGGAAGTTCCACGGGATGATCTGGCCGACCACACCAAGTGGTTCGTTGAAGTGATAGGCATAGGTGTTGGCGTCGATCTCGGCGATGGAGCCTTCCTCGGCACGGATGACGCCCGCGAAGTAGCGAAAGTGGTCGACGGCAAGCGCGAGGTCGGCGTTGACCGACTCGCGGATCGGCTTGCCGTTGTCGATGGTCTCGGCCGCGGCGAGGAGCTGCAGGTTCTCCTCCATCTTGTTGGCGATCCTGTTGAGGATGTTCGACCGCTCGCCCAGCGAGGTCTTGCCCCAGGCCGGAAAGGCGGCGTGGGCGGCGTCGAGGGCGGCTTCCACGTCGTCGGAGTTGGAGCGCGCGATCTCGCAGATCACCTCGCCGGTGATCGGCGTCGGGTTCTCGAAATACTGGCCCGAGCGCGGCTCGACGAACTGGCCGCCGATGAAGTTGCCGTAGCGCGATTTGAACGGGAACGGCACGCCGAGATGGCTGGTGTCGAGCGCGGAGCTGACCTGGCGGCTCGGCGTGGTCTGTGTCTGGATGTTCATGGTGTCCTCCCTACAGGAACGCCGGACCCTGCATCGGCGCGAGGGTGGCGTCTGGGGGTGAGGATGCCGAATGCCGGGCGATCCAGAAATGCGGCCATGGTCGTACGACCAAGGTGGGGCTTAGCCGCCGCGCCCGAGGAACCGGCGCAGATCGTCGGTGGCGACGGGCTTGGGCAGGATCGTCACCCGCGCGCGGCGCGCCGCGTCGCGCAGCTCGGGCGAGCGGTCGGCGGTGACGAGACGTATGGGGCGGCCCGGCAGGAGCGGGCGCAGCGCCGCGATGGTCTCGAGCCCGGTCATCCCGGCCCCGAGCTGCTGGTCGATGAGCAGGAAGTCCGGCTCGGCCCCGGTCTCGTCGAGCAGCGACAGCGCCGCCTCGCCGCTCTCGACATCGAGCACGGTGAGGCCCCAGCGCTCCAGCAGGTGGCACATGGCACGGCGTACCTCGGCGTCGTTCTCGACCAGAAGGGCCACCCGTTCGGGTCCGGTGTCCGTTGCCGAAAGCGCCTGACCGGGGGCCTCGGTGTCGGGGGCGCGGGCGACGGTGACGGGCACACCGACGCTGAACCGCGTGAACCTGCCCGGCTCGGAGGCCACGTCGAGCGGATGGCCAAGGATCGCGCAGGCGCGCTCGACGATGGCGAGGCCCAGCCCCATGCCTTCGGAGGCGCTGGCCCGCGCATTGAGCCGCGAGAATTCGCGGAAGATCGCCTGCATGTCCTCTTCGGGGATGCCGGGGCCGGTGTCCCAGACCTCGACCACCGCGGCACCGCCGCGGCGTCTCACGCCGACGAGGACGCGGCCTGCCTGCGTATAGCGCACGGCGTTGCCGATCAGGTTCTGCAGCACCCGCTTGAGATAGGTCCGGTCGCTCGACACCACGAGGCCGGTGGGCAGGATGTCGAGCCTGAGCCCCTTGGCCGCGGCCTGAAGCGCGAACTGGTCGTGCAACTGCTCCAGCACCGGCCCCAGCGCCACGGGGCCCACGTCCATCGAGGCGTGGCCCAGCTCGAGCTTCGAGATGTCGAGCAGCGCGTGCAGGATGCTCTCGACGCTGTGCAGCGCGCTGTGCGCCTTGCCCAGCACCTCGCGGTTGGCGGGGTCGTCATGCGCCAGCGCCGAGAGGAACAGGTTGGCCGCGGAGAGCGGCTGCAACAGGTCGTGGCTGGTGGCGGCGACAAAGCGCGAGCGGCTGGCGTTGGCGCGACCCGCCCGTTCCAGCGCGTCCTCGAGTTCCAGCGTGCGGGCGCGCACCCGCTCCTCCAGCGCCTCGTTGGTGCGGGCAAGGTCGCCGATCGCCCGGCGCTCGGCGGTGATGTCGGTAAAGCTGATCACGAAGCCGCGGTCGGGCATCTGCTGGGCGCTCGCGTCGATAAATCGCTGGTCCTCGCTGCGCATCCGAAACCGCAGCGGCTGACGCGCGACCGGGCTTTCGACCCAATTGGTGAGCCGTTGCATCGTCATCTCGGTGTCGAAGTCGAAATCCTGCGCGATCATCCGCCACAGCGCCGGAAAGTGCAGCCCGCGCCTGAGGCGCGGCGTCGGCACCCCCATGAGCTGGCTCAGGCTGTCGTTCCACCCCGCGAGGCGCAGCCGCCCATCGAAGATGCAGATGCCCTGCTTGATGTGATCGAGCGTGGCGCGCGCCATGCGCGACTGGTCGTCGAGCATCCGTTCGCGTGCCTGCCGCTCGGCACGGATCATGTCGGTCACGTCGGTCTGCAGGATCACCGTGCCGCCGCCGGGCGTGCGATGCTGGCTCACCTGAACCCAGTGATCGCCCGCGAGCGAGACGTTGAAGATCGCGTGGCGGTCATCATGCCGCGCCAGCCGCCGCGCCTGCCATAGCTGCGGCGTCTCGCCGGGCGGCAATGACAGCGAGCGCGACTGCGCCACATGGGCGATGTAATCCTCGAAGCGCAGGCCGGGGCGCAGCGTCTCGCGCAGATCCTCCATGTACATGCCAAAGCGCGAGTTGCACATCACCATGGCGCCCGATGGGTCGAACATGGCGAAGCCTTCCTGCACCGTCTCGATCGCGGTCGACAGGTCGCGCCGCGCGGCTTCGGTCTCGCGCATCGCCTGCGCCAGCCGCGCGTTCGAGCGGTTGAGCATCTCGAGCGCGCTCTCGAGTTCCACCGTGCGAGCTTGCACCTGTTCCTCGAGCAGGGCGGCGCGGCGAAACTGCGCATAGGCCTCGCCCGAACCCGAGCCGCCGCGCTCGACCTGTCGCACCAGCGCGTCGACGATCTGGATCAGCTTCTCGTTCTGCCGCTCGAGGCTGTCCTCGGGGTCGAGGAAGGCGTGTGTGGCGATCATCTCCTGCGTCACGGGCGGTAGAGGGCCACGCCCGTCATCGTCTGATTCACATGCAGCCCGTTCATCTGTTCGCCATAGGTCGAAAACCCGACGATGCGGTGCTTGCGCAGCACCGCGCTCATCCGTCCGCCCATCTGCTTTTCGGTGGCCTCCAGCCTGCGCAGGATGCAGTCGAAGGCGAGGATCGCCGCCGGTGGTCCCGCGTCGCGCGCCATTTCGTCGAAGGCGGCGTCGAGATGCTCCGCGATGTCGAGCGGCTCGGCCAGCGACAGCACCATGCCCTCGTCGATCGCGGCATAGAAGATCAGCTCGCCCGCCGCTCCGATCCGCTGGATCGCGCGGACATGGTGCCGCCCGCCGATGCGCACCACCAGCGGATGCGCGGCAAAGGTAAAGGCCGACAGCTGCGCGCGGTCGAGGCCCAGCACGCGGGCGTATTCGCGCGCCGCCGGCTCGCCGTTGAGACGATGCACCACACGCGCCTCGGGGTCGGCCTCGGTGACGATCATGCGCTCCTCGGTCGGTTCGAGATGATCGAGGTTGAACACCGAGGCGCGGCAGGCGGTGCGCACGAAGGCCACCACAGCGGCGTTCTGCTGCCAGACGCCGTCGATCAGCACGCGGGTTTCGCCGAAGGCCTCGCCATCGCCAGCCGAGCCGCCGAACAGCGGCACCCGCCCGATTCCGCTCGAAAGAGCGGCGGCCAGCGCATCCTCGCGTCGCGACAGACCATCGACCAGCAGCATCGCGAACTCCGACGACCAGTCGCGGCGGCGGTCCTCGAGCCTCTGGCGGATCACCGTCATGTCGCCGACCATGTCGCGACCGCCGATCCGGGCCAGATCCGGGATCGCCATGACCTCGGCCTCGAACATCTCGGCGGGCAGGCCGATACCAACGATTTCGTCCTCGGCATAGCCGGCGCCGGTGATCTCGCCCGCCGTGGTGCAGCCGATGACCTGTCGCGCGCCGGGCCAGTCGCGGGCGGCGCGGGCGATCTCCTCAAGCGGCGCGCGCGGCGCGGCGAAGATCATCACCAGAGCGAAGGGGCCGGGGCCGAGAGCGCGCGCCAAGGCCTGCGCGGCCCCGGGCGCAAAGGCCGAGACGCTGGCGGTGCGGATCACCGTGTCGTCGCGCTCGCGCCCCTCCCCGGGCGCCGTGGCGCAAAGCTCCATCCCTCGTCCTCCCTCGATCGGACGCTACTGCCGCAGCGGCGGGTCGGGCAACATGTTTCCAAAGCTCGCCTCCTTGGCGAGCAGCACCGCCTGCGTCCGGGTCTGCACCCCGAGCTTGCGCATGATCGAGGTGACATGCGCCTTCACCGTGGTCTCGGCGATCGACAGGTCATAGGCGATCTGCTTGTTCATCGCGCCGCAGCAGATCCGGTGCAGAATCGTCGCCTGCTGCGGTGTCAGCTGCGCCAGCCGGTCTATCGCATCCTCGTAGCCGCGCCCCGGCGCGTCGGGCAGATCCATCCCCTCGGGCATGTAGAGGCCGCCCGCCGCGATGATCCGAAAGGCCGTGAGAAATACTTCGCGGTCGCTGTGCTTGGGCACGAAGCCACGCGCGCCTGCCCGGATCGCCGCGGAGACCACCTGCCGATCGGCGAGCGAAGAGACCACGACGATGGGTGTCGTTCCCGCGATCCGGCGCAGCCGCACCAGACCATCGAGGCCCGACACATCCGGCAGGTGCAGATCGAGCAGGATCACATCGGGCGTCTCACCCGCGTCGAGCCGCGTCAGCGCCGCCTCGAGCCGGTCGGCGGTGTCGATCCGTTCGATCCCGACGAAATGGCGCAGCGTCAGCCCCAGCGCGTCGCAGAACAGTGGATGGTCGTCGATCACCAGAGCGCGTCGGAACGCCGTCTCAACCTGTAGCTTCTCCTGCGCCATGATCCCGCTCCGTTGGTGCGTCCCATTCAGGCTATCAGGCCCCGGGCGGGCCAGACATAGGCCAAAGGTCTCATGACCATGCCCCGGCACCAAGGTCGAATGTCGCGGCGCGGGCGGTGGGCGTAGCTCTTGGGGATGCGCCTCATTCTCGTGCTCCTGCAACTTCTTCTCGCGCCCGCGCTTGCCGGGCCGGGTCGGGCCGCGCCTGATACGCTGCCGCGAGAGGCCCTGGCCGAGATGATCGTGCCGCCATATTCACTCGGCGATCCGATCGGCGATGACGGGGTCTGGAGCCTGTTGAACTCGGGCGGCGCGCAGGCAGGCTACGTGTTCGAGACCGAGCCTCTGGCACCGCTGCCGGGGTTCTCGGGCGCGCCGATCGACATGCTGGTGACGCTCGACCTCGCGGGGCGCTTCATCGACGTGCGGCTGGTGTCGCAGAACGAGCCGATCTTCGTGTCGGGGCTGGGCGAGGCGCCGCTGCGGGGCTTCCTCGAGCAATACGGCGGGCTGTCCATCGCCGACAGCCTCGTGGTCGGCACGCCCTATGGCGATGCGGGGGCAGGCTCGTCGCTGGTCTATCTCGACGGCGTGACCAAGGCGACGGCAAGCGTGCGCATCGCCCATGAGTCGATCCTCGCCGCCGCGCTCAAGGTGGCGCGCGAGAAGATGCAGGGCATCGCCTCGGCGCCCCCGTCGCGGCCCGATATGGGACACGACGAGGCGCTGACATGGGACGATCTCGTAGCACAAGGGCTGGCTCGGCATGTCGTGGTCAGCAACGCCGAGCTGGACGCGCGCTTTGCCGGCACGATCTGGAGCCACGACGACCCGGAGGCGCGCGCGGCCCCCAATGAGGCCTTTCTCGACCTGTGGGTCGTCGATCTCGGCCCGCCCTCCATCGCCCGCGCGGCGCTGTCAGAGGGCACGCTGGCCGAGCTCAGGCAGTTCTCGGAGATCGCGCCGCATGACGAGCCGATCCTGTTGGTCGAAGCCGGTCGGCACGGGCTGGTGGGCGAGGATTTCGTGCGCAATACCGCCCCCGACCTGCTCTCGGCGAGCCAAGGCGGCCTGCCGGTGGCGCTGCGCGATAGCGACATCTTCGTGGAGCTGGCCCCCGGCGTGCCCGAGGGCCGCGCGATGATCCTGCGCGCCGACCGGCGGCTCGGCTTCGACCCGGCGGCGGACTGGACGCTGAACGTGCTGGCGCTGCGCGAACACGGGATGCTGCGCCCGGAGATCGGCTCGACCAGCTTCGAGATCGCCCATGCCACGCCCGAGCGCTTCTTCGAACGACCGACCCAGCCCGTGGCGGGGTCGCCCTGGCGCGAGGCGCTGCGCGCGCGGACCGCCGATCTGGGGCTTCTGGCGCTGCTGATTGCCACGCTGTTCGCGGCGCTCTGGCCGGGGCTGCGGCGGACGGCCTCGGCTGAGGTACTGACGCCGTTCCGTCTTTCGGCGCTGGCGCTGGTCACGGGGTTTGTCGGCTGGTGGGGGCAGGGGCAGCTCTCCATCGTCACCGTGCTCGGTGTGATCCGCACCGCCATCGAAGGCGGCAGCTTCGCCTTCCTTCTCTACGACCCTTTCGGTCTCGCGGTCTGGGGGGCGGCCATCATCGGGTTCGTGATCTGGGGGCGGGCGCTGTTCTGCGGCTGGCTGTGTCCCTTCGGCGCGTTGCAGGAGTTCGCGCATCACGCGGGGCGGTGGCTGCGCCTGCCGCAGATCCGCCCCTCGGCGGTCTGGGACCGGCGGCTGAAATCGCTGAAATACATCGCGCTCGCGGGTCTGGTGCTCTTGGTGATCCTGGCGCCTGACCATGTCGACAAGGCCGCCGAGATCGAGCCGTTCAAGACCGCGATCACCACCTTCTTCCTGCGCGAATGGTATTACGTCGCCTATGCCGTCTTCTGGCTGCTGCTTGGCATGGTGCTGTTCAAAGGGTTCTGCCGCTACCTCTGTCCGCTTGGCGCGGTGATGGCGATCGGCGGGTTGCTGCGCGGCCGCGATTGGATCGCGCGACGGGTGGACTGCGGCTCTCCGTGCCAGCTCTGCCGAGTGAAATGCGCCTATGGAGCGATCGAGAAGACGGGGCGCATCGACTACGCCGAATGCTTCGGCTGCCTCGATTGTGTGTCGATCCACGACGATCCGGCGCGCTGCGTGCCGCTGGTGCTCGACGCGCGGCGCCCCGCACGCGCCAGCCGCAACACCCCGCTTGTTGCCGAATGAGGACCGCCATGCCGAGCCGCCGCCGCTTTCTCGCAATCGCCGCCGCCGCCATCGCGGCCCCCGGCGTGAGCCATGCCGAAACCTGGCGCGGCACCGCGCTCGGGGCAGACGCCGCGATCACGCTCTCGGGCCCGCGCCACGAGGTTGCGCCCGCGCTGGCGGTGGCGCGCGAAACGCTGGAGCGGATGGAAGCGCTGTTCAGCCTCTACCGCGCGGACAGCGTGCTGTCGCGGCTCAACGCGACCGGGCGGCTCGATGCGCCCGATGCCGACTTTGCCGCGCTGATGGGGCTGTGCGAAAGGGTCTTTGCCGCAACGGCGGGGCGGTTCGACCCGACGGTGCAGCCACTGTGGCGCGCCTTGGCCGAAGGCGGCGACACCCGCGCCGCCGCCGCGCGCATCGGCTGGGGCCGGGTGACGACCGCTCCGGATGTCCAACTCGGAGAGGGGCAGGCGCTGACGCTCAACGGTATCGCGCAGGGCTTTGCCAGCGACCGCGTGGCCGAGGCTCTGGCGGCGGCGGGGTTCACCCGCGCGCTGGTCAACATAGGCGAGATGCGGGCGTTGGGCGGGCCGTGGCGCATCGGCATCGAGGATCACGCACAGGGTCTCATCGGGCAGGTCAGCCTCTCGGGCGGCGCCATCGCCACCTCCAGCCCCGGCGCGCTGTTCCTGCCAGGCGGCGCGAGCCACATTCTCGACCCGCTGAGTGGCGGGCTGAAGACGCCGCTGTGGTCGAGCGTCAGCGTCGAGGCCGACACGGCGGCGCTGGCCGACGCGCTGTCGACGGCGATCTGCCTGATGCCGCGCGAGGAGATCGAGGCGCTGGATGTTGCGGGCCTGCGCAAGGTGCGGCTGGTGGACCGCGCGGGCGACATGATGACGCTCTAGGCGCTCACCACTCGGGCGCGGTCCAGCTCAGGCCGTGGCTGTCGAAAATCGCGGCGATCCGCCCGTCGGCCACGGCATCGCCGACGATGCCTTCGATCATGTAGCCCAGATCCCGGTGGCTTTGATGGACCGCGAGGCCGATCGGCCACGCGGGTTTCATCAGTCCGGGAAAGGGCGGCACGTGAAGGCCGGCTGTGCCGAGATCCGCTTCGAGCTGCGCGCGTGGCCCCATCACCGCCGTCACCTCGCCCGCCGCCAGCGCGGCCATGGCCGCCTCCAGCGTCGGATGGCGCGAGATGTTGGGGCCAAGCTGCCCGCCTGCCATGGCCGAAAGATAGAAATCCGAAATCGAGTCGTTCTCGACCCCGACGCGGTGCATCCGGAAATAGGCGGGCAGGGGGGCGTCGTCGGGAAAGACGCCGCTGTCATAGGCGATGGCGAGGGTTTCGACATCGTAAAGGCCCGTGAACACCACCTGCTCGACCCGGCAGGTGAAGGCGCTGTCGTAAGGCACATGCAGCATCACATTGGCGACGCTGCCGCCCACCACCGGGCCCTTCCAGACCCAGTTGCGCAAATCGGCGGCGAGATCCTCGCCCGCCGCCACCAGCCGGAACCGCGCCTCGACCCCCATATCTCGGGCGATCAGCCGCCCGATCTCGACATCGACCCCTGTGGCGACACCGTTGTCTTCGTAGGACCATGGCGGGAAATCGGCATAGACCGCGAATTCGATGAACCCCCGATCGAGGATCTCGTCGAGGGTCTGGCCCATGTAGTCGCGGTCGGCGTTCTGCGGCTTGGGCTGCGGTACGTAATCTTCGCAGCGCGCAAAGGCCCCGCCCCCGGGGAGAGAAAGGGCGAGGCCGAGCGCCAGCGCAAGGCCCGCGCGGCGCATCACTGGGCGGCCGAAAGGCCCACGGTCAGCGTCTCCGCCGCCTTGTGGTAGCTTTCGGGGGTGCCGTCGATGACATGGGCGGCGCGGTAGGCGATGGAATCGGCCACCGGCGCGCCCGACAGCGTCTCGATCTCCTCGGCAATGCCCGCAAGCTCGGTCCGGATCGCGTCCGCGTCGAGGTCGCCACCCTTGGAGAGCGTGTCGCGCAGCGTCTTCAGCTCGGCGGATTTCGCGCTCACCGCCTCCTCGTCGGGGCGGGTTTCGAGATATGTGCGGATCGCCCAGGCCGCTTTCTGTCCCAAGAGCTCGCCGAAAGCGGGCATCCGGGTGACGTCGTTCTGGGTAAAGCCGTGCCGGAACCGCTCGGCATACCACTCATCGCCGTATTCCTCGGCCTCGAGAAAGCGCAGATCGGGAGCAAGCCCGCCAGAGACCGCGCCGAGCCCGTGGCAGCGGGCGCAGTTCTGGTTGTAGCCGGAGGCGCCGATCTCGATCGCTTTCTGCCAGACCTCCTCGCCCTGATCGCGGTAGGGGTTCACGGTCAGCCATTCCTCGCCCACGTCGGGCAGGGCGTCGGTGTTCACCGCCTGAATGTCGAGCGGCAGGCCGGCGGCCTGGGCAAGGGTGGCAGCGGCGGCGATGGCGCCGAGCGTCGCGAGAATGCGGGTCTTGCGGGGCATGGTCGGTCCTCCTGCGAATGTCGCCTCCAGCCTTAGCCGCCCGAGGCCAAGCGGCATATGCGACCTTCGGCGGGGCCGCGACCATGGTCGTATTCGGACGCGGGGGGCAATGCCGCTAGCCTCGGGATCGGGAGGACAGTGATGATCCGACACGCGGTACGCATACTGGCGTTGGGGCTTTGGACCAGCGCGGCGCAGGCCGGCATCGAGGTGCCGGTGACATGGCTGCGCACGGAGGTCGTCCGACCACCAGTGCGCTCGAACCTCGACACATGGCCCGAAGACGAGGGCCGCGCAGGCGCCGAACTGGGCCTTGAGGATAACGCCACCACGGGGCGGTTTCTGGGGCATGACTATAGTCTCTACACGCTGTCGGTGCCGCCGGATGGCAATCTGGTCGAGGTGGCGAAGGCCGCTCTGGCGCGCGGTGGCCTGCTGATCCTCGATGCGCCCGCCGATGCCGCACTGACGGTGGCGGACCTGCCGGAAGCGCAGGGTGCGTTGATCTTCAACACCGCCGCCCCCGAGGCGCGACTGCGCGGGGCCGACTGCCGCGCCAATCTTTTGCACACGCTGCCCTCGACCGCGATGCGCACCGACGCGCTGGCACAGTTCCTGCTGCAGCGTCGCTGGGACGATCTGGTGATGATCGCGGGCGCGCGGCCCGAGGATGTGGACTACGCCGATAGCCTGCGCGGATCGCTCACCAAGTTCGGGCTGAAGCTGCGCGCCGAGGCGCCGTGGCTCGCGGATGCCGACATCCGCCGCAACGCGGGCCAAGAGGTGCCGGTGTTCACGCAATCCTTGCCGGATCATGACGTGCTGCTCGTGGCCGACGAGGCCGGGGATTTTGCTCGCTATGTCGCCTACAACGCTTGGACGCCACGCCCGCTCGCGGGGTCCGAGGGGCTGCGGGCGGTGGCTTGGGCGCCGGTGGTCGAGGCTTGGGGGGCCGCGCAGCTGCAATCGCGGTTTCATGCCCAATCGGGCCGCGAGATGCGCCCGCGGGATTTTGCCGCGTGGGCCGCGATGCGCGCCATCGGCGAGGCGGTGACACGCACCGGATCCGCCGATCCCGCCACCCTGCGCGTGTTCCTTCTTGGCCCCGAGTTCGAGCTCGGCGGCTTTCTGGGAAGCCCGCTCAGCTTTCGCTCTTGGGATGGCCAGATGCGTCAGCCGATCCCTCTCGTCACCGAGCGCGCGGTCGTCGCCACCGCCCCGCTCGAGGGGTTTTTGCACCCGGTGAGCGAGATGGACACGCTTGGCGGCGACGCGCCGGAAACCACCTGCACCGCCTTTGAGGACACCGCATGAAATACGCCATCGCCTTTGCCGTCATGGCCGCGCCCGCGCTCGCGCAGGAACAGGGCGAGATCTGGGTGACCAACGAAAAGGACGACACCGTCAGCGTTATCGACGTGGCGACGATGCAGGTCACCCGCACCATCCCGACCGGCGAGCGGCCGCGCGGGCTGACCTTTTCGCACGATTTCTCACGTCTCTACATCTGCGCCTCCGACAGCGACGCGGTGCAGGTGATGGACCCCGAGACGGGCGTGATCCTGCACGATTTGCCCTCGGGCGAGGACCCAGAGCAGTTCGTGCTGCACCCCGACGATCGCCGTCTCTATATCGCGAACGAGGACGACGCGATCACCACCGTGGTCGACACCGAAACCCGCGAGGTCATCGCGCAGATCGATGTCGGCATCGAGCCCGAGGGCATGGCGGTGAGCCCGGACGGGAAGGTGGCGATCACCACCTCCGAGACCACCAACATGGCGCATTGGATCGACACCGAAACCCAAGCGCTTTTTGCCAACACGCTGGTCGATGCGCGCCCGCGCCATGCCGAGTTCGTCAAGGATGGGGCGGAGCTTTGGGTGTCCTCGGAGATCGGCGGCACGATCACAGTGTTCGACACGGCGACACAGGCCGAGAAGGCCAAGATCGGTTTCGCGGTGACGGGGGTGCATCCCGACCGGGTGCAGCCCGTGGGGTTCGAGCTTACGGCGGATGGCAAGACCGCCTTCGTGGCGCTGGGGCCGGCGAACTACCTCGCCGTGGTGAATGCCGAGACCTATGCGGTCGAGGATTACATCCTCGTGGGCCGAAGGGTCTGGCACATGGCCTTCAATGCCGACCGATCTCTGCTTTTCACCACCAACGGCGTGTCCGGCGACGTCACGGTGATCGACGTCGCCGCGCGCAAGCCGCTCCGGTCCATCAAGGTGGGCCGCTTTCCATGGGGCGCGGCGTTCCGGCCTGCAAAGGGAGACCCCGCATGATCCACAAGTTTGCATTGGCCCTCGCCTTGGCGCTGGTCCCGGGTTTCGCGCAGGCGCAGGGCTTCGGCCTGGCCGGTCTCCTGTCCTCGGGAAACAAGCAGGACCTGCCGCCGATCCTGCTGTCGGCGGGAATGCCGCTGGCCGAGGCACCGCTGCGTCTCAAGTCCGGCACCTATTACGAGATCGAGATCGAGGCCGATGGCAGCCAGGAATTGGGACTGGCGGGGCCGGAGTTCTTTCGCGCGATCTGGATCGACGAGATCGTCATCGAAGGGCTTGAGATCCGGCCCCTTGGCCTCGACAGCGTCGAGTTCGACGAGGCCGGGGTGATGGAGATCGGCTTTGTTGCAATCAAGCCGGGGCGCTACGACCTCCGCGTGCCCGGCAGCACCGGCGAGACGCAGCGGCTCGAGGTGGTGATCGAATGAGCGGATTGATCGTTAGCGGTGTGAGCCATGCCTACGGCTCCAAGCGGGTGCTGGAGGCGGTGTCGCTGCGGCTGCCGCCCGGGCGCTTTTGCGCGCTTCTCGGGCCCAACGGCGCGGGCAAGTCGACGCTGTTCTCGCTGCTCACCCGGTTGATGACGGTGCAGGCGGGGCGGATCGAGGTGGCCGGGCATGACCTCTTCGACGCACCGCGCGCCGCGCTGGCCGAGATCGGCGTGGTGTTCCAGCAGTCGACGCTCGATCTCGACCTCAGCGTGATCGAGAACCTGCGCTATTTCGCGGCGCTGCACGGGCTGTCGGGGCGCGAGGCCGCGCGCCGCATCGACGCGGCGCTCGACCGTCTGGCAATGGGCGAACGGGCGGGGGAACGGGCGCGCGATCTCAACGGCGGGCACCGCCGGCGCGCCGAGATCGCCCGCGCGCTGGTGCATGGCCCCTCGGTGCTGCTGCTCGACGAGCCGACCGTGGGTCTCGATGCGGCGAGCCGTGCCGCGATCACCGCGCATGTGCACGATCTGGCGGGGCAGGGCGGTTTGACCGTGCTCTGGGCCACGCATCTGGCCGATGAGGTGGCCTCCGGCGATCAGGTCGCGGTGCTGCACCGGGGCCGGGTCATCGCCGATGCACCTGCGCGCGAGATCGCCCCGAGCGGCGACCTTGCCGCGCGTTTTCTGGCACTCACGGCGGAGACCGCATGACCGACGCCGCAGCCCCCCTTGCCACCGTGCCCCGCCCGCCCGTGGCTCGGGCCTATGCCGTGGCGATGCTCTGGATCGTGCGGCGCGAGGCACGGCGCTTCGTGGGGCAGCGCGGTCGCCTGATCGCGGCGCTGGTGCGGCCGCTGGTCTGGCTTTTGGTCTTCGCGGCCGGGTTTCGCGCGGCGCTGGGCCTGTCGATCACGCCGCCTTACCAGACCTATGTCACCTACGAGATTTACATCGTGCCCGGCCTGTGCGGCATGATCTTGCTGTTCAACGGCATGCAATCCTCGCTCGGCCTCGTGCACGACCGCGAGATGGGCTCGATGCGGCTGTTGCTGACCTCGCCCTTGCCTCGCGGCTGGCTGCTGCTGTCCAAGCTCGTGGCCTCGACCCTGATCTCGATCCTGCAGGTCTATGCCTTTCTCGCGGTGGCCGCGCTCTTTGGCATCACCTTGCCGTGGCTGGGCTATGTCGCGGTCCTGCCGGCGCTCTTCGCCGCCGGGCTGATGCTGGGCGCGCTGGGCCTCGCCCTGTCGAGCACGGTGCGCCAGCTCGAGAACTTCGCAGGCGTCATGAACTTCGTGATCTTTCCGATGTTCTTCATGTCCTCCGCGCTCTACCCACTGTGGAAGATGGCCGAGGCCAGCGCGCTCTTGCGCGACATCTGCGCCGCCAATCCCTTTACCCATGCGGTCGAGTTGATCCGCTTTGCGCTCTACGCCGAGGCCAATTGGTCTGCGCTGGGCTGGACCGGGCTGGCGGCGGCGGTGTTTCTGGGGCTGGCGCTTTGGGGCTATGACCCGGCGCGCGGGTTGGTGCGGCGCGGCGTGTGACCCGCGACCTTTGTCGCGGCTGACAGGAGGCCGGCCCATCGCCATCATGGGCGCGGATGACCCGCCATGCGGAACGCCTGCCTGCTGCACGCTGTATCCATCCCCCTGCCTGCGGATCTCTCATCCTTTCCGGGCAGGGGGCGACAGCATGCGCGACCGATGGAGCGGCGATCACGCGCCAGCGCCAAGGCCGCCGATGTCATTTGCCCCCAATGCCTATGTTCCACCGGGCAGCCCATGGCTTCGGGCGGTGTATCGCCATGCCCGCGCGGTTCCTCGGGGCCTTCAGGGCCTACGACCTTGGCAGGGGGGCAGGGCTACGACCATCGTCCGATTTTCGGCGCCTCCCCCGACGGCAATCATGTGGGCGGCGAAGGAGTCCCCGCAGCGGGCCCCGGCGCCAACACGCCAGGGAGGAGACCCATATGAACCGCTTCATCGCCGCCGCCTGCGCCGCGCTGATCACGACCCATGCCGCTCAGGCTCAGGTCACCGACGAGGACATCGCCAACGACGCCATGACCACCGAGGACGTGGTAACCAACGGCATGGGCCGTGGGCTGCAACGCTACAGCCCGCTCGACACGCTCAACCGCAACAACATCGAATACCTCGTCCCCGCATGGGCCTTCGCGCTCGGCGGGGAGAAGCAGCGCGGGCAGGAAACGCAGCCGCTCGTGCATGACGGGGTGATGTACATTACCGGCTCTTATTCGCGGCTCTACGCCATCGACGTGAAGACCGGCGAGGAGCTGTGGCAGTACGACGCGCGCCTGCCAGAGGGCATCCTGCCGTGCTGCGACGTGGTCAACCGCGGCGCCGCGCTTTACGGCGACAAGGTCTATTTCGGCACGCTCGACGCGCGGCTCGTGGCGCTCGACGCCAAGACCGGCGACGTGGTCTGGAACAAGAAGATCGCCGATTATCAGGCGGGCTACAGCTTCACCGCCGCCCCGCTTATCCACAACGGCCTCATCATCACCGGCAATTCGGGCGGCGAGTTCGGCATCGTCGGCGAGGTGCAGGCGCGCGACGCCGAAACCGGCGAGATGGTCTGGACCCGGCCGATGATCGAAGGCCACATGGGCACGCTGAACGGCGAAGAGAGCACCATGACCGGCACGCTCAACGCGACCTGGCCGGGCGACATGTGGAAGCAGGGCGGCGGCGCGACATGGCTCGGCGGCTCGTATGATGCAGAGACCGACACGCTGGTCTTCGGCGCGGGCAACCCTTCGCCGTGGAACAGCTGGCTGCGCAATGCGGGCGAGCCGGTCGAGGGCAACGCCGGCGATAACCTCTATGCCGCGAGCCGCGTCGGCCTCGACCCGGCGACGGGCGAGATCAAGTGGCACTTCCAGACCACGCCGCGCGAGGGCTGGGATTTCGACGGCGTCAACGAGGTGGTGGGATACACCGACGCCGACGGCAACAAGCGTTACGGCACCGCCGACCGCAACGGCTTTTTCTATGTGCTGAACCGCGAGGACGGCGCCTATGTCGATGCCTTCCCCTTCGTGAAGGACATCACTTGGGCCGAAGGGATCGACGACACCGGCCGGCCGATCTTCGTCGAGGAGAACCGCCCCGGCCGTCCCGCCGAGCTGACCGGCGAGGCCAAGGGCGAGACGATCTTCGCCGCGCCCTCGTTCCTCGGCGGCAAGAACTGGATGCCGATGAGCTATTCCGAGAACACCGGACTGTTCTACGTCCCCTCGAACGAGTGGGGCATGGACATGTGGAACGAGCCGGTGACCTACAAGAAGGGTGCGGCCTACATGGGCGCGGGCTTCACCATCAAGCCGCTCTACGAGGATCACATCGGCAGCCTAAAGGCGATCGACCCCGCGACCGGTGAATGGGTGTGGGAGTTCAAGAACGACGCGCCGCTCTGGGGGGGCGTGATGTCGACCGCGGGCGGCCTCGTGTTTACCGGCACGCCCGAGGGCAAGTTCATCGCCTTCGACGACGCGACCGGCGAAGAGCTGTGGAGCTTCCAGACCGGATCAGGCGTGGTCGGCCAGCCGATCACCTGGGAGCAGGACGGCGAGCAGTTCGTTTCGGTGATCTCGGGCTGGGGCGGCGCGGTGCCGCTGTGGGGCGGCGAGGTGGCCAAGAAGGTCAACTTCCTGAACCAGGGCGCGACGCTGTGGACCTTCAAGCTGCCCAAGGCGCTGGCCGAACTGGCGGCGGCCGAGTGAGAGACCGAGGGGCGGCCCGCCGCCCCCGCGCGAGATGAGACAGCCCCGGACCCCGCCATGAGGTCCGGGGCTTTGCGTGAGCGGGTGTCGAGCTCAGCCGGGCAGGCGTGCGTCGCAGATCTGTGCCAGATCCGGGGCCCCCGGCGCGTGTAGCGTGGCGAGGCGGCCGTCGCTCTCAAAACGGTTCTCCATGTCGAGTGGCTGGTTCGGCCCGACGAGCCGCCAGCCCGCACCTGGCACCGCCGCGGTGATCGCCTCGGCCTCACGGTTGCGGGCGGTGTCGGTAAAGGGGAACAGGTCGTAGGCCAGCGCCGGCACCTCACCCCACAGGCGCAGCGTCACCGCGTCGATGCGCCCGACCGCCCCAAGATAGACCGGGGGCATGTCGTCGGGCACCGCGACCCGCCACAGGCGCAGCTGCGTGCGCGGCACGGTGCCGCGCCGCTCCTGCCATGCCATGTCGGTGGCGATGCCTTCGATCAGGATCGACGAGGCAGGCGGCAGCCCCGCAAAGGTCAGCCGCAGGATTTCGATCGCGTCGAGATCGTCGCCCGCATAGGTGCGGTTGCGCAGCCAGCCTAGGCTGCGCAGCAGAGCGGGGGCGTCGTTGAAGCCGCTGAGCGCCAGGTTGATTGGCTGCGCCGCGTGCAACGGCGTATCGCCGGTGCGCGCGATCAGCGTCTCGTCCAGCGCCCGGCAGGCGAGGTCCAGCGGCAGCGGGGCCACGCCGCCTGCCGCCTCGGCCCTGCTGGTCAGCGCCCCGAGATTGATCGCCACGAACATCGCCAGTGCCAGAAGCCCTGCATAGGCCAGCCGCAGCGGCAGCGGATGCCGCACCCGCCGCAGGATCAGCAGGGTGCCGAGCGTCAGCAGGATCACGAGGCCGATCGTCACCCGGTAGGGACCGATCCACACGAGGAGCGGCTCTTCGGGTTGCAGGCCCAGCATGTGCAGGCCGGCCGCCGAGAAATAGCCGATCGCCGCGTATTGGGCGATCGCCAACACCGCGCCGATGGCCGAGGCGGCGAGATAGGTGGCGGGGCGCATGCCCCAGACCCCGGCCATGACCTGCGTCAGCGTGGCGATGGGCCAGATCATCTGGGCGATCACCACGAAGGCCGCGCCGCGCCGCTCGAACAGGCGCCGCGCCCGTGCCATCGCCGTGGGGGCCACGTTCATCCGCGCCACCACTCGCGCGCCGGCGGTGCGCCCGAGCCAGAAGGCGCCTTGGCTGCCGATCCACACACCGATCATGCAAATGAGCAGCGACGGCGCGCCCGCCGCAGGGAGCTGCGTGCCGAGATAGACATAGACCGGCTCGGTCGGCACGAGAATGCTGATCACCGGCAACTGATTGATGATCGTCGCCAGCAGCAGTGCCGGTACGCCCCACGACATCATGTCCCCGGTTCCCCATTCGGTCACGGGGTCGGCCGCCCCGCCCGGGGATCTCTACAGGCTCTCTGGATCGGGTGCATCCACGTTCGGAACGCGCCGCCGCGCGGTGCCGCATTCCTGCATCGGGCTGTGGTCTGGGGTCGCGCCATCGGCCTTGGGCGTTCGAAGGGCGTGTTTCATGCGCGGGGGATGCCGCCTGCGCAAACCTCCCCGCGCGATGCGGCGCACCGCGCGGGGAGAGCGGACCGGATCAGCTCTTGTAGGCCACGATCTCGCCGCTGTGCAGCCGCGCGCTGTAGGAGCCCAGCTCCCGGCGCACCACCTTCATCAGGAAATACAGGCCGAAGATGTTGACCACCGCCATGGCGAAGATCGCCGCGTCGGAGAAGTCGATCACCGGGCCGAGGCTGGCCGAGGCGCCGATCACCACGAAGACGCAGAAGATGATCTTGAAGGTCAGCTCGGTCTTGCGCCCCTCGCCGAAGAGGTAGGTCCAGGCCTTGAGGCCGTAATAGGACCAGCTGATCATCGTCGAGAAGGCAAACAGCACCACCGCGACCGCGAGCACGTATGGAAACCAGCTGATGCCGGTCGCGAAGGCCGCCGAAGTGAGCGCCACGCCGGTGTTGCCGTCGATGGTCGAGATCGCCGAGCCCGCCTCGTTGAGCACGAAACGCCCGGTCTCGGGGTTCACGATGAGCTGGCCCGAGATGGTGATCACCAGCGCCGTCATCGTGCAGATCACCACCGTGTCGATCAGCGGCTCGAGCAGCGACACGAAGCCTTCGGTGATCGGCTCCTTGGTGCGCACCGCGGAATGCGCGATGGCCGCCGAGCCCACGCCTGCCTCGTTCGAGAAGGCCGCCCGCTTGAAGCCTTGGATCAGCGCACCGACGAGACCGCCCGCGACGCCGAGCCCGCTGAAGGCACCGGCGAAGATCTGG
Organism: uncultured Limimaricola sp.; assembly: GCF_964022235.1. Taxonomy (NCBI): domain Bacteria; kingdom Pseudomonadati; phylum Pseudomonadota; class Alphaproteobacteria; order Rhodobacterales; family Paracoccaceae; genus Limimaricola; species uncultured Limimaricola sp. Next base: position 83,825 of record NZ_CAXHZL010000002.1, on the reverse strand, counting down.
CCGAAGGCCCAGCCGATCTTGTCATACTCGACGATCAGGATGATCAGCGCAGCACCCACGTAGAGGATGCCCATGAAGGGCACGATCTTTTCGGTGACGCGCGCGATCGACTTGATGCCACCGACGATCACGAGGAAGACCACGAAGGCGAAGACCAGCCCGGTGATCCAGCCCGGATAATCGCCCAAGATGCCCGAGATCTGCGCATGGGCCTGGTTGGCCTGAAACATGTTACCGCCGCCCAGCGCGCCGAGGATGCAGAAGATCGAGAACAGCACCGCGAGGAAGCCGCCGCCGGGCAGGCCCAGCTCGCGGAACCCCTTGGAGAGATAATACATCGGACCGCCCGAAACGGTGCCGTCCTCGTATTCGTTGCGGTATTTCACGCCCAAGGTGCATTCGGTGAACTTCGACGCCATCCCCAGAAGCCCCGCGAGGATCATCCAGAAGGTCGCACCCGGCCCGCCGATGCCCACGGCCACCGCGACACCCGCGATGTTGCCAAGGCCCACCGTGCCCGACAGCGCCGTGGCGAGCGCTTGGAAATGGCTCACCTCGCCCGCGTCGTTGGGGTCGGAGTAGTCGCCCTTCACCAGCCGGATCGCATGGCCGAAGAAGCGGAACTGCACGAAGCCGAAGTAGATCGTGAACACTGTGGCCGCGATGACCAGCCACATCACGATCCACGGGAAGCCGGTGCCGTAGATCGGCGCGAAGATGAAGTTGACGAAAGGCCCGGTAGCCTGCGCGAAAATCTCGTTGACGCGTGCGTCGAGCGTGGAGGCCTCCTGCGCGGCGGCGGGGCCCGCGACGATCAGCGTCGCGGCAAGGGCGGCGAGTGTCTGTCGGCTCATGTCAGCCCCTCTCATTGCACGACCGTGACCGGTACATCGGCCCCTTTCACGAGGTTGAAGGTCGACGAGCCGAAGATGCGGCTCGAAAATCCGCCCTCGGAGGAGCGCGCGACGATGATCTGTGCCGCCTTTTGTTGCTTGGCGATGGCGTTGAGCGTGTCGGCCACGTCGCCGTGGCGCACCTTGCCAGAGGCGGTCAGCCCCAATGTTTCGAGCTTCTTTACCGCCGGGTCGATCACGCGGGACATCACCGTGCTGATCTCTTCCTCGCGGCGCTTGTGGCGCTGGGCGTTCTCTTCTGCGGTCTGGAACGAGAACGGCGACCATTCGATCACATAGGCGACCACGAGGTCGCAATCACCGATGAGCCGGGCCTGCTTGACGGCGAATTCGAGGGCGCGCTCCCCCGAGGCATGGCCGTCCAGTCCGACAACGAGTTTGGTTGTCATTGAGCCTCTCCTGTCTGGTTGGGTCATGGCCCCGCACGGCACGTGGCTTTCGCCCGGATGCCGTTTTGGGCCGGAATACCCCTGAGACCACCTTAAGAGAGCGCATGGCGGGTGTCCTGACTTTGTTTTCGCAGCACCTGTCGTTGGATTCGCAGTGTAACCGGCACGACCTGCCACCCGCCTCGGTGATCAGCCGCGTGGGTGGTCTCGGTAGTCCCGCACCGAGGCACCCGTGCGCCCGCTGATCGCGGGGGCTTCGCGGATGAGGGCAGGGTCGGTCAACGCCGCCACCATGAAAAGCGCGAAATCCGTGCGCCGGGTCAGGTTGCCGGCAAGCACCGGATCGCCCACGTGGCGGGCCCAGATGGGCAAGCCCTCGCTTTCGCCTTCCTCCAGGTTCGAGCCGCGCACCAAGGTCCAGTCCCGGTCCGAGGCAAAGATAAGGGCCGCGGCGCGAAGCTGATCGTCGAGGTCGGCAAAGCGCAGCGCCTTGGCGATCCACCCGAAGATCGCCACGAAGGCGCGCAGCTTACAGCCGTAGCGGTCCTTGCCGTCGCGGCTGACGTGCCAGCCGCAGGAGAAGACCAGCCGCGCACCGGGCGGCGCGAGGTCGAGGACGGCGCGCGCGGTGCCGGAGGCGTAGTTCTGCACGCCCCATGGTACCAGCACCGTCAGCACACCGTCGCAGCCCTGCGTGGCCTTTGCGATCACCGCCCGGTCGTCGGTGCGGCCGGGGTGGAGGGTGATGCGGTCGCCGAAGCGTGCGAGCTTGCCCACGCTCTGGGGTCGGCAGACGCCGGTGACTTCGTAGCCGCGCGCCAGAGCATGTTCGACCATGTATTGCCCGAGCTTGCCCGAAATGCCGACGATGCAGATGCGCTTCATGTCCCGTCTCCGTGAATCGAGGGATCAGACCGCGACGGCATGCGGAGCGGTGGCGCGCGGGCCCCGGATCAGCAGCCAAAGCGCAAAGCCGATTTCGGCCAGCGTCACGACGATGAGGAGGGCGACCTTTACGGCCTCCAAGGCCATGGCGTCGGGGAAGGCGAACATCTGTACGCTGTCGACGAGATATCCGGTGCCGCCCACGACCAACCCCGTGCCGATGAGGCGCGGATAAAGCCCCGAGCGCGCGACAAGCGTGCCCAGCAGCACCAGATGCAGGCAGAAAAAGACCTGCCAGATCCAGACGCCCGCGTCGTGGACATGCCGCATCAGCCCTGCCAGCTCCAACCGCTGTGCTTCGGAAAAGCTGCCCAGAGGCACCGCTCGGTCGGCCAGCGCCAGCGAGCCCGCATGAAAGAACAGCATCGCCGCCATCACGGCGACCATCATCAGCCGCGCATAGGAGGCCGCGAGCGAGAGCGTCGCGTTCACCGGTCGAAACATGAAGTAGAGCATGACCGACACCAGCACCTCGGCCGTCATCATCACCACGTCGCCCGCCAGCCCCGCGTAAAACAGCCCGCGATGGGCCGCGATGTTGGCAAAGGTCGCGGCAGGGTCGCCGGGCATGTCGAGCACGCCCGGCACGTACAGGATCGAGCAGCCGCCTGCGAAGGCAATAAGCAGGTAAAGCGCCCCCGTGAGCCGGGCATAGGCGCGGGAGGAAGGGTCTTGGAACATATGCATGACGGGCCTCCATTCGGGCAGGGGTTTGGGGATGGCGTCAGTGTGCGCCCCCTCTCTTGCGCATGGAATTGACCGATTTCGCCGAGCTGATATGCATATCCGTATGGATTGGCGCAGCGTCACCTTCGACTGGAACCGAGCGCGCGCTTTTCTCGTGACTGCCGAAGAAGGCTCGCTCTCCGCTGCCGCCCGCGCGCTCAGGCTGGCGCAGCCGACTCTGGGCCGTCAGGTCGAGGCGCTCGAGGCGGAGTTGGGCTTGGCATTGTTCGAGCGCACCGGGCGCGGGCTGCGCCTGACCCCGGCAGGGCACGAGTTGCTGGAACACGCGCGCCTCATGGGGGAAGGTGCCCGGGCCTTGTCGCTCGCGGCTTGGGGGCAGTCCGAAGCGCTCGAGGGCGAGGTCGCGATCTCGGCCTCTGATGCCTATGCCAGCTACCTGCTGCCGCCGATCCTCGCGCGTCTGCACCGCGCCGAGCCGCGCATCCGCATCGAGGTGGTGGTCTCGAACGACCTGTCGGATCTGGCCCGCCGCGAAGCCGACATCGCAGTGCGCAATATCCGCCCCACCGAGCCGGACCTGATCGCCCGCAAGGTTCGGGAGGCGGCGGCCCGGCTCTATGCCGCACCGGGCTATCTCGACGGTCTCGGGCGGCCTGAAAGGGGCAAGGGGTTTCAGGCGGCGGAGTTCATCGAGATCGATGGGCAGGGAAGCCTGATGGGGCTGCTGAATGCGCAGGGCCTTGGGTTGAGCGAAGCCAACTTCCCTTATCGCTGCCGCAACTTCACGGTGATGTGGGAGATGGTTCGTCGTGGCATGGGGATCGGCATTCTTGACGATCGCATCGGCGATGCCGACCCGATGGTCGAACGCGCCGTGCCGGGCTTCGAGCCGATCGCCTTCCCGATCTGGCTCGTGGCGCACCGCGACATCGCCCGGTCCCGCCGTCTGCGAGTGGTCTTCGATGCCTTGGCGGAGGGGCTCGCATAGAAGGCCGGCCCTTCGTCCGGTCCGGCCGCCGTAAGGGAGCGAGCGGTCGAGCGCCAAGGGACGTTCGGCCCGGAACACCTCGATGAGCCGGAGCCAATCACGGGGGCCGATCTGCTCGCCCGGCGCCGATATGCCGGGGCGACCTGTACCGTCTGGCTCAGGGTAGGACATGGATGCCGGGGACCTGCCGAGGATAGGCAGCCGCGCGACAGGTATGGTTCCGCTTTGCCGCCGCAGAAATCCGATGTACGTATGTCAAAATTCGTGGTGCGTATTCGCCCTTGGTCCGATTTGCAGCGGAGGCAGGGGGGCAGGCGGAAAACAGGAAGTAGGGCGGAATGATACTGATCGGGTTGGATCTGGGCACATCGGGCCTCAAGGCCTTGGCCATCGACGAGGATCAGTCGATCCTGGCCGAGACCAGCGCGGCTCTCTCGGTCGACCGCCCGCGGGACGGCTGGTCCGAGCAGGATCCCGCCGCATGGATCGCCGCGGCCGAGACGGCCGTCGGCGCATTGCTGGATCGGATCGACCGGGACGCCGTGCGCGGCATCGGCCTTTCGGGGCAGATGCATGGTGCCACGCTGCTCGATGCCTCCGACGCGGTGCTTCGTCCCTGCATGCTGTGGAACGACACGCGCAGCCATGTCGAGGCCGCAGCGCTCGATGCGGATCCGCGATTTCGCGAGATCACCGGCAACATTGTCTTCCCGGGCTTCACGGCGCCCAAGCTCGACTGGGTGCGCCGTCACGAGCCGCATGTCTTCGAAAAGATCCGCAAGGTCCTGCTGCCCAAGGATTACCTGCGGCTCTGGTTGACCGGTGAGCATGTCTCGGACATGTCGGACGCGGCCGGGACCGGCTGGCTCGACGTCGCCGCGCGCGATTGGTCCGACCCATTGCTGGCGGCGACCGGGCTGGAGCGCGCGCAGATGCCGAGGCTGGTTGAAGGGGCGGAGGTGTCGGGCACATTGCGGCCGGAGATCGCGGCGCGCTGGGGGCTTTCGGGCAAAATCGTCGTCGCGGGGGGCGGTGGCGACAACGCGGCCTCCGCGGTCGGCATGGGCGTCGTCGAGGCGGGCACGGCCTTCGTGTCGCTCGGCACCTCCGGCGTGCTCTTTGCTGCGACGCAGGGCTTTCATCCCAACGCGGAAAGCGCGGTTCACAGCTTTTGCCACGCCCTGCCAGGCCGTTGGCACCAGATGGGGGTCATTCTCGCCGCCGCCGACGCGATGAATTGGTTCGCGCAGGTGCTCGGCAGCCCGGCCGCCGCGCTGACCGCGGATCTGGGCGATCTGCGGGCACCGTCGCGCACGCTGTTCCTGCCCTATCTCGGTGGTGAGCGGACGCCGCACAACGACGCGCATGTCCGCGCGTCCTTTCTGCACATGGGGCACGACACCGACCGCGCCGCGCTGGTGCGCGCGGTGCTGGAGGGGGTGAGCTTTGCTATCCGCGACAGCCGCGACGCGCTGGCCTCGACCGGCACCCGCTTTGACCGGCTGATCGGCGTCGGCGGCGGCACGCGCTCGGACTACTGGCTGAAGGCGATCGCAACGGCGCTCGATCTGCCGGTCGAACTGCCGGTGGCGGGCGATTTCGGCGGCGCGTTCGGCGCGGCGCGGCTCGGGTTGATGGCGGCGAGCGGGCAGGGGGCCGAGATCGCGACGCCGCCCCCGATCTCGCGGGTGGTGGAGCCGGAGCCGGGCCTGTCCGCGGCCTTCTCGGAGGCGCATGGCCGTTACAAAGAAAGCTACGCCGCGCTCAAGTTTCTGAGCCAGCGCTGAACGGGCGCGTGCGCGGGGCCGCAAGGCCGTGGCGCGTCGGCCCCGCACCCCTTGCCACGTTGTCGATCCTTCGATGCTGGTCTAACCGGTGGCCGAAACCAACCAGAGGGAGCTGTCATATGTCGCGACCGACCGTGCATGACGTGGCGCGCGTGGCCCGTGTCAGCCTTTCCACCGTCGATCGGGTTCTCAACGGGCGCAATGGGGTGCGCGCGGCCACCCAAGAGCGGGTGCGCGCGGCGATGAAGCAGCTCGGCTACGAGCGCGACATCATGGCCGCCAACCTGTCGCGCCAGCGGATCTACGACATTCATTTCGTGATCCCCGACGGCCCGAACAGCTTCATGCGCAACCTCGCGGCCGAGCTCGAGGCGCATGCCCGTATCGCCCTGCGCGACCGAACCGAGATCCACGTCTCAACGGTGCCGCCCTTCGATGGCAGGGGGCTTGCCGCGGGTTTGCGCCGCGCGAGAGAGGCTGGGGCCGACGGGGTGGTGATGGTCGCCACGGAATCGGCGGAGGTGCGGCAGGCCGTCTCGGAGCTGCGCGGCGCCGGGATACAGGTCGTCACGCTGGTGTCGGACCTGTCGGCCTCGATGCGTGGGCATTTCGTGGGCATCGACAACGTCTCGGCCGGGCGCACCGCCGCCGGGCTTCTGGGGCGGTTCTGTCAGGGCCGACCGGGCCGCATCGCGATCGTCGCCGGCTCCATGCTGGTGCGCGACCACGTCGAGCGCAGGCTCGGCTTCGAACAGGTCATGCATGCGGAGTTTCCGACCCTTAACCTGCTGCCGCCCGTCGAGGGCGGCGACGAAGCCGCGCGTGTCGACAGGCTCCTGAGCGACGCCCTTGGGACATACCCCGACATAACCGGTGTCTATAGTCTTGGCGGCGGCAACCGGGGCCTGCGCGAGGCGCTCGACAGGGTCGCGACCGCCGACCGGCCCCGCGTGGTGGTCCACGAGCTGACCGAGCAATCGCGCACAGCGCTGCAGGACGGGGTGTTCGACGCCGTTCTGCATCAGGACATCCACAAGGAGGTGGCGAGCGCGCTCGCGATCATGCGCAATCTGATCGAAGCGGTGCCGATCGATGCGCGGACCGGCCTGATCCACACCGAGATTTTCCTGCGCGACAACCTGCCTTGAACGGTGCCTGCCACCAAAGATGCTTCTCACGTCACCGTCTTTGATGTACGTTAGTCAATAATGTGGCGCCGTGTGCATGGTACAGGCCTGACCGACTTACAATTGAAAGACGAGAGCAGCATGACCGATTTCTTCAAGGGCATCCCGGCGATCCGCCACGAAGGCCCCGACAGTGACAATGATTTCGCTTTTCGCCACTACGCCCCCGACGAGGTGGTGATGGGCAAGACGCTGAAGGAGCACCTGCGCTTCTCGGTCGCCTATTGGCACAGCTTTGCTTGGGAGGGCGGCGATCCCTTCGGCGGCCAGACCTTCGATCGGCCTTGGTTCGGCGAGGGGATGGAGAAGGCCAAGCTCAAGGCCGACGTGGCCTTCGAGATGTTCGAGATCCTCGGCGCGCCGTATTTCTGCTTTCACGATGTCGATGCGCGGCCCGAGGGCGAAAGCTTCGCCGAGAACACCCGCAACCTGCGCGAGATCACCGACTATTTCCAAGGCAAGATGGAGGCGACGGGCACCAAGCTACTGTGGGGCACGGCGAACCTGTTTTCGCACCGCCGCTACATGTCGGGGGCCGCGACCAACCCCGACCCGGATGTCTATGCCTTTGCTGCGGCGACGGTGAAGTCCTGTATCGACGCCACGCACCAGCTCGGCGGCGAGAACTACGTGCTCTGGGGCGGGCGCGAGGGCTACGAGACGCTGCTTAACACCGACATGGGGCGCGAGCGGCAGCAGGCGGGCCGCTTCCTGATCCAAGCCGTCGAATACGCCCGCAAGATCGGCTTTGACGGCACCATCCTGATCGAGCCCAAGCCGCAAGAGCCGACCAAGCACCAGTACGACTACGACGTCGCGACGGTCTACGGCTTTCTCAAGGACTTCGGTCTGGAAAATGAGGTGAAGGTCAATATCGAGCAGGGCCACGCGATCCTCGCCGGTCACAGCTTCGAGCACGAGCTGGCGCTGGCGCGCGAGCTGGGAATTTTCGGCTCGATCGACATGAACCGCAACGACTACCAGTCGGGCTGGGACACCGACCAGTTCCCCAACAACGTGCCGGAGATGGCGCTGGCCTATTACGAGGTGCTGCGCGCGGGCGGGTTCACCACCGGTGGCACGAATTTCGATGCCAAGCTGCGGCGCCAGTCGCTCGACGCCGAAGACCTGATCCTCGCCCATGTCGGCGGCATGGACGCCTGTGCGGCGGGCTTTAAGGCGGCGGCGAAGATGCTGGAAGACGGCAAGCTCGAAGCGGCGCGCGACAGCCGCTACGCGGGCTGGGAGACGGCGGAGGCCAAGGCCATGCTCGCGGGCGGCTTTGAGGAGATCGCGGCCCGGGTCGAGGGCGAGGGGATCAATCCCGCGCCGCGCTCCGGGCGGCAGGAGCGGCTCGAAAACCTCGTCAACCGCTACGTCTGAAAGAAGGCGGCGGCTCCCAAGGGGAGCCGCCGCGACCTGCAAGGCCCCGATGCACGTCCGCCGCCCCGATCATGGGGCGACGAGGCTATGCCTCGCGATGAAGCATGACGCCGCGCCTAGGCCTGAAGGCACGTAATCAGAAAGCCGTTCGGTCCCAGCCGAAGCATGCCATCGGTCTGACGCGCATTTTGGAGGATCTGTGTGTCCATGGCTTTGGAAACGGTGACCGAAGCGCTTTTTCGTCCCAGATAGAAGCCGTGAGGCGTTTCACAGGTGCGGAAGGCGAGCACCGGCTCGGCTGTGTCGAGAAAGGTGATCTGATCGCCGGTCGCCGCCGGAACGGACCGGTGCCAGTCGAGCATTCGCCGGTAGTGTGACAGCACGGAGTTCGGGGCGTCCTTTTGGCCATAGACGGCAGGCGCCTGATGCACGGACTTGACCGGCACCCATGTTTTCATGTCGGCCGAATGGCCGGCATTCGGTGCGTCGCCTTCCCTCGGCATCGGGGTGCGTGCCCCATCGCGACCCGGGTTCTCGGGCCAAAAGTGCAGGCTTCGGGGGCGACCAGCTCGTCATGAGAGAGAGCGGCGGCACCGGCAGGCCCAGCTCCTCGCCCTGATAGAGGCAGACCGAGCCCGGCAGCGACAGCAGCAGCTCACAGCACAGCGTGGCAAAGCGCTCGGGGTCTGCGGCATGGGCGGCCCAGCTTCTGACATGGCGCGGCACGTCGTGGTTGGAAAAGGCTCATGAGGGCACGCCGTAGGGGGCAAGCGCGTCGTAACGGCGAGATCGGCACCAACGTCTCCTGAACCGGCATGGTGGACTACACCACCGGCGCCGATGTTCAGGGCTTTGCCGACAAAATCGAAGAGCGCTTGAACGCGATCCAGTAATCGCGCGTCGGGGCTCCGGTGACCGCCGTCGTCACGGGGGCCCTCTCGGCCTGTGACGGTGGTCCCTGTGCAGCGAGGTCCGCCGCGCCCTTGTGACGGAAGGGCTCGCCCACGAATGCGGCGCTTCAGGGCCACATGACCATCGCAGTCGGGGTCGGCGGTTGCTTCGCCCATCTCTATCTCTTGAACCGGTTTCTTGACCGGGTGCTGTTCCCGGCAAAGGGGCCGCACGCCTCGCGCAACATCAACCGCTCCGGGCGCATCCGGCCCTGGCTGATCCTGTTTCCGACGGTTTTCGCACTCGGGCTCTACCTGCTCTACCCGGTGGTCGGCTCGTTCATCCGATTGCTCTGCAGCCAGTCGGGCGACGGATTCATCGGGATTGGCAACTACACCTCGCTGATTGGATCGGGCGAGTTTCGCACGGCCTTCATGAACAATGTGCTCTGGTCGCTAGTCATGCCCGCCGCTTCTACCATTCTCGGGCTGACCATCGCCCAGCTCACCGATGAGATTGTCTGGGGCAACATTGCTAGGTCGATCAGCTTCATGCCGATGGCGATCCGCTTCGTCGGCGCCTCACTAATTTGGAAGTTCGTCTATGCCATCGACGAGGACATCGGCCTGATCAACGCGCTGCGCGATTGGGTCGGCCTTGCGCCGATCGACGTGCTGCAGCTGTCGTTCTGGAACAACATCTTCCTGATGGTGATCCTGATCTGGGTGCAGACCGGCTTTGCCATGGTGATCCTTTCGGTCGCGCTGTGCGGCATCCCGGAGGAGACGATCGCGGCTGCGATCCTCGACGGTTCCAGCCCGTTCCAGATCTTATGAAGATCTAGGTACCGCAGATCACCGGCACGATCACCATGGTCTGGGCCACGATCACCATTCTCACGCTCAAGGTCTTCGACATCGTCTACGCGATGACAGGGGGCAACGGACTTCCAGATCTTCATCAGGATCACCCTGCCGCTGTCCTTCCCGGCACTCGCGGCCTTCGCGATCTTCCAGTTTCTTTGGACACGAAACGACCTTTTGATCGCCACGGCCTTACTGCCCTCCTCGGACGAGGCCAAGGTGATGCCCGTGAAGATCGCCGATGACCTTCTAAGCTCGCGCGGCAGCGACTGGGGGCATCCTTGCGACCGCGGTCTTCGTGCCGCTCGCGGTGCCGCTCGCGGTGTTCTCCTCCCTGCAACGCTATCTCGCGCGCGGCTGCTGACCGGTTCCGTAAAATGAGGAGATCCGTCATGGCGGAGCTGAAACTCAAGGACGTGGCTAGGACCCATGGCGGGTCGGTCGAGGTTCTCGAGAACATCGATCTGGAGATCGGCAAGGGCGAGCTCGTTGTCTTCGTCGGGCCCTCGGGCTGCGGCAAATTCAATTTGCTGCAGATGATCGCGGGGCTCGAGGAGATCTCCGGCAGCACGCTCGAGATCGACGGGGAGGTGGTCAACGACGTGCCGCCCACGTGTCCGGCATCACGGAGGCCAACGCCGGTGGCGCCATCGGTTTTGCCACCTCGCCCGATCTCTTTGTATGGACGCTGCAGCCGTCGGTCGTCGCGGGCCACTACGGCCAGCTTGAAGTGCCGCAGATCTTCAATGTGGGCTTCAGGTATTACTACCTGTTCTGCACCGCCGAGGAGCATTGGTCCGAGGCGCGCGAGGCCAAGGCGGGTCCCCCGCCGGCCACTGGCAACCACAACCTCACGGCAAACAACGTTCGAGGTCCATGGATTGTGGCGCCGGGCTTTCTCGACGGCGACCTGCCATGCGGCCGCTACGCGGCGCAGATTCTGGAATCGAAGCGGGGCTGGGTCATCAAGGGCTTCGCAGGTGGTGGCAAGGACAGGTTCGACGGCTATGTGATGGACCCGGCACCGTACGAGGTCGGTGCCGAAGGGCATCTTCACATCGGGGCGGCCGGGTAGGGCGGACCACCGCGCGCCGCCAACTGATGCGGCACAGAAAAGCTTCAACGAGGAGAACTACATGCAATACCGCAGGCTTGGCCGTTCCGGGCTCATGGTGTCCGAACTGGCTCTGGGCACGATGCTGTTCGGAGAAACCGGCAGTCGGGGCACCGACGAGGCGACGTCCCGCACCATGGTCGATGCCTTCGTCGATGCGGGCGGCAACCATATCGATGTCGCCAACGTCTATGCGGGCGGCACTTCCGAAGAGATCGTCGGCCGCGCCGTGAAGGGCAAGCGCGAGGAGCTGATCGTCGCTTCCAAGCTGCGCTGGCCGATGGGCGATGGGATCAACGAGGTCGGCCTGTCGCGGCATCATGTCATGGCCTCGGTCGAGGCCAGCTTGCGGAGGCTCGACACCGATCGGATCGACATCCTCTACATGCATGGCTGGGACCCGCTGACTCCGCTCGACGAGACGTTGCGCGCCTTCGACGACCTCGTGAGCAGCGGCAAGATCCGTTATCTGGGCGTGTCGAACTTCAAGGCATGGCAGGTGATGAAGGCGCAGGGTATCGCCGAGCGGCGCGGCTTCCTGCCGCTGTCAGCGGCGCAGTACCAGTACAGCCTCGTGCTGCGAGACATCGAGCACGAGTTCAGCGACCTGCTGGAAAGCGAGGGTCTGGGGCTGGTGCCATGGGGGCCGCTGGGCGGCGGCTTTCTGAGCGGCAAGTATACCTCGTCCGACCGCGCCCCGCGCAGCGAGGGCCGCGTGGCCGAAGCCAATACCGACTACGAGGAAAGTTGGGAGCGCCGCGCTACGACGCGCAACTGGGCGATCATCGCCGAGGTCGAGCGGATCGCCACGGCGCATGGTGCCAGCGTGCCGCAGGTGGCGCTGGCCTGGCTGCTGCGGCGGCCTTCGGTGGCCTCGGTGATCCTCGGCGCCCGCACGATGGGCCAATTCGAGAACAACTTGGGCGCGCTGGGCTTGGCTCTAAGCGATGCCGACATGCAGGCGTTGGACGAGGTGTCGGCGCCCGAAACGCTCTACCCCTACAGAATTGGCCATCCTGACAAGCGATAGGCGAATGCCGGGCCTGTGAGGCCCAAGGCGCGAGGCCGGATTGATCATCCGGCCTCGCACCGGTTGAAGGTTTGGCCTCCGAAGGCAGCACTTCGGAACGAAGGACGGCCTCGGCTTCGGCGCGAAACCCGGTAAATCTGCGCTGCGTGCGCGGATTCATCCGTGCGCCGGGAAACCCGGGGCGGCGGTAGCCTTGGCGATCAGGTGCCGCGTTGTCGCCGCCGCCGCATCGTGGTGCGAGAACCCGACCATCATGTCGGCCGGGTCGGGTCAGGTCTCCGTCACCGGCACCACCGGGCAGCCCGCCCGGTCCAGACGCCGCTGCGCCGCCTCGGTCTGGTCGATGCCCGCGACGATGAGCCCGGCAGGTCGCTGGCGCAGGAACACGCCGAGCAGGTTTTCCTCATCGCGGAGTCATAGCGTGTGATGCCGTATTGGACGTCGGCGCGGCTCTCGGCGAGGCGGTCGTAGATGCCCGACAGCACGTCGGTGAACACCGTGATGGTGGCCTAGGGGATCAGCACGCCGATCACGTCCGAGCGCCCCATGGCCAGCTCTCGCGCCGCCGGGTCCGGCACATAGCCCAGCATTGCCACCGCCGCGTCGATCCGCGTCCGGGTCTCTGGCTGGACCGTGTCGGGCCATCTCAGCGCGCGGCTCACCTTGATCGGCGACACGCCTGCCCGTGCAGTCACCTCGGCCAAGGTCACCCGTTTCGCCATATCGCTCCCCCCCCCTCGACGGATGACAGCGCTGTCATCCAATGATAGCGCTGTCATCGTCGCGGCGAGGAGTGGCTGCGGCAAAGGAGGTGGCACGGTGGACAAGCAGACCCCGGTTCTGGTGATGGGCGTGAGCGGCGCGGGCAAGAGCACCGTGGCGCAGGGCCTCGCAGAGCGTCTGGGCGGCGTTTATGTCGATGCCGACGATCTGCATCCCGAAGCAAACGTCGCCGCCATGTCGCGTGGAGAGCCGCTGACGGACGACATGCGCTGGGGCTGGCTCGACCGGGTCGCCGAAGCGGTGGCCTCGACCGAACCTTTCGCGATATTTGCCTGCTCCGCTCTCAAGCGCATTTACCGCGACCGTCTGCGTGGGCACCTGGGCGATTTCCCCATCGTCTATCTCGATGGCGACTACGCGCTGCTGCGCATCCGCATGGCCAAGCGCGAGGGGCATTACATGCCGGTCTCGCTGCTCGACAGCCAGTTCGAGGCACTCGAGCCGCCCACCCCCGAGGAGAGGGCCATAGCGGTGTCTGTCGCGCCTGCGCCGGACGAGATCGTCGCACAGGCGCTGACACAGCTTACATCTCGCCTGCAGGGAGGACCCGACGGGTCCGGGCAGGCACACACTCCGAGCAAGACTTTATAACCAAGATCTTTACCGTCGCCCTCGCAAAAGTGCTGCCCCTGTCGGGTGTGGCCATCTCATAGGGCTACAGCTTCTGCCTCCGGTCGTCCGACCCCGCAGGCAACCCCAACTTCGCGCTTCAGAAAGAGTGGGTCGAGAGCGTGAGCGAAATGCCCGAGGACCGGATCGCGGTCGCGATGCTTCCCAACGAAGCCATCGTTGCCCACAACGAGACGCAGGACGCGATCACGGCCAGCATTCTTGATGGCCACATCACCGACAGCTCGTATTTCTCGGGCAAGGACCCGGCCCGCGGCCCGATCGCCAACCCCGTTGGCGCTTAGGGCGACCCACGGCGGATGTCCGACTTCGTGGAAGCCGGCGGCGCAGATCTGATGAACGAGCTGGTCGAGCCTTGCAGCCTGCACTTCATCGGCGCGACCACGTCGCAACACACCACAACGAGGGAGAAGGCCAAGCGACCAGGGATCACACCGACATCGCGCCGCCCCGTGACAAGGGCGCGCCGATCGCGCGGCCAGGGCCTTGGGCGCTGCGGGCGCGAAGCGGTATTCACGGCCAAGGCGGAAGCACGGCCACCCGCCTGCAGACGGGGCTGGGCTTCCCGAGACTACGGCGGTGGCCCCCACGACCGAAGTATCAACCCTAGTCGACTTCCCGAATTGCTGACGAGGCGCTAGCCGCGATCCCCGCTTGCGACAGGATCGGCAGCGTGTTTTGCAAACGCGCCGCAGCTTCTCAATGCGCCGAACCAATTGTTGAGACTCAAGGCTCGTGCTGTCGGGCTGGGTGCTGTCAGCCAGCTGGGGCGCATATCTCCACAACCGCTCGATGATTGCAGGACCGCGGCAGGGTTTCGAAGCGAGTTGGGCGATGAAAGCGCATGGACCCGGCGGCGGTTTTCGCCTTCACTCCGCGCCGGGAGAAGGAGAGACATCCATGAATCTGGCAAGGCTTTGCGCGGCGCGCGCGGTGGAGGGGCGGCCCGTGACCGCCGGTCTGATCGGCGCGGGCAAGTTCGGCTCGATGTTCTTGGCGCAGGTGCCGCATGTTGAAGGGCTCGAAGTCGCGGCGATCGCCGATCTCGATCCCGATCGCGCCCGCGCCGCCTGCCGCGAAGTGGGTTGGAGCGAGGGCCGCATCGAAGCCACGCGCTTTGTCGCCGACGGGGCTGCGCTTGCTGCGATGGACGGGGTCGAGGTGGTGATCGAGGCGACCGGCCATCCACGCGCGGGCATCCGCCACGCGCTGGCTGCCATCGGCGCGGGTCGCCACGTCGTGATGGTCAACGTCGAGGCCGATGTGCTGGCTGGCCCCGTGCTGGCGCGCCGTGCCGCCGAGGCGGGCGTGGTCTATTCCATGGCCTTCGGCGACCAGCCGGCGCTGGTCTGCGAGATGGTCGATTGGGCCCGCTCGAACGGGTTTCGGGTTGTCGCGGCGGGCAAGGGGACGAAGTATCTGCCGGGTTATCACGAGGTGACACCCGAGGCGGTCTGGGAACACTACGGTCTGACGGCCGAGGAGGCGAAGAAGGCGGGGATGAACCCGCAGATGTTCAATTCGTTTCTCGACGGCACCAAGAGCGCGATCGAGGCGGCGGCGATCGCCAACGCCACCGGGCTTTCGGTGCCCGAAGAGGGGCTGGCCTTCCCGCCCTGCGGCGCGGATGACCTCGCCCGCGTGCTGCGGCCGCGCGAGATCGGGGGGCAGCTGGAGCGGACGGGCATGGTCGAGGTGGTTTCGAGCCTCGAGCGCGATGGCCGCCCCGTGTTTCGCGACCTGCGCTGGGGCGTCTACGTGGTGATCGAGGCGCAAAGCGACTACGCCGCCGCCTGCTTTCGGCAATATGGCCTGCCGACCGATGAGACGGGGCGCTATGCCGCGATGTACCGGCCCTTTCATATGATCGGTCTGGAGCTTGCGACCTCGGTGCTCTCGGTCGCGCTCAGGGGCGAAGCCACCGGCGCCGCTTCGGGCTTTCACGCGAGCGTCGCCGCCATCGCGAAGCGCGACCTCGCGCGGGGCGACCGGCTCGACGGGGAGGGGGGCTATACCGTCTGGGGCCAGGTGATGCCTGCCGCACGGGCCGCGCGCGACGACGTGCTTCCGATCGGCTTGGCACAGGGGATCACCTTGCGCCGGGCCGTGGCCAAGGGCGCGGCCCTGCGATTTGCCGACGTGGAGATCGCCGAGGACGAGGCGGTGCGGCTCTACCGGGACTGCCTCGCCCTCGCAGCGGGTTAACTGGGCATCGCCGTGCCAGACAGTGCGTTCGGCCACCCGGCACTCAGCCGTCTCGGCGACCGAGGCGGCGTTGATACTGCAATGGTGATAGAGATCGGCGATGCTGGTAGTCCGGTCGAACTGCTCGACCCCAAGCGACGCCGTGCCCTGTCCATACATCGCGCGCATCAAGGACGATGCGGACCCTCTCATCGGCTGAATGGTGCTTCCGCATGCGCCGACGGATGTCCCTCACCAGCGACTCCGGCGTCTGTTAGGCTGTTTCGAGTTTCTGTCTTATCTCCCCTTCTTGATAGTTGCGATGAGCCAGAAACCCTCCGTTACAAAATCAACTCAGATGTCACAGAGGTGCTGACGGGGGGCAGGCACTGCGATCCATCGCAGGATCCGCGCTGGGAGGGGCATAGGCTCTGGTCATTGCTTCCCTTCTGAATTCTGCAGCGAGAGTGATCGCCGGGTCGATGTCGTCGGAAGCGTTCGCGGCTGCGCTTTCGAGATAAGCCGCAGCGCGCCCCTTTAGAATGATCTGGCGGGCAGTGATCAGGTCGAGGGCTGACAGGTTCCGTCGGCCAATGGCCTCGGAGGTCTTCCGACCGATCAAGCCCGCCCATGATTGAGAAAAGTACGCGTCCCGCAGAACGTCCATATGGGCGACGACAGAGTTGCATGCCTTCTCGCTCAGTCCCTCCTGCGCCAGCGACTTCCATTCCTGTTCGCCGAGGCGTGCCAACTGGCCATGCGTCGTCATCAGCCAATGCGCATGTCCTGACACGAGATCGGCGCGTTGTCCCGCCTCGACTGCGTTCGGCGTGCCATCTGCGAGGGCGAGGAGCTCATGCTTTGCAATCTGAGCCTGCGCGTCGCGCAGGCTGTGCTCCAGCAGACGCCGGGCCTCTTCGGGGGAAAGGTTTTGGGGGTGTCCGCAAACCGTGTTGGTCGGCTGTCCGGGCAAAGCTTGAGGTCACAGCTACTACTTCGGCTTTGCCAGAATCACCGTATTGCCATCTGGATCGCTTATCTGCGCAAACAACGCAAAATACCCGGCGACAATCTCCTCCATTTCCAGACCAGCTATCGCTATGCCACCGCAGAAATAGGATCTCTCATGTCACTGACACCAGTTTGTATTTGCCGCAAACGGTCAAACAATCTGAAACGCTCCCGTGTCCCTAAACGCCTGCCAGTGTGAGAACGTAGGGTATTCGGTCGCCACGAAGCTATCTCTATCAATATCTTCATAGCTAAAAAACTTGATTTCAGATGCTTCGCCGCCATCGGCGGCATAGTCAGAATTTGATATATAGCCATGCGCGAGCAGGGAGATATTTTGCAGCTGATCCCCATTCGGATAAGTGTGCTGCTCTACGTTTGGGTCTGAAGACAAGCCGAATGCGGTGACTTTTTCTATAGTTGCGTTTGCCTCTTCCATGGCCTCTCGAAAGACCACGTCCATCAGAGATTCACCCAATTCCATCGACCCGCCTGGCAGGCCCCATAGGCCACTGTCTGTTCGCTTAATTAAAAGAAACCTACCCGCAGAATCTTCGATCAACACGCGCGCACCGATTGCCAGGAGGCACCTGCTTCCGACCAGAGATCGCAGTTGCCCCAAATAGCTCTCGGAAAACCGCATGACATATCTCCTATGCAAATTGCAAAATACCTTGAACCGAACAGTTTGCGGACATTTGCGTACGAAACCTTATACGTCAATATAGGCTCGGAGCGGACATCTGCCTATCATAGCGGCGCATCATGAGGCTTTCATGATGTCCGCAGGTCGCATCCCTGCCAGCCTCGCTTCCAGCCAGCGTATGTACCCGCCAAGATACTTGGTGGCCGGCCCGCAGAACGGCCTGATGAACTTGTTGTAGCGAGCGTGGAGCGAGTTCACAGTCTGGATGTGGTAGCAACCTGCTGTCACCCGTGTGCCCGCCTTACTGCCAACGACGACGTGTTCGATCGCACCTCGTGCAGCGAGTTTCCTGTATCGCTTGGTGCCATCGGAGCACAGCACGATATCGGCAGAGACCAGAGGCAGCATCGCTCGCACCAAGGTTTTGCCACCGTGATTAGGCAGGCGTTGAAAGTGGCGCGTCCCGCTGCGGTCGGCGACCGTCAGGATAGGAAGCTGCCATCTGGACAGGCCCCGCATCTTCTTCAAGCCCTTGGTCGTATAGTCCTCCCATCTATGCCTCGGAGGTTTCACGACGGTCTTGGGGTCAGCGAAGTAGCGGACCCATTCCCGAGATCCTTTCCGCGACTCCTGTTGATAGGTCTCGTCAGCCTCGACGATTCCAGTGAAGCTCGCGTTAGAGCTGCTTCCAATGATCGAAAACATGAGCAGTCGCCAACGCCAGATAGTGTATTTGTTGAGACCAAGGCGGTCTGCGAGCTTGCGCACCGACTGCGGAGCCGCATCCCCGAGCATGTCTCGACGCGCGGCCATGAACAGGTCAGGTCTGTGTATGCGACCGATGGCGGAGCCTGTTCGGCCGGAGTAGGTCTTCTAGCAGCCGCCGCATCGGTAGCGCTGGACTTGGATGCGCGTGCATCCCCATTTCTGTCGCCTGCCGTCGCCGCAGTGTGGGCAGCTGCATTCTCGGTTCGTCCGGGCCTCGATCTATGAGATCGCCTCCGACCTTCGCCGGAGAACGCG
The DNA here is from genome assembly GCF_964022235.1 of uncultured Limimaricola sp. Lineage (NCBI taxonomy): Bacteria > Pseudomonadati > Pseudomonadota > Alphaproteobacteria > Rhodobacterales > Paracoccaceae > Limimaricola > uncultured Limimaricola sp. Next base: position 65,370 of record NZ_CAXHZL010000002.1, on the reverse strand, counting down.
AATCTTGGATTGTGGGTCTTCGATTTGAGCTGGGTTCAGCCCATCGACGGCGGCCAGGAGACGGCGAAAGTCGTGGTGAAGCAAGGGCATCCTCCGCAGAAAAGCGGATGAATATAGGCTCTTTCTTCACAGAACGAAGTCTACCAACTCGATTTGCGGACACCCCCAAGGTTTTCGTGTTCCATGGCCCAAAATACAGCTTCGCTCTGCGCTGTCGCAATGGCGGCAAGGCGCCTGGCGGCCGGTAATCCACAGGTTTGTAAGCTCAACTACATTACGGCAGGCGCTCCACGCCTGACCAGCGTGCGAGGTAGTCGACGGCGCTACGTATAGACGACGCCTCTTCGGAAGACATGGTTTATTGCCATCATGCCGCCCTCTATCGAGAGCAGGCCGTCCGAGATCCCCGTCATCCAGTACCATGGTGTGACAGCTCCGTGTGAAGCGCCCCAGTCATGTTCAGGGGCCCTGGAATACAGCGGTTCCTTCTCCTGAGTGCTCATGTCCATAACGAACCCGCCGCGCTCGAATGCGTCGCATAGCGATGGCGGTTGCCGCCTCAGAGCCATGCGATAGCAAGGCAAAGCCGGCCACGATCTGTGGCCGGCTGAGGTAAGGTTGCATAGGGTCGGGCGAAACGTGGGGCTGCTCAGACCACCTGTACGGACAGGGTTCCAAGTCCTTCAATACTTGCCTGCATGGTGTCGCCACGCGAAATGGCGCCGACGCCAGAGGGCGTGCCTGCCATGATCACATCCCCTGCAGCGAGGTCGAAGTATTCTGAAAGGTAGGAGATCATCTCTGGCACCTTCCAGATCATCTGGTTCAGATCGCCTTCCTGCACCAATTTGTCGTTGACCTTCAGTTCGATGCGGCCTTGGTCGGGGTGGCCGGTCTGCTCCACCGGGATTAGGGGAGCGACAGGGCCGGAGCGCTCGAATGCTTTGCCGATCTCCCAAGGGCGGCCCATCTTCTTTGCGTTGCCCTGCAGGTCGCGCCGGGTCATGTCGAGAGACACTCCGTAGCCCCAGACGTGATCAAGCGCACTTTCGACGGCGATGTTTTCACCGCCGGATTTAAGGGCCACCAGAAGCTCGACCTCGTGATGCACGTCGTTGCTGTGCGGCGGGTAGGGAAACTCGCCCGAAGCATCGAGGTTGTTGGGGTTCTTCTGGAAAAAGAAAGGCGGTTCGCGGTCAGGATCATGACCCATCTCGACCGCATGAGCAGCGAAGTTTCGGCCAATGCAATAGACGCGGCGGACCGGAAACTGTCCCCCCTCAGACGTGGGGATGGCCGGGACAGGCGGGGTCGGGATAACGAAGTCGGTCATGTCTAGCCTCGCTGAGCTGGGATTCGAGATAACCCTAGCTGGCGCAATGACCGCGATCAATAGAAATCAATCACGATGAGAGGCCTATAAATTAACCAATTGCACATTGATTGCGATAAAACTTGACCAGAATCGGGATCAATGGTAGATATTGGTCAACCAATTCGGAGTGACATTGCCGTGGCGAATAGTGACCAGCCCAGCGATCCTACTGTTCAGTTGCGCGAGTATGTGGCGCGAGGCGGATACGGCCCCGGTGCCAAGCTGCCGCCAGAACGCAAGCTGACGGATGATCTCGGATTGTCGCGCTCGACGCTGCGCAAGGCGCTCGACGTACTCGAGCGCGAGGGGGTGATCTGGCGCCATGTGGGGCGTGGTACCTTCGTATCGCAGGATACCGAGGTTGAGCCTCCCGACGCGCTGGTCGATCTCGGGCGCAAGCTAACCCCTTTCCGGATGATGCGGGCGCGGGTGGCGATCGAACCCGCAATAGCGCGGGAAGCAGCGATCAATGCTTCGGCTGACGATATTGCTCAGATGGAAATGGCCCAGCAGGCGGCTTATTCCGCCGAAACCTGGCGCGCATATGAGAAGCAGGACGACCTTCTGCACCGCGCCGTGGCGGAGGCCGCCGACAATCCGCTGCTGTTGTATCTTTTCGATCAGCTCAACCAGGTGCGACGTGCCGTGGCTGTGGGCAACGTGACCCGCCGGACGGCGCGGCCGTCGCGCGAGCACGTCAGCTTTGCCGAGCACGAGGTACTGGTCGCTGCGATCCGGGATCATGACCCCCAGGCTGCCTACGAGGCGATGCGCACGCATTTGCGTTCTGTCTCGGCAAGGCTCTTCGAGGTGGGCTGAGAGGGCAGGTCGGAGAGGGTCGGCAGAATGAGAACGCCCCAAGGCGTCGGATCAGCGGATTGCGGAACTGTTTTTTTCAGGGAGGGACTTCAATGACTAAGATCACCAGGAAACTGGTAGGCGCCGTTTTCGCAGGAGCACTCGCAGCCTCGGCCGCGCAGGCCGAAACGATCCGTATTGCGTTGGCGGAGACCCCGTCGGACGAAATGGCGGCCTTCTTCGTCGCACTGGACCGTGCACGCGCGAACGGGCTCGACTACGAGTGGACCGCCTTCTCCGACGAGGAGCTTGCAATCCAAGCCGTGCTGTCGGGGCAGATGGATGTCGGGTTCGGCACGCCTTACTCGGCAATGCAGCGCTCGCGGGCGCCGTTGCGGATCATCTTCCAGCTTTCCAAGCTGGTCTTCTTTCCTGTCGCGACAAAGGAGTATCAGACCCTCGCCGATCTGGATGGCCAGCCGATCCTGCTGCATTCGCGCGGTGGTGGCACGGACTCGATCGCCAATGTCATCGAGGATCGCGAAGGCATAACCCTTGGCAAGCGCTCTTATGTCCCGGGCTCCTCGAACCGGGTCGTCGCCATGCTGGCAGGGCAGGCGCAGGCGACGATCCTCGACCTGGCCAACAAGAACAAGATCATTGAAGAGGCGGGCGACAAGTTCACCGCGTTGCCGATGTTCGAGGTCAACGCCAGCGACGAGGCGCTGTTCGCCAACCTGGAGTGGATGCAGAACAACGAAGAGGCGGTCGATATCTTCGTTTCCGCATTGGCCAGCGTCTGGCGCGACATGGCCGAGGATCCGACGATCATCAGCCGCGAGACCGATCCGGACGGTCCGATCGGCGAGCTGCCGGCCGAAGTGCTGGCGGGGCTGGACAAGTTCTACACCGAAGCGGTCGAGGGTGGGCTTTACGATCCCAAGGGCGGCGGCCGGGTCGCCGCGCAGGCCGATCTGGAATGGTACGCCGCCGCGGGACAGATCGAGGGCGATCCGGCTACCATGAAACTCGAGGATTATTGGTACTTCGCACCGCTCGACAAGGCTGTCGAATAGCCCTGCGATTGATCGCCCCGTCCGGCCGCGGACGCGGCTGGACGGCCTTCGAGACATCCTTGTGAGGATCGCCGCATGGACCGATACCAAAGCCATCGTTCGCTATTGCTGAAACTGCTGTCCGCCGTACTAGTCTTCGGCACCTGGGAGATCGCTGGGCGGATCCCGGTAAGCTATGCCTTTCCGACTTTCTTGGAATCCATGGCCGCGCTGGTGCGCATGACGTTCGACGGCACGATTTTCGTGGCATATGCCGAAACGTTGAAACCACTTTTGATCGGCATCGTCATCTCGGCGATCGTGGGCATCGGCATGGGGCTGTGGATCGGCCTAAATCTCAAGTCGGAGTGGCTATTCTCACCGATCTTTGTCGTGATGCAGGCCGCGCCACTGGCGGCGCTGATCCCGATCCTGGTGATGATCTATGGCATCGGGCTGACCTCTAAGGTCTTCGTCGTATGCATCATGGCAATGCCCGTGATCGTGCTCAACACCAGCGGCGCGGTGCGCAACACGCCAGCCTCACTCACGCAGATGGCCACCTCTTTTCTCGCGAAAGACCGTGATATCCTGCTCAAGGTCATCATTCCGGCGGCATCTCCGATTATCTTCTCCGGCCTGCGACTGGGCGTGTCGGCGGGCTTCATCGGGGCGATCCTGTCAGAGCTGAAGATCACGCCGACCGGCGTCGGCGACATCATTACCTACAGCCGGTCAATTGCGGATTACGAAAGCATGTACGCCGCGATCTTCTCGATCATCCTTCTGGCGGTACTGTTTCTCAACCTACTGGAAAAGCTCGAAAGCTACCTCTTTGAAGGGAATGATCGTGGTTATGTCTCAGATTGATTTGAAGATCGAAACCGCCGCCATGCCGGTCACCGACAGTGCCGTCTCCGTCCGCAACGTCTCCAAGTCCTACGGCCAGGTCGAGGCGCTGCGCGATCTCTCCCTCGAGTTCCCGCGCGGGCAGCTGACATCCCTCCTCGGGCCCTCGGGCTGTGGGAAGACGACGCTGTTGAAGATCATCGCGGGGCTTCTTCCGGCCAGCTCGGGCACGATCGAAGTCGGCGGCAAGTCGGTAGTCGGGCCCGGGCCAGACCGAGCCTTCGTGTTTCAGGATTTTGCACTGCTGCCTTGGGCCAGCGTGATCCGCAACGTGGCCTTCGGGCTCGAACTGCGCGGCGTCGCCCGCTCGGAGCGCGAGGCCAAGGCCGAGAAGTATATCCGCGAGGTCGGCCTTGCGGGATTCGAGAAGAGCTATCCGCACGAGTTGTCTGGCGGCATGCGGCAAAGGGTCGGGCTGGCGCGGGCGTTGTCGGTCGACGCGCAAGTGCTGCTTTTGGATGAGCCCTTCTCGGCGGTCGACGAACAGACCCGACGCAAGTTCCAGGAGGACTTGATCGCGCTGGTGCAGAACGAGAACAAGACCTTCATCTTCGTCACCCATTCTATCGAAGAAGCGGTCTATGTCTCGGACCAGATCGCGATCCTGCTTCCGCGTCCGAGCCGTGTCCACGAAATCATCCGGCCCTCGATCTCGCGAGCCCAAGGGCTGGGCAGCATCCGCCGCGACCCCGAATATCTCGACATCGTCGATGAGATCTGGGCGTCGCTGCGCAGCTACGTGGAGTGAGCCCGATGACCATTCATGGATACAAGCTGCCGATGATGTCGTCCTTGCTGGTCTGGGGGCTGTTGTGGGAAATCGTCGGGCAACTCGACCTGACCTTTTTCGTGCCGCCGTTGTCGGAAGTGTTCGTCACTCTCTTCGGTCTCGTCCAAACCCCGGCCTTTCTCAGGGCGCTATCCACCACCGCCTATGCCTTTTGGGTGGGCGTAATCTCGGCAATCGTGATCGGCATCCCGGTCGGCATCCTGATGGGCAAGAGCCGACTGCTCGACGAGCTGCTGCTGCCTTGGGTGAACATCTTCCTCAGCGCGCCGCTCACGGCGCTGGTGCCGGTGCTGATGGTTCTGTTTGGCTTCGGGACCAAGACGATCATCATCACCACGGCGCTCTTCGCGGTTTGGATCATCATCCTCAACGCGCGGGCGGGGGTGCGTAACATCAACCGCTCGCTGGTGGAGATGTCACGCAGCTTCGGCGCCTCGCCCCTGGACGCCTTTTTCAAGATCTACTTCTGGGCGGCGCTGCCCGAAATCCTCGGCGGGGTGCGGATTGGCGTGATCCGCGCCGTGAAAGGGGTAATCATCGGCCAGCTGCTGATCTCGATCGTGGGGTTCGGCGCCTTGTTCGAACTCTATTCGAGCAACTTCCTCATGGCAGAGTTCTGGGCCGTGTTGATCGTGCTTTTCGCGCTGGCGTTCACGCTCTCTGAGTTTCTCGCGTTTCTCGAGCGCAAGGTCGCCTACTACGCCGCTTCCCGCTGATCTTCGCCGCCGCTCTCCGTGTTTTTAAAGGACATCGACATGACTTTGACGCTTGCCGCACTTTTGCAGGACCACGAGGCTTCGGCGCCGGCAATCGGCGCTCCAGATCGGGAGTGGATGTCCTACGGAGAGCTGCGAGGGCTATCGTCGCTGGTGGCCAGGCAGCTGCATGCCCTGGGCATCGGGAGGCAGGACCGGGTGGCGATCGTTCTGCCCAACGGGCCGGAGATGGCGGCGGCCTTCATGACAATCGCGCAGGCCGCTACCACGGCGCCGCTGAACCCGGCCTACCAGCAGGACGAGTTCTCTTTCTACCTTCGAGATCTGCGTGCCAAGGCGCTGGTCGTTGCGGCACACGAGGAGGGGCCGGCGGTCGCAGCGGCGAAGGCCTGTGGCATCCGGGTCCTGCGTCTGCATGCCGACCCAGCCGCACCGGCGGGACAGTTCGAAATCACCGGCGCGGACGATCCCGACGCTCGGCCCGAAACCGCGGCCCCAGAGCCCGGCGACACCGCGCTCATACTGCACACTTCGGGGACGACCTCACGGCCCAAGATCGTGCCCCTGTCGCAGGCCAATATTCATGCCTCGGCACGCAATGTCGCGGCCTCTCTGGCGCTCACCTCGTCGGATCGGGCCCTCAATGTCATGCCGCTCTTTCACATCCATGGGCTGATCGCTGCGGTGACGGCCTCGCTCTCGGCGGGGGCGTCGATCTGGTGCGCGCCGGGCTTCGACGCGCTGCGATTCTTCGGGTGGATAGAGATGGCGCGACCGACCTGGTACAGCGCCGTGCCGACGATGCACCAGGCAATCTTGTCGCGGGCGTCGCGCAACGCCGACGTCATCGCCGCAACGCCGCTGCGCTTCGTCCGCTCCTCTTCGGCCTCGCTCCCGGCCCAGGTCATGCAGGCACTGTCAGAGACTTTTGCAGCGCCGGTGATCGAGGCCTACGGGATGACCGAGGCGACGCACCAGATGGCCTGCAACCCGCTGCCGCCTCGCGCCCAGAAGCCCGGCTCGGTCGGTATCGCCGCAGGTCCGCTGCTTCGGATCGCCGATGAGGCCGAGGATCGTCTGGTCGAGGGAACCGGGGAGGTGGTGATCTCGGGTGACAATGTGACCTCGGGCTACGAGAACAACCCCGAGGCCAACCGCACCAGCTTTTTCGAGGCCGAGGGACGACGTTGGTTCCGCACCGGTGACCAGGGAGCGCTCGATCCCGAGGGCTACCTGCGGCTGACCGGACGGCTCAAGGAGATCATCAATCGCGGCGGCGAGAAGATCAGCCCGCTCGAAGTGGACGGCGTGCTGATGGACCACCCCGCGATTTTGCAGGTCGTGACCTTTGGCATGCCGCACCAGAAACTGGGCGAAGAGGTCGCGGCAGCGGTGGTCCTGAGAGAGGGCCAGTCAGCCTCCGAACAGGACATCCGTAGCTTCGCGGCTGCCCAAATGGCCGAGTTCAAGGTTCCTCGCCGGATCGTCATCTTGGGCGAGATCCCCAAGGGTGCCACCGGCAAGATGCAGCGGATCGGCTTGGCAGAAAAGCTGGGACTGGGGGCCTGACCGCGGTCGGGGCGGGGGATACATGAAGATTTGCATTTTTGGGGCCGGTGCGATCGGTGGCTACATGGGCGCGAAACTCGCTCAGGCGGGGGCCGACGTCAGCCTCGTCGCCCGCGGCCCGCACCTGGAAGCGATCCAGAGCCGCGGGCTGACGCTGATCGAGGAGGCGGCGGAGCCGATCACCGTGCCGGTAAAGGCCAGCGCCGATCCCGCTGAGTTGGGGATACAGGACTACGTCATCGTCACGCTCAAGGCGCATTCCGTGCCCGCAGTGGTCGGCGCGATGCGACCCCTGATCGGCAAGGACACGACGATCGTGAGCGGCGTGAACGGTTTGCCGTGGTGGTATTTTCACAAGTTCGGCGGCCCCCTCGAAGGCACCCGTCTCAAGACGGTCGACCCTGGCGGCGTGCAGTGGTCGGGGCTGGGGCCCGACCGGGTGCTGGGGTGCGTCGTCTACCCGGCGGCCGAAGTCAGCGCACCAGGGACAGTGCGCCATATCGAAGGCAACCGGTTCTCGCTTGGGGAACCCGACGGGTCGAAATCGGAGCGCGCGCTGCGTCTTTCGCGCGTGCTGCAGGAGGCAGGGCTGAAGGCGCCGGTGCGACCAAAGCTTCGCGACGAAATCTGGATCAAGCTGTGGGGCAACCTATCGTTCAACCCGATCTCGGCGCTGACCCATGCCACGCTGGATGTGCTCTGCACCGACGAGGGGACGCGGGAGGTGGCGCGTCGAATGATGCTGGAGGCGCAGACGATCGCCGAAGCACTGGGCGTGAGCTTTCCGATCGACGTGGATCGGCGGATTGCGGGCGGGGCGGCCGTCGGTGCGCATCGGACCTCAATGCTGCAGGATATCGACGCCGAACGGCCTATGGAAATCGAAGCATTGGTCGGGTCGGTGCGCGAATTGGGGCGGATCGTCGGGCAACCCACGCCGACCATCGACACGGTGCATGCGCTTGTGACGCTGAGGGCGCGGGTGGCGGGCCTGCTGCCTTGAGCATGGTTTTCGAAGTGCGCGCTCGCCAGGGGCCATCCATCGCAGCCCGGTTTCACATGAGCATGCGGCAAGGAGGTCGCGTCTCCATGTCAGCGCGGCGCATCTGCGCGGCCTTGCTCGCTCCCTTTCGCAGAGGAGCATCGGGCGAAGCGCAGGCATAAGGACGTCCAACCACTTGATCTCGTAAAGCGGCGATCTCTTCCACGTCAGACAGCAAGGCATTTCGCGATAGCGGTTGCTGAATATCATTGGTAATTAGGGAGTTGACCATGCGTTTTCTGGTAGGTGTCACCGAAGACGGCCCTGCAGTTCATTTGGTTCGCGACGCGCGCGCATATAACCTCAGCCAGCGTTTTGACGAGGTGGGTGAGGATCTGGCTGGGCTGATCGGCAACCCCAGATTGCTGCAGCGGATTGCCGGGGCGGTGGATCTCGGCCCCGGCGTCCCGGTGTCGCATGTGACGCCAGGCCTGCCGGTTCGCCGTCCCCCTAGCATCATATGCATGGGGCTGAACTATATCGAACACATCAAGGAGGGCGGTTACGATATTCCCGACTACCCGGCGCTCTTCATGCGGGGACCAAAGTCGATCATGGCTGCGGGCGCGCCGATGGTGCTCCCGCGGTGTTCGGAGAAGCTCGACTACGAGGCCGAGCTGATGGTGATCATCGGGCGGGGCGGTCGGCATATCGCCGAAGAGAAAGGGCTTTCGCATGTGTTCGGCTACACGGTCTTCAACGACGGTTCGATCCGGGACTACCAGCGCAAGACGCACCAGTGGACACCGGGCAAGAACTTTGACGACACCGGCGCCATCGGTCCTTTCGTTGTCACTCCCGACGAGTTGCCCGAGGGCGCGTCAGGGCTTTCGATCGAAAGCCGTGTCGGATCCGAGATATTGCAACGATCAAACACCGCCAACATGATCTGGCCAGTCGCCCGGGCGATTGCGATCATCTCTGAATATACTACATTGCAGCCGGGCGATCATATTGCCATGGGCACACCGCCGGGCGTGGGTCATGCCAAGACGCCGCCGCGCTGGTTGCGCTCGGGCGAGACAGTCGAAATCGAGATCGAAGGTATTGGCATCTGCGCCAGCCCGGTCGTGGATGAGGCCGAACCGGTTCGTGGCAAGTCGTCGGTGGCGGCGAACGCTTGAGGTTAGAAGGATTTTTCGTGCCTCTTTCGGGCGGATCAAGCGTACATCTTGGTCCCAAGGCCACATTCAGTACTGGTTCGCTGGACGCATGCGGCCAGACGCCGATGTAGCCGGCCCTCTCGCACCTGCAGGACCGGGGCTGTGACCCGGATCGGTGCGTGATGCGGTAGACCCCTCCGCTCGCGCGGACAGGCTTCAACGCAAGAAGAGCCCCCTCGGCGAAGCGCGGCTCCGAGGCCGAAACCAGCATGGTCCCCTTGGCGCCTGAGACTAGGCGGGTGGGTCGCCAATAGCTTTTGATCGATGCTGCAACGTTTATGGCAATGATGTCGCTTTCGCCAACCTTAGCCGCACCAAGCCTGAACGATCGAAGGGTGAACTTTCTGTCGCTAAGCTATGGCTTTATCGCTTAATCGACAGCTTGCAGGCTGAAGGCGGTCTGCCAGTGATCCACGAGTTCGACGGCCGTCTTGTTCTCGGTGTTCGCGTAGAGCACCACCTTGATGTCCTCATGCCCGAAGTGGTGCGCGACCGAGACGATTTCGCCGCTTTCCAGTTCGCGGTAGCACATGCTCAGCGGTAGCCAGCCAAGGCCGAGCCCCTTCATCACGAGTTCCTTTATGCCGCTGGAAAGCGCGGTCTCGCACAAGGAATTGCGCGACATCTGCCTCGTGCCGAACGGCCGCTCGGCGCGGGCGAGGATCTCGCCGAAATGGCAGTCCTCAGGGTAGGTCACGCAAGGAAAGTCCTCTGGCGGACGCTGATCGGGATTGAGACGATAGCGCAGCCGGCCGCCGATCACCGGCACCAGCCGATCATGTCCGCAAACCGCGCGCTTCACCGAAGCGCCGAACATCGGCGACTGCTCGCTGCGGGCCTCGTAGTTGAGGAAGATGCTGGCGTCGCCGCGCAGGAAGAACGTGATGCAATCGCGTTGGTTTCCCGCCCGAAGGCGGAATCGCACCTCGGGAAAATGGCGGCGCGCTTCGATGGCCAGGTCGGGAAACTTGGAATGGATCGGCGCGTGATGCGAGGTGAGCGTCACCGTGACGTTCGACGGGCGATGGTTGGCGATGTTGCCGCGCAGCTCGCGTATCCGGGTCGTGAGCGCCCGGATCTCCTGCTCGTGCTCGCTCAGGGCCGGATCGAGCGAGACGCGGTTGACCTCGCGGTTCAGGACCGGCGCCCCGATCCAGTCCTCGAAGCTGCGGATGCGGCGCGAGAAGGCCGGCTGCGTGATGTTGCGCCGATGGGCCGCTCGGGTGAGATTCCGCTCTTCCAGCAGGATGAGCACGTCCTCGAGCCATCGCAAATCCATCGTCATCTCCCGTTGCCCATACGATCAGTATGAGAAGGCGTAGCAAAAAGCATTATATTTCTGAGCTTGCATAGGGGTCTGTTGGGGTAACGCCCGAATGGAAGTGCCGATGCCCTCAGCCGATAACGACAGTCTGGAACGGTCCGAGATGGACGCGCAGCACCGGTTGACGCTGTGCAAGGAGCTGGCGATCGCGCTCGGCGCTTTTCCACGCCTTCGCCTCGGCCACCTGCCGACCCCGTTGGAGCCGATGGATCGGCTCAGTGCCGAACTGGGCGGGCCGCGGCTTTGGGTGAAGCGCGACGATTGCACCGGGCTGTCATCTGGCGGCAACGAGACACGCAAGCTGGAATACCTGATGGCCGAGGCCAAGGCGCGGGGCGCCGATACGGTCATCACCCAAGGCCCAATCCAGTCGAACCACGCCTGCCAGACGGCCGCGGCCGCGGCCAAGCTGGGGATGGCCTGTCATCTCCTGCTCGAGGATCGCACGGGCTCGGCCGATCCGAACCACCTGCGCAACGGCAACGTGTTGCTCGATCTTTTGCATGGTGCGCATGTGGCGAAACGGCCGGGCGGGGCGGACATGGACGCCGAAATGGAGATCCTGGCCGAAAGCCTGCGGCAGGCGGGCGCCCTTCCTTATGTCATTCCCGGTGGTTGCTCGAACGAGATCGGCGCGCTGGGATACGTCAACTGCGCGCGTGAGTTGACCGAGCAGGCCGATGGCATGGGCCTGAAGATCGACGCGCTGGTCCTCGTCGGGGGCAACGCGGGCACCCAAGCGGGTCTGGTCGTCGGTCTGGCCGCGATCGGAAGCGACATCCAGCTGCTGAGCGTCGGCACGCAAGCCCCCCGCGACCGGCAGGAGCAGGTGGTCTTCGACCTCGCGCAGCGCACCGCCGAGCGCCTAGGCCTCGGGCCGCGGATCGATCGCGCGCAGGTGCGGGCCGATTGCGACCCTGTGGCCTCGGGCGACGGCCTGCCCACCGAGGGCATGAAGGCGGCCGTCAGGTTGCTTGCCAGCACCGAGGGGCTGCTCGCCGACCCGGTTCATTCTGGCAAGGGGCTCGACGGGCTGATCGACCAGATCCGCAAGGGGCAGTTCGACGGCATGGAGAACGTCGTCTTTCTCCATACCGGCGGGAGCGCCGCGCTCTTCGGCTATCCCGACAGCTTCGATCTGCCCGGATACTCCGAATGAAACTTCCACAACAACAGGGATACGACAGATGAAACTGACCAACATCGCCCTCGCCGCGACCGTGGCTCTGGCTTTGCCTGCGACAAGCGTCATGGCACAGGACCAGGCGGGCACCCTCGCCAAGATCGCCGAAAGCGGCGAGATCGTGATCGGCCACCGCGAAAGCTCGGTGCCCTTCGCCTATCTCGACGAGAACCAGAAGCCGATCGGCTACTCCCTCGACCTGTGCCACAAGATCGTCGAACAGGTCTCCGAGGAGCTCGGTAAGGAGATTTCGATCAAATACGTGCCGGTCAACCCCAAGACCCGGATCGCCCTGATGGCCAATGGCACGATCGATCTGGAATGCGGCTCCACCACCAACAACCTGACGCGCCAGCAGCAGGTCGAATACCTGCCGACGACCTTCGTCACCGGCACGAAGATCCTCGCGCGCAAGGACAGCGGCATCACGTCGCTGGCCGATCTGGAAGGCAAGGCCATCGCCCTGGCGCAGGGGACGACGAACGAGCGCGTCATCGTCAACGCGGTGGAAGAGGCCGGCATGGACGTCAAGATCCTGCCGGTGCGCGATCACGCCGAGGGGCTTCTCGCGCTGGAAACCGACCGGGTGGACGCCTATGCCTCCGATCACATCCTGCTGCACGGCCTGATCTCCAAGTCCAAGTCGCCCGATGAGCTGGCCGTCGTGGGCGAGTTCCTGTCCTTCGACCCCTACGCCCTCATGGTGCGCCGCGACGACAGCGCCTTCGAGCTGGTCGGCAAGACGGCGCTGGCCAAGCTGTTCCGGTCCGGCGAGATCGACGAGATCTACGAGAAATGGTTCGGGCCGATGAATGTCCCGGCCGATCCGCTCCTGCAAGCGGCTTACGAGCTTGGCGCTCTGCCCGATTAAGCCACGACGCGCCCCGGCCGGGACACCGGCCGGGGCCGGATGACCGCGATGCGGATATGGAAAAGGGGCAAATGGATTACAATTGGAATTGGGGCGTGCTCTTCGAAGAGCCCTATCTCGACTGGCTGATCAGCGGCTTGGGGTGGACCGTCGCCGTAGCACTTTGCGCGTGGTGCCTGGCCTTGGTGGTCGGGGCCTTGGTCGGGGTGGGAAAGACCGTGCCCAACCGCGCGATCCGCGGCATCTGCGCCACCTATGTGGAGATCTTCCGGAACGTGCCGCTGCTGGTCCAGATGTTCATCTGGTACTTCGCGGTGCCCGAACTGGTCCCCGAGGAGATGGGGCGCTGGATGAAGCGCGACATGCCCAACCCCGAATTCGTCACCGCCGTGGTGGCGCTGGGCCTCTATACCGCCTCGCGCATTGCCGAACAGCTACGCGCCGGCATCGAGACCGTGCCGCAGGGCCTGTCGTCGGCCGCCACGGCGCATGGGCTGAGCCTCGCGCAGACCTATCGCTACGTGCTCTTGCCAATTTCCTGCCGCACGATCGTGCCCCCGCTCACCTCGGAGTTCCTCACGGTCTTCAAGAACTCGTCGCTGGCGCTGACCATCGGCCTGCTCGAGCTTACCGCGCAAAGCCAGCAGATCTCCGAATTCACCTTCCAGGGCTTCGAGGCCTTCACCGCCGCGACGGTCATCTATGTCTGCATCGCGCTGATCGCCACGCTCCTGATGCAGCTGATCGAAAGCCGCACCCGCATTCCGGGCTTCGCCGGAAGGGAGGGCTGACCCATGTCCGATCTTGATTTCGATGTCATCGTGGCGTCGCTGCCTTTCCTGTGGCAGGGGCTGCAGCTCAGCCTTCTGTTGACGCTGCTGGCCGTCGTCGGCGGCATTGTCCTCGGAACGCTTCTGGCCCTGGCGCGGCTGTCGGGGTTTCTGCCCCTGTCGCTGCTCGCCGCCACCTATGTGAACCTGATCCGCTCGGTGCCGCTGATCCTGGTGATCTTCTGGTTCTATTTCCTCGTGCCGCTGGTGCTGGGTCGGCCGATCGGCGGCTTCTACTCGGCGCTGATCGCCTTCGTCCTCTTCGAAGCGGCCTATTACTCCGAGATCATGCGCGCGGGGATCCAGAGCGTGAAGCGCGGCCAGACCCATGCCGGTCAGGCCTCCGGCCTCTCCTATTGGCAGATCCAGCGCCATGTCGTGCTGCCGCAGGCCTTCCGCAACATGGTGCCGATCCTCGTCACCCAAGGGATCATCCTGTTTCAGGATACCTCGCTCGTGTTCGTGGTCAGCCTGCGCGACTTCATGACGGCCTCTTCCATCGTCGCCCGCACCGAGGGTCGGCTGGTCGAAATGTATCTCTTCGCCGCCCTCGTCTATTTCGCAATCTGCTTCTCCGGCTCGATGCTGGTGAAACACCTCAAGTCCGGTAAGGTAGCATGATCGAACTTTCCAACCTGTCGAAGTGGTACGGTGACTTTCAGGTGCTGGACGACTGCACCACTCAGGTTTCCAAGGGCGAAGTGGTGGTCGTCTGCGGCCCCTCGGGCTCGGGCAAGTCGACGCTGATCAAATGCGTCAACGGTCTGGAGCCCGTACAGAAGGGCCGGATCGTCGTCGACACCAGCGAGGTGACGGCGAAGCGCGCCAAGCTGACGGCCCTGCGGTCGCGGATCGGCATGGTGTTCCAGCATTTCGAGCTCTATCCGCACATGAGCGTTCTGGAAAACCTCTGCCTGGCCCAGGAAAAGGTGCTCAAGCGCAGCCGCGACGAGGCCGTCTCGCGCGCCGAGGCGCTGCTCGACCGGGTCGGCATGGCCGCCCATGCCCGCAAGTATCCCGGGCAGCTCTCCGGTGGCCAGCAGCAGCGCATCGCCATCGCGCGGTCGCTCGCGATGGATCCGATCGCCATGCTGTTCGACGAACCGACTTCGGCGCTCGACCCCGAGATGATCAAGGAGGTGCTGGACGTCATGGTGGAGCTGGCGGGCGAAGGCATGACGATGATGGTTGTCACGCACGAAATGGGATTTGCCCGCAAGGTCGCCGACCGGGTGGTCTTCATGGATGCAGGCAGGATCATCGAGGACCGGCCGACGGCCGACTTCTTCGACAATCCCGAAAGCGACCGTGCGCAGGACTTCCTGTCGAAGATCCTCAACCACTGACCCGCCTTCGGTGCCACCCGACCGGATGCCGGGGCTTTCCGCGGCATCCGCCGGCCTCGGCGTCTTGATCCTCGCGACATGCGAGAGCGGCTGGACGTGCCGCCGAGGCGGGCCGGGCAGGGAGCAGACGTGCAATTGCCATCCCATCTGGCCCGCGCGGTCCCGGCATCCTTTTCTCTCGCAAAGCGCAGGCCATGACATCCACGCCCAAACGCAGCAAATTCGGTATCGTCGGAGGGCTCGGTGCCATCGGTGCGGCCGATCTTTTGATGAAGATCATCAAGTCCACGCCCGCCGACGGCGATCATCAGCAGCTCGACATCAGCTTCGAGCAGCAGCCGTTCGACGATGCCGGGGCCGTGGCCGACGCGGGCTACAACCCGAACCCGCGCAAGTTCCACGTCTACAACACCCTCAAGGGCATGGAGCGCCGGGGCTGCAAGGTGGCGCTTCTGCCCTGTTTCGTGTCGCACAGCTTCATCGACGAGATCGCCCCCGAGCTCGACCTCACCGTCCTCAATATTTTCGAGGCAACGCGGGACATGCTGCGGCGCGATCACCCCCATGCGACACGCATAGGTGTCGTGAGCTCGAGCTACGTCCGCCAGCGACGACTGTTCGACAAGGCGCTGGGGGCGGCCTATGAGGTGATCTACCCCGACGACGCCATACAGACAGGGTCGGTCATGCCGGCGGTCTATGGCCCCGAGGGTATCAAGGCTGGCCGCCTGAGCGGCCGCTCGGTCGGGTGGCTGGCGCAAGCCTGCGACAATCTCACGAGCCTCGGGGCCGAAGTGATCGTTCTGGGCTCCACCGAGTTGCCGGTTCTGATCGAGGCGCTCCGGCCGCGCGTCGCGCGGCCGATACTCGACGTCAATCAGGCTTATGCCGAGCTGGCATTGGCCTATGACGGGGCGAGCCCTCCGGGCACCTTCAGGCTCGGGGTGGTCGGGGGGGTGGGCCCCGCGGCAACGGTCGATTTCATGGACAAGGTCGTCCGGCGGACGCAGGCGAGCCGCGATCAGGACCATATCAAGATGGTGGTCGAGCAGAACCCGCAGATACCCGACCGCACCGCGCATCTGCTCGGCGAGGGCGAGGACCCGACCATTCCACTCTATGCCACCTGCAAGAGGCTCGAGGCAGAGGGTGCGAATGCCATCGCCATCCCCTGCAATACCGCGCATGCCTTCGTCGCCCGGATACAGCAGCATCTGAACATCCCGATCATCAACATGCCGACCCAGACGGCGGTTCACATCCGTGCCACCTACCCGGACGTGACAAGGGTCGGGCTATTGGCAACGGCCGGGACCGTCCGGTCAGCTGTATATCGGGACGCATTGGATGCCGTGGGTCTGACCCTGATCCTGCCAGATGCCGAAACCCAGACCGGTGTCATGGAGGCAATCTACGGATCACATGGTGTCAAAGCCGGATTCACCACCGGGCGATGCCGCGACGATCTCCTCGCCGCGATCCAGCATATCAGTGACAAGGGGGCGGAGGCCGTGATCTTGGGCTGCACTGAACTCCCACTGATCGCCCCAAGCGGCTCCGCATCGGTAGGTCTGCCGATCCTGCTAGACCCAACTGATATTCTCGCGCGGAAATGTGTAGCTCTTGCCAAGGGGGCAGCCTGTTGACCTATTGTCCAGCAAAGAGGTGTTGCAGGTGCAGCGGCCTTGTTACGTGATTCCTGCCCGGGATTCACATTACGAGTCCTGCGGCGCAGCTGGGCGGCATGTCCAAGTCTGTCCCCACCCGCTACCACACACTGAACTGCTCCGCCGACAACGCGGCGTTGCGTGAGCGTGGATTGCTGACCGGCTGCCGCGACGCCATCGCGCACCGGGGCGCGGACGCGCTCATACCGCTCAGGCACAACGCCAAGCCGTGGAGGAAGGATAGCCCCCAAAGCGGCAAACAGGGACGAGGCTGTGCGCGCCATCAAGCATCTCGGCAGGGCTATTTGGTGGCACTGGACCGGATATCGCCGCAGAAGCCGCGCCGAGGCCAAGATGAACTGTATGAAGCTGCTCGGCCAGAAACCGATGGCGCGAGACGTCGATCGCCAGACCGCCGAGCTTCAGCTCCGCTTCGCGATCTTGAACCGCTTCACCGCCCTCGGCATTCCCATCACAGAACCCGTCGTCCAAGCCGCTAGGGGTAAGGGGACGCTCAGCCTTAGGGCGGTCCGTGCAACAGAGCCGCTGCAATCGCATCAGGTCGGAACGACCCCGCGCAGAGACAATCCCGGTTCGAGCATTGCGCGCGGGTGGGCACCCTGCCAGTGCGACCCATGGACTGGGACAGGATAGTTCAGGCCACCCGGCTGCGCCCGCCTATGCCTACGGATCTGGAACCGGATGGAGGGCCGTGCCATCGCGCTCGAAGGCGGTGATGTTGGCGAGGGTGGTCTCGGCGATGGCGGTGAGCGCCTCGGTCGTGAAAAACCCCTGGTGGCCGGTGATCAGCACGTTCGGGAAGGTCAGGAGCCGCGCGAAGACGTCATCGGGGATGATCCGGTTCGACAGGTCCTCGAAGAAAAGCTCTCCCTCTTCTTCGTAGACGTCGAGGCCGAGGCTCCCGATCTGGCCGCTCTTGAGGCCGCGGATGATCGCGCGGGTGTCGATCACCGCGCCGCGGCTGGTGTTGATCAGCATGGCCCCGGTCTTCATCCGCACCACCGCCCGGTCGTCGATGAGATGATGCGTCTGCGCGGTCAGCGGGCATTGCAGGGTGACGATGTCGCTGGCCGCGAGCAGGGGGTCGAGATCGAGATAGGCGACACCATGGGCCAGGCAGTCGGGATCGGGGTTCGGGTCATGCGCGACGACGCGGCAGCCGAAGCCCAAGAGTATCCGCGCCAGGATCGATCCAATCCGACCCGTGCCGATGACGCCGACGGTCTTGCCGTACAGGTCGAAGCCCATCAGCCCGTCGAGCTCGAAATTGCCCTCGCGCACCCGCGCCCAGGCGCGGTGCGTCTTGCGATTCAGGGTGAGGATCAGCGCGAGGCTGTGCTCGGCAACCGCATGCGGGGAATAGGCCGGGACGTGGCACAGGTCGATACCTGCGGCCTTGGCGGCAGCGAGGTCGACATGGTTGAAACCGGCACTTCGCAGCGCCACCAGCCGCACGCCGGCGGCGGCCAGTGCCTCCAGCACCGGCCGGTCGAGCGTGTCATTCACGAAAGCGCAGACCGCCTCGGCCCCACCCGCAAGCGCCGTGGTGCCGGGCGCGAGCCTTGCCGCGTGGAAGCGCAGATCGTGACCGGGACCCGTTGCATTGGCCGCGGTCATGAAGGCGATGTCATAGGGCTTGGCCGAAAAGACGGCGACATGCATGATCTGCCCTCCTGTTCGGAAATCGGAACCGTTCTATTTGATTCATGAGCCTCGAGGCCGTCCCAGCCTAGCACGAGCGGGTCCATCGGCGGGGATTTGCGGCCCGCGATGCTCATGGAGCGCCATTCGCCGAAAACGGCCAAAGGGGCGCTTTGATGACGAAGGCGCGAGGTCGAATCGTCTCGCGCTACTCCTCTTCGTCGTTCGGTGGTAACCTTGGATGGTCCAGCAAGGAGAACCGGGATGACTCCCCGACTGAACCTGCGCTGCGCCGATTGCGGTATCCGCCATCGGGCCGTCTGCGCGCGCTGCGACGAGGCCGAGCTGGCGCGGCTCGAAGAGGTCAAGTTCTACCGCAACTACGAAGCCGGGCAGAAGATCGTCTGGGCCGGTGACGAGCTGAGCTTCGTGGGCTCGGTGGTCTCGGGCATCGCCACCATGTCGCAGACGCTCGAGGACGGGCGGGTACAGATGGTGGGGCTGCTACTTCCCTCTGACTTCATCGGGCGGCCAGGCCGCGACATTGCTCCCTACGACGTGGCGGCCGCGAGCGACATGACCCTGTGTTGTTTTCGCCGCGCGCCGTTCGAGCGGCTGCTTGAGGAGATGCCGCATGTCGCGGGGCGGCTTCTTGAGATGACGCTCGACGAGCTGGACGCGGCGCGTGAATGGATGATGGTGTTGGGCCGCAAGACTGCGCGCGAGCGCATCACCAGCCTTTTGGTCTCGGTCGCCCGGCGCGAGGCGAGCTTCGATCTTGCGCCCCGGACCCGCGACATCCGGCTCGACCTGCCGCTGACCCGCGAGGCGATGTCGGAATATCTCGGCCTGACGATCGAGACGGTGAGCCGGCAGATCAGTCAGCTCGCGCGCGAAGGGGTGATCGCGCTCGACAACAGGCGGCGCATCCTCATCCCCGATCTCGACCGGCTGAGGCGCGAGACCGGCGACGACGCGATCCCGGCCTGACGCGACCTCGGGCGCGCTAGCCCTTCCGGCCCGCTTCCAGCGCCTGTCAGGACTTCGTGTATGTCGAGCGCGTACCAAAGGAGCATTCCGTTCGCCGGGGCCTGCGAGGGCGTCGAGGTCATCGGGACTGGTTTACTCGACGCGGCGGCCGAGCAGTCGACGGCATGGGCAGGACAGGCGGGCACGAAGCGCCTGTCGCTTGCGCCAGATCAAGGCGGGCGGGGGCGGACGGGTCTTCCATTTGCCCGCGTGCCGCTGTGACACGCCACAAGCACGGAGAACCGACATGGCGACGAAGAATCAGAAAGTCGAAGTCAGCAAGGAGGCGGCGAAGCAGGCGATGAAGCCGCAGTCGATGGTGCAGAAGAAGCCTTCGGACTCCTGGGAGCCCTTCGCCTCGCTGCGCGGGGAAATGGACCGGCTGTTCGACGAGTTCAGCCCGGCCTTCTGGCGGATGCCGCTCGCTCGGCAGGCCTTCGGGCCAATTCGCGAAACGGGCGGCCACTGGCAGGTAAGCCCCGCCGTCGATTTCTTGGAGCGCGAGGACGCCTTCGAGATGCAAGCCGAACTGCCGGGGCTGACGGCCGAGGATGTCGAGGTGAAGCTCTCGGATGGCAAGGTGACGATCCGCGGCCAGAAGAGCGCCAGCCGCGACGAGAGAAGTGACGAGTACCATCTCAGCGAGCGCAGCTATGGGGCGTTCATGCGCAGCTTCGGTCTGCCCAAGGGCATCGACGAGGACAAGGTCGAGGCGCGCTTTGCCAACGGGGTGCTGACGGTACGCCTGCCCAAGAGCCAGGACGCGCTGCGCCACGAAAAGCGGGTCTCGATCAAGACCTCCTGAGGTCGAGGAGGCCGCGAGGACGGCCCCGGCCACGCCGAGTGGGCCCAATGGCTGATCTGCGCGCCCGGCGGTGCTAGGATGCAAACTGTCCTGCCGCGCCCCCGGCGGATGTTCCGCCGGGGGCGGTCTGTCCGCGAGGTCCCGATGCGCCCGATCCTGACCCTGACCCTGAACCCCGCTCTCGACCTGTCGACCGAGACGGAGGCGATGCTGCCGGGGCGCAAGCTGCGCTGCGCCGCGCCGCGGCTCGATCCCGGCGGCGGCGGGGTGAATGCCTCGCGCGCGATCGCCCGGCTGGGCGGCGTCTCGACCGCGATGGTCGCGCTGGGCGGCGCGACCGGCGACACGATCGCGACGTTGCTGACGGCCGAGGGCATCGCGATCGCGGCGCTGCAGCTGCCGGGACTGACGCGCCAATCCGTCGCCGTCACGGCACGCGACACCGGCGCACAGTACCGGCTCGTGATGCCCGGGCCGGACTGGCCGCCGGAGGCGACCGCGCAGCTGTTTGCGGAGGTCGAGGAGCGGGTCGGTCCGGGCCACCTCGTTGTGGTGTCCGGCAGCCAGCCGCCGGGTCTGCCGGGGGCGGTTCTGAACCGGCTGGCCGATCTGTGCCACGAGCACGGGGCGGAGATGCTGCTAGACACCTCCGGGGCGGCGCTCTCGGAGGCGCTCGGCGCGGCTGCGGGCGCGCCGTTCGACTTGCTCCGGATGGATGGGGAAGAGGCCGGGCAGCTCGCCGGGCATGCCTTCGACGCGCCCGAGCCGCTGGCGGCCTTCGGCCGGGAGCTGGTCGGATCGGGCCGGGTGCGGCAGGTGGTGATGGCGCTCGGCGCGCGCGGCACTGTGGGCGTGTCCGCGACGGAAGCCTTCTTCTGCCACGCTCCTCCGGTCGAGCTCGTCAGCGCGGTCGGGGCGGGGGACAGCCTTCTCGGCGCTGTGGCGCTGGCCCTCGCGCGGGGGCAGACCTTCCGGACCAGCGTGCGCGGCGGCACAGCCGCCGCGGCGGCCGCCGTAACCACCCCCGCCACCCAGCTTTGCGACGGCGCGCTGGCGCGGCGGCTGGTGGACGAGGTGCAGGTCACGGACCTGGCCTGACCCGTCGGGCGACCTCAACCTCTGGCGTCTTCGTCACCGCCATTCCAGTCATGGTCAGGTCTGGCCCAAGCCGCGCGCAGCAGCGCAATGGTTTCCTCGTCAGACAGCTGGTGGAATTCGCGGTAGAACTGCCCGACGCCGCGAAAACCCTCGGCAGGCCAAGGGCAGACGACCCGGTCGGCCAGCCGCGCAATCTCGTCGAGCGCGCGGGGCGGCGCTACGGGCACCGCCACGACCGTCTCCGCCGCGCCGCGGCGACGGATCGCCGCAAGGGCCGCCTTCATCGTCGCGCCCGTGGCCAGCCCGTCATCGACGAGGATGGCGCAGCGTCCGGCCGGATCGGCGCGGGCATGCCCCGAGAGATAGAGCCGGGCGCGACGCGCCATTTCATCTCGCTGCCGCGCGGCCTCGTGCTCGAGGTAGCTACGCCCGCTTGCTGCTGCGGCGTAGATATCCTCGTTCACGACGGTCTCCTCGCCTTCGGCGATCGCGCCCATCACCAACTCCTCCGCCCCCGGCGTGCCGATCTTGCGGACCATCACCAGCTCCAGCGGCGCACCTAGCGCCGCCGCGACCGGGATGGCCACCGGCACGCCGCCGCGCGGCAATGCGAAGACGATGGGTCGTTGCAGTCCCATTTCCGCGAGGAGCGGCACCAGCCGCTGCCCGGCTTCGGTTCGGCTTGCATACATCGGCGATCTCCCTCTCCATCCCCAACCTAGCTGACGAGCCCTTGCGCGCCTTGATCTGCCGCAAGCCCGCCCGCTCCCTCCCGGCTTGACCTGCATCAAGGTTGGTGGCGCGCCCCTCCGGTAGACCCGCTGTATGACCAAATGCCGGAGGGGACATGATGAACGACAGGGATGAGCGATCCCCGGAGCCCGATCCGGGCTGGCCTCCTGCCCGTCAGTGGATATGGGTCGGGGTCTTCTGGGCGCTGCTGATCCTAGGCGCGGTCTGGTTTCTGCCCGACGAGGCGCCCGAGGAAATCTCCTACAGCGCCGCCAAGCGCATGATCGAGACGGGCGAGGTCGCCAGCGCCGAACTGCAAGAGCACGGCATCCTCCTGTCTGTCTCCGAAACGACGGGCGGCGGCGAGGCGCGGTACAGGGCGGTGACGCCGGTCCAAGGCGATCCCGACCTGCTGCCCTTGCTGGAGGCCAGGCGGGTCGAGGTGAGCGCGGCAGAGCCGAGCGACTTCTCGCTTCTGGGCCTGTTGCTGCCATGGGTCGTGATCCTCGGGGTGTATTTCTGGCTGCAGCGCCGCCTGATCGGGCGGATGGCCGGCGGCCTCGGGCCGGGGGCGGGCGGCTTCGGCGCGGGCGGGCTGCTGAGCGGCCGCTTCACCAAGCCCAGCCGACCGGCGCAGAAGGTCACCTTCGACGACGTGGCCGGGCAGGACCAGGCCAAGCGCGAGGTGGCCGAACTGGTCGAATTCCTGCGCGACACGGAGCGGTTCCAGCGCGTCGGCGCCGAGGTGCCCCACGGCGTGCTGCTGGTCGGGCCGCCCGGCACCGGCAAGACGCTTCTCGCCAAGGCGCTGGCCGGTGAGGCCGACGTGCCCTTCTTCTCGACCTCGGGCTCCGAGTTCATCGAGATCTTCGTCGGGGTCGGCGCGGGCCGGGTCCGCAAGATGTTCGAGGCCGCGCGCGCCGCCGCCCCGGCGGTGATCTTCATCGACGAGCTCGACAGCATCGGCCGGACCCGTGGTACCGGGCTCGGCGGCGGGCATGACGAGCGCGAGCAGACCCTGAACCAGATCCTCGCCGAGCTCGATGGTTTCGGCGGGCGCGAGGCGGTGGTCGTGCTCGCCGCGACCAACCGGCCCGATGTGCTCGACCCGGCTCTTCTCCGTCCGGGCCGCTTCGACCGGCACGTCACGCTCGAACTGCCTGACCGGATCGCGCGGCGCGCCATCCTCGACATACATGCCGGACGATTGCCGTTGGCGAACGCCGACGATCTCGATGCGATCGCGGCCGGGACCCCTGGGTTTTCGGGAGCGGACCTGAAGAACCTGCTCAACGAGGCCGCGATCATGGCCGCGCGGCGCAGCGGAACGGGCATCACCCGCGCCGATCTGGAGGAGGCGCGCGACAAGGTGATGATGGGCACGGTGCGTTCGCTGGCGATCCGCCCGGAGGAGCGCCACCGGCTCGCGGTTCATGAGGCCGGGCACACCGCCGCGGCCTTCTATACCCCTGGCGCCGACCCGCTGTTCAAGGTGACGATCATTCCGCGCGGCCACGCGCTGGGCGGCACGCATATGCTGCCCGAGGCGGAGCGGCACACGCTCGACGAGGCCTATCTGCGCGGGCAGTTGACCACGCTGCTCGGTGGGCGGGCGGCCGAGCGGGCGCTGCTCGGATCGGTCAGCTCCGGGGCCGATGACGACATCCGCCGCGCCAC
Source organism: uncultured Limimaricola sp. (assembly GCF_964022235.1). Lineage (NCBI taxonomy): Bacteria > Pseudomonadati > Pseudomonadota > Alphaproteobacteria > Rhodobacterales > Paracoccaceae > Limimaricola > uncultured Limimaricola sp. The sequence goes on along the minus strand of NZ_CAXHZL010000002.1, from coordinate 41,729 downwards.
CGGGCTCGCGCGCGCCATGGTGTCCCGCTGGGGCATGGACGAGGCGCTGGGCCCGGTCGATCTGAAGCAGAGCGAGGACCATCCCTTCATCGGCCAGTCCATCGCGCAGCCGCGCAGCCATGCCGACGAGACGGCGGCCCGGGTCGACCGGGCGGTGATGGCGTTGCTCAAGGAGGCGGAGCGCCGGGCGACCGAGATCTTCGAAGGTCACAACCGGGAGATCGAAAGCCTCGTCGAGGCGCTGGAGGCGCGCGAGACCCTCGACGCCGCCGAGATCCGCCGCTGTCTTGATCCGGTGGCGAAGGTCACTGTGATCGGTCCGCAGGCGACGGCATGTCCCTGAAGCGGGATTGGCGTCCCGGCCGGCTCGCCACGCGCTGTTGCGGCCAAGAGAATCCGACAGGATGAGCGAAAGGACAGCCCATGGCCGAAGAGAGCGAACGCCGGGCCCGCATTGAGACCCGTATCGAGGAGTTGAAGATCCATCTCGCCGAGATCGAAGTCAGTCTCGATCAGGCCTTGGACCCCGACCTTGAGGATCAGGCGATCGACCTCGAGGAGGACGAGGTGCTGGAGAGCATGGGCCGGGTCAATCTTCGCGAGCTGCGGCTGCTCGAGGAGGCGCTGGCGCGGATGGGTCGCGGCGAATACGGGATCTGCAGGCGCTGCGGTCGCGACATTTCGCAAGCACGGCTGCGCGCGGTGCCCTATGCCGTGCTGTGCCGCGACTGTGCAAGCGGTGCCTGAGGCCGGGGCTCTGCGCCGCTACATGGATGTGGATCAGGCCTGCAGACTGGATCGCGACCGATAGCTCACCACGCGCAAGATGGCGGCCAGTAGCGCCGCCGTGAGGTCCGGAGCTTTGCCGTGGCCGATGAATTCGTCACTGTCACGGCTCATGGTCTCGCGTATCGTGCAGGACCAGTGTCCATCGGGTTCTTGCGCCTTTCCGCGGAAGAGAATGCTCCAGCCCGGGACGAGTTGATCAGCAAGGTGGAGCAGCGTCTCTACCGAGATTTCTTCTGTGCGGCTGGCTGGCACGAGGTCGGGATGCCACTCGCCTATCGCGGACATCGCGCGCGCGGTGAGGTTGGCGTCCAGACCGGCCTTCCGGCCCTCGATATCGGCGGCGAGCGTCTCGAAATTCGTCGTCATGGGATCCTCCCGCATGGCGGTTGCTCTTGCCGGTGATGCTGGTCGAAGCGCCCGGCGGGCGCCTTGATCAGGATCAATGCCGGGTCCGGCAGGCGGGCTAGGCTGTCGGAAGTCCGGCAGGGAGGTCCGTATGGCGCGCAATCTGGTCTGGCTTGAGGAGGTACGCCGCTCCGATGTGACGCTGGTCGGTGGCAAGAACGCCTCCTTGGGCGAAATGATCTCGAAGCTTGCCGAAAGTGGCGTGAGAGTGCCGCCGGGCTTCGCCACGACAGCCGAGGCCTATCGCGGTTTCGTCGCCGCGAACGGACTGCGGGAAACCATCCGACAGCATATCGCCGCCATCGAAGCCCAGCGGTCTGGCCTGCGGCAAGCCGGGGCCGCCATTCGCCAAGCCTTTCTCGACGCCCGCTGGCCGCCGTACATCGCCGAGGAGATCCTGTCGGCCTATCGCACGCTCGCCCAGCGCACCGGGCGCGACCGGCCCTCGGTCGCGGTGAGATCGAGTGCGACCGCCGAAGACCTGCCCGACGCCAGCTTCGCCGGCCAACAGGAGAGCTTCCTGAACGTGACCGGTGAGGAGGCGCTGCTCGACGCCTGTCGCCACTGCTATGCTTCGCTGTTCACCGACCGGGCGATCACCTATCGCAGCCTGAAGGGCTTCGATCACGAAGCTATCGCTCTGTCGGTCGGCGTGCAGCTGATGGTGCGGGCCGACAGCGCGGCCTCCGGCGTGGTCTTCACCATCGATACCGAAACCGGCTGCGACCGCTTCGTGCTCGTCACCGGCGCCTGGGGGCTTGGCGAGAATGTCGTTCAGGGGACGGTCGATCCTGACGAGTTTCTTGTCTTCAAGCCGTTCCTGTCTCGCCCGGATGCATTGCCGATTCTGTCGCGCAGTCTCGGCTCGAAGGAACTCAGGATGGTATATGGTGTCCCCGGCGAAGCCCGGACCCGCAACCTGCCGACGGGCATGGCCGAGCGCGCGCGGTTCGTCCTGACCGACTGCGAGGTCGTGGAACTGGCGCGGCAGGCGCTGCTCATCGAGACCCATTACGGCGTTCCGATGGACATCGAATGGGCCAAGGACGGCGAGACGGGCGAGCTGTTCATCGTTCAGGCCCGGCCGGAAACGGTGCAGTCCCGCCTCGGCGGCGCGAGTATGCGGTCCTACGAGGTCACCCCGAAGGGCCCCGTCCTGCTCGCAGGGACCAGCGTCGGCAGCGCCGCGGCGGCGGGCCGGGTCTGCGTGATCCGCTCGGCGCAGGATATCGACCGCTTCGTTGACGGCTCCGTGCTGGTCACTGCGACCACCGATCCCGACTGGGTGCCGGTCATGAAGCGCGCGGCGGCGATCGTCACCGATCACGGCGTCCGCACCTCGCACGCGGCGATTGTCAGCCGCGAGCTGGGCCTGCCCGCGGTAGTCGGCACCGGTCGCGGGACCGAAATCCTGCAAGACGGGCAGGTGGTGACCGTCTCCTGCGCTGGTGGCCGCGAGGGCAGGGTTCTCGACGGGGCGGCCGAGATCGCGGTCCGGGACATCCCGCTCGACCGCGTGCCCGAGACCCGCACCCGCGTGATGCTGAACATCGCCGATCCCGCTACTGCCCTGCGCTGGTGGCGGTTGCCAGCGGACGGGGTTGGGCTGGCGCGAATGGAGTTCCTGATCGGCCACGAGATCAAAGCGCATCCCCTTGCGCTCCTCGACCCGGCGGCCATCCCCGACGAGGCCGAGCGCGCCTCTGTCGTCGAGCTGATCGGCGATCACCCCGACGGGCGCGCCTATTTCGTCGACCGGCTGGCCTCGGGCCTCGCCCGGATCGCTGCCGTCTGGCATCCGAAGCCGGTGATCGTCCGCACCAGCGACTTCAAGTCGAACGAGTATGCGAACCTCCTTGGCGGGCGCCGGTTCGAACCCGTCGAGGAAAACCCGATGATCGGTCTCAGGGGGGCGGCGCGCTACTACGCTCCGATCTACCGGGATGCCTTCGCGATGGAATGCGCGGCCCTGAAGCGGCTGCGCGGCAAGATGGGATTCGATAATGTCGTCGTCATGGTGCCGTTCTGTCGCACGCTCGAAGAGGCGGACAGGGTGCTGGAGATCATGGCCGAAAACGGTCTGGGGCGCGGCGAGAATGGCCTCGAGGTCTACATGATGACCGAGATCCCTTCGAACGTGATCCTCATGGACGCCTTCGCGGAGCGGTTCGACGGTTTCTCGATCGGCTCCAACGACCTGACACAGCTCACCCTCGGCTGTGATCGCGACAACGAGGCCCTCGCGCCGCTGTTCAGCGAACGCGACCCGGCGGTGCTGTGGATGATCGAGACCGCCATCGCTCGGGCCAGGGCGGCGGGACGGAAGATCGGTCTTTGCGGGCAGGCCCCGAGCAACGACCCGGATTTCGCCCGGCTGCTCGTGCGGGCAGGCATCGACTCGATCTCGGTCAGCCCGGACAGCTTCCTCGCGGTGAAGCGCAACGTCGCCGCGGCCGAGCGGAGCGCTTCCGGCTGAGCGGCTGTTCATCGCATCACGGGATCGGTTGGCGCAGGCTTGATCAGGATCAAGGTCCGGACCGCTCCCAGGAGCGATGCTCGAAGACATTCACGAATCGAGGAGAGCGCCATGACCACGACGGGAATCACGGCCCTGGATCACGGCCCGCAGGTGGTGGCCGAGTGGCTGAACGAAATCTGCCGGGATCTCGAATGGGGCGGTCGCAAGCCGCGCGCCTACATGCTGCTTCGCGCGACGTTGCACACGCTACGGGATTTCCTGCCGCTCGACGAGGCGGTCGATCTCTCGGCCCAGCTGCCGGTTCTGGTACGCGGGATCTATTTCGAGGGCTGGGACCCCTCGAAGCAGGTGCCGCGCCCGCGCAACGAGGCCGAGTTCCTCGACCGGGTCGGCGCGCATTTCAGCAAGGAGCCTTTGGTCGACCCGGAGGGGGCGGTCTGCGCCGTCTTCGCGTTGCTTCGTCGCAAGACCTCCGCCGGCGAGATCGAGAATGTCGCCCATGCCATGCACAAGTCGCTGCGCGAGATGTGGGAGATGTCGAACCGCCCGGTCGCGTTGGGCGGGGCGTAGCGTGGCCGGTCGGGCAGAACCCACGTAAAACGAAGGAAGCGCATCGGACAACAAGTCCATGCGGTTCCGCCGCGCCGCGCGCGAGAAGGTGTCGTGCAACACAACCGCGCTCGCGGATGCGGTTGGGGCGACGCCTGGGCCGCGATAGTCCGATCTCCTCTAGCCAATCCTGCGAAGCAGCGATCCGACCAGATAGGCCATTGCCGCTGCTGTGCCGCCAATCGCCAGCGTTTCGGCACCTGAGTGGCCCGACGGCGGGTCATCCAAGATCAGCGGGATAATTGAGCGCGAAGCTTTCCAGACGGGGGCGCCGCTGATCGTCACCGGTGCCTTCGGCCATTCGCGCGTCTACGACTTCGTGCGCGGGGCGATGACGTGGAGCCTGCTGCGCAACGCCAAATGGCCAGTGCGGTTCTCGAAATGACGTCAGCTGCTAGTGCGGACCGCGCCGAGCACCCAGCCGACGAAGTCCCCCAGCGCGGTCCGCACGGCCCGGTCGAAGGCGGCGGCCAGCGCCGGGCTGTCGGTCGAAGGCGCTTCGGCAGCCGCCTTGATCCGGCGCGTCGAGACAACGGCCGCGTCGCTTTCGCGTACCAACCGGACCAGCAGCTCGATCTCGACCTGCGCACCTTCGGCGGCGAAGGCCTCCGCATGAAAACCGATGATCTCTGTGAGCACTGCGTAATCACCGCCCACGCCCAGAGGACTGCGGCCGACATATCGCAGCGCGGCGCTGTCGCCGAGGCTTCGGACCATCAGCGTCTGGACCATCTGCGGCACCGGGTCGGCCCAGCGCGCGTCGGGCAAGTACTGCGCCCGCAGCGGATCGGGGCGGATCATGATCCGGTCGGTGGCGATGCTGCCGGAGGCCACGGGCAGTTCGACGATCACGTCGAGCGGGCGTGATGCGCCCGCAGCCCCATCAATTTCAGGCGGGCGCAGTTCGAAGACCTCGAGTGGCGCCGAAGCCCGGTCCAGGACATCCAGCGCGCCACAGCCGGCCAGCAGCAGAAAGAGCCCGAAACCGGCCGCACCTTGAACCCGAAGCATTCCATTCCCTTCACCTGCGGTAGGCGGGGGCCCGGTCGTCCAGCAGGAAGCGGGCGGGGTCCCGATCCATCCGGCCAACCATGCGGTCGAGGTTCCCGACCAGGGCACGCGCTTCCTGTGCGAGGCGAGCATAGCCCGGAAGCGCCTCGGCCGTGAAGCCGTCCAGCGCGGTTCCCGACCGCGCCACCGTGGCGGCCAGCGTCTCGAAGGCGGTCGCCGCCGCCTGGCTCGCGCGCCGCAGATCCGTGCCGATCCCGGGCAGCTCGGCGGAGACCGTGCCAATGGCGCTCTCGAGGCCCGAAGCGGCGCCCCGGACGTCCGAGATCAGCGGCGCGATCTCCTCTTCCGCGATCCGCGCCGTCTCCGAAAAGGTCCGGTCAGCCGAGGCGAAGGCGGCTTCGCCGCGCTGCATGGCGGTCTCCAGCGAGCGCATGGCATCCTGCGCGGCCGCGAGCCCGTCCGCCGCCCCCGTGACGAGGGCTTCGGCCGAGCCGGCGAGCCGGGCGGCGCTTTCGGTAGCGCTCGCTATATCCGGGCCCAGCGTCGAGACGAGATCGTCCATGGCGCGCCCGGTCCCGCGCAGCTCCGACAGCATCGGCGCGAGATCCTCGTCGACCAACCGCTCGGCCCGCGCCACCAGATCGCGCGCGGCGCCCGAAAGGGCCGCGATCTCGTGCTCGGCGGTTCCGATCGCGGGGCCGAGCCGGGTCGCAGCGTCCGTGGCGCTTTGCAGCAGCTCGGCGGTCTCGTCGAGACGGGCCCCGGCCGCCTCCCCAGCCGAAGCGAGCGTGTCGATCATGCGCCGGGCCTCGGGCCCCAGCACCCCGATCTCGGCCCGCAGCTCGTCGAGCATCTGCTGCAGGGCGGTGCTGGCGGCGCTTGCCTCATCGGCCATGTAGCGGTTGGTCTCGGCCAGCAGATCCTGTGCTGCCTGAAGGGTGTCGGAGCCGCTTCGCATCGTCTCCCCGGCGGACTCCGCCAGCGTATCGATCCGGGCCATGGTGGTCTCGGCCCGGTCGGAGAGGCGCAGGAGCCCATCGGCGAGATCGTCCCATGTGTCGTTGAAGCGCCGGGCTTCGGCCGTGACGCCTGTGATCGCCTCCGCCGTGCCGGACAGCTCGTCGAGCGTATCCGCCAGCGCCGCGCTCGCCCGTTCGGTGTTGTCGAGGATTCGCACGATGCGGTCGCGGTTCGCCTCGTCGAGCAGGGTGTCGAGGCGCTGCATGACCGAGAGCGCCTCGTCGAGCAGTTCGGGCGCGCTGCGGGTCAGCGATTGCAGCGTCGAGGGCCCGGCGGCGATGCGCGGCAATGGATCGCCGGGGGCGGCGGAAAGCAGCTGCGTGTCGGGCGATCCCGCCTCGATCTCGACATAGGACACGCCGGTCACACCCAGCGCCTCAATCCGGGCGATGCTGTCGCGCCGGACCGGGGTATCGGCCTGCACCTGCACCACGACCCTTATGGCACCCGTCTGTTCGGGGGCGAGGGCGAGGTCGGTGACCTGTCCGACCAGCAGCCCGCCAAAGCGCACTTCCGAGGCGCGGCCGAGCCCGGAGACGCTGCCGAACTCGATCTCGTAGGTGGCGAACTGCCGGTCCAGCTCGACCCGGGCGAACCAGAGCAGGAAGGCGAGAATGCCGAGCAGGCCCGCGAGGGTGAAGGCGCCGACGAGGACGTAGTTGGCCTTGGTCTCCATGTGTCACCTCCCTTGCGGCGCGGCCTGGCCGGACCTGCGAGCGGCCCTTCCCCGGGGGCCGTGGAAATAGTCGCGCACCCAAGGGTGCTCGACCGCCAGCATCTCGTCGAGTGTGCCCGTGGCGAGCACGCGGCGCTCGGCCAGCACAGCGACGCGGTCGCACAGCGCGTAAAGCGTATCGAGATCATGGGTCACGAGGAACACGCTGAGCCCGAGCGCCTGCACGAGATCGCGCATCAGCCGGTCGAAGGCCGCGGCGCCGATCGGGTCGAGCCCCGCGGTCGGTTCGTCGAGAAAGACGATCTCGGGGTCGAGCGCGAGCGCGCGCGCGAGGCCCGCGCGCTTGCGCATGCCGCCTGACAACTCGGCCGGATAGGTTTCGGCCGCGTCGAGCGGCAGCCCGACCATGGCGATCTTGAGCTCGGCCAAGGCGCGGCGGGTGTCCGGATCGAGCCCCGCGACGCCGCGGAGCGGCACCTCGACATTCTCGCGCAGCGTCAGCGAGGAGAAAAGCGCCCCGTCTTGGAACATGACACCCCACCGCGCCGCGAGCGCGGCGCGGCGATCCTCGTTGATCCCGGTCATCTCCTCGCCGAACACCGCGATCCGTCCGGCATCGGGGCGCCGCAGGCCGACGATGCTGCGCAGCAGCACCGACTTGCCCGTGCCCGAGCCGCCGACCACGCCCAGCACCTCGCCGCGCCGCATGTCGAGATCGAGCCCCTCATGGACGCGATGCGGCCCGAAGCGGCTCTCCAGCCCGCGAATGCGGATCACCATGTCGTCGGTCCCGATCACAGGCCGACCTGCGCGAAGAGGATCGAGAACAGCGCGTCGATGACGATCACCGCGAAGATCGCGGTGACGACGGCGCTGGAGGTCATCCGCCCGAGCGATTCCGCGCTGTTGCCGACCTGCATGCCGGCGCGGCAGCCGACGATGCCGATGATCAGCGCGAAGACCGGCGCCTTGACCAGCCCGACGACGACATGGATCGGCTCGACGCCCTCGATCAGACGGGTGCGAAACATCGCGGGCGAGATGCCGAGCTCGGCCCATGACATGAGCGCACCGCCTAGGAGACCGCTAAGATCCGCCACCAGCCCGAGGATCGGCAGCGTGATCACCAGCGCCAGAATGCGCGGCAGTATCAGCGCGTTGGCCGGGTCGATGCGCAGGGTCTGCATCGCATCGATCTCCTCGCGCATCTTCATCGAGCCGATCGCCGCCGTGAAGGCCGAAGCGGTGCGCCCGGCGACGATGATCGCGGTGAGAAGGATGCCGAGTTCGCGCAGGATCGAGATGGCGATCAGCTCGACCACGAAGATCTCCGCGCCGAAGGGACGCAGCTGGGTCGCGCCCTGAAAGGCGAGCACGACGCCGATCAGGAATGCCATCAGCGCCACGATCGGTACCGCGCGCAGCCCGACCTCTTCGCAGTGATGCACGAGCGAGGTCAGGTGAAACCCACGTGGCCGCCGGAGCGCTCCGAGCAGCCGCGCGGTGAAGATCCCGAGATATCCCAGCAGGTCGCGCAGGAAGGCAGCGCCGCCGGCGACCTTCCTGCCGAGCCGGTCGAGCAGCGCGGTGACGGTGAGTGGCGGCTGGGTCGCGGGCTCGGCCCGCGCGAGGTTCGCGCGTACGACCTCCACGAGCGGCAGGGCATGTGGCGGCACCGATGAAAGGGTGAGATCCGTCCCCTCCTGCCGCAGCCGCGCCTGTTCGGTCAGCAGCAGCCACGCACCGGCGGAATCGAGACGCTGCAGTGCCGAGAGGTCGAGCGTGGCCTGGGGGGTGAAGGGGATCTGCGCGAAACGGCGGCGGGCCTGTTCCAGTTCGGGCAGGCCGAGAGAGCCCGAGATTTCGATCTCTGGCCGTCCGGCCGTCGTGCCGATCTTGATGCTCATCGGTCGGGCCGACGCGACGCGCGTGCCACGGACTGGCTAGCCGCGCCCCTCGCGCGCAGGAAAGCAGGTTCCAGGGCAGGGCAGGCTGCGCGGGGTACGGGCCGCGCCGCCATGCATTCGATCGCGGTGGGGATCATGGGGCGGCCTTTCCAGCGGAGGTGGGGCGAGTATCGCCGCCCGTGGACAACCCGGCCCTGATCTGGATCAAGGCGAGGGAGCCACGGGTCGATATGATGCCGCCCCGCGGTGGCGCTGCGCCTGTCGGCTCGGCGGTCTCCGGGTCACTCGCGCTCGGCCGCCCGGATCGCCACGCCCTCGGCGACTTTCTCGCCGGGATGCGCGATGACCACGTCGCCGACTTTCAGCCCGCCCAGCACCTGCGCGGCCGTGTCGTTGCGTTGGCCGATCTCCAGCACGGCGCGGCGGGCGCGACCCTCCTCGACCACGAAGCATGCCCAGTCGCGGCCTTCGCGGAACAGCGCGGCGATCGGCACCTGCAACTCGTCCGGTGACCGCCACAGCACGATGCGCAGACGAAGGGCATAGCCGTCCCCGAGCCCGACGGGCGGAGCATCGGGCGTGGTGAAATCGAAAATCGCCTCGACCCGCTGCTCTTCGATCCCGAGCGCCGAGACTTCGGTCCGCGCCGAAGGCTCGATCCGGCGCAGATGGGCGGGCGGCTCGCTCGCCCCGCCCCAGCGCGCGACATGGGCCAGGGCATCCTCGGGGAGGCGGACGGCATCGCGCGACAGCAGGTCCGCGACGATTTCCAGATCGTTCGGATCGCCGATGTCGAGCAGCCGCTCGCCGGCGGCGACCGGCCGCGCACTGAGCTGGTCGATGGCGAGGACGACGCCGGTGGCCGGGGCGCGGATCTCGACGCAGCAGCCGCTGCCATCCCCGGTCCCGTCGCCGGGACCGATCAACGCGGCGCGGGTCCGGTCGAGCGCGCTCTGCGCCATGATGCGCGTCGACAGCGCCGTGTCGCGGGCGGCCTGCGCGACCTTCAGCGCCTGCGCCGCCTCCTCAAGCCGGTCGGCCGGGGCGGCGCCGCGCTCGACCAGCGTTCGCGCCTGATCGTGACGCGACTTGGCGTAGCTGAGCTCCTGCAGGGCCTGCTGCAACCGGCTCTCGGCGGCGGTGAAGGCGGCCTCGGCCTCATGCGTGGCGGCTTCGGCCTCGACCCGGCTGCGCCGGTCGAGCAGGCTGGGTTCGATCGGCTCGACCACGGCGACCAGCGTCTCGCCGGCCACCACCGCGTCACCGACCCGGACCGGCGAACGCCGGGCGGTACCCGCGATCGGTGCCGAGACCTCCCAGACCTCGCGGATCCGCGCCTTTCCCTCGACCTCGAGCGTGACCTCCATTGGCCCGCGCGCCACGGGTACCAGCTCGGCGGTGACGGGCAGCGGTCGAAATGCGACCCAAAGGAGGCTCGCGACGATCAGCGCCGGGATGGCAAACAGGACGATCAGGCGGATAGGGCGGGCCATGGTTTCATTCCCTCGTCTTGAGGACGTTCAGAAGATCCAGCCGGTCGAAACGCCGCCGGACCAGCAGCGCGGCGGCCAGGATTGCGGTCAGCGTCAGCAGGCTCGCGCGCGCGAAATTGGCCGGGGTCAGCACCAGTGGAATCCGGTAGAGGTCGCTGTCGAAGCCCGAGACCATGCCCTGCGCGATCAGCGCACCGATCCCCCAGCCCAGCGGCTGCGCCAGAAGCGCCAGCACGGCGGTCTCGCCGAGCAGGATCGACGCCGCCTCGGTGCGGGTGAAGCCGAGGATGCGCAGGCTGGCCAGCTCGCGCGCCCGCTCCGAGAGCTGGATGCGGGCGCCATTATAGGCGACGCCGGCCGTGATCAGCCCGGAGATCGTCAGGAACAGGATCGTGTTCCAGCGGATGTTCTGCCGGATCGTCTCGCGGAAGCTGTCGCGGACCTCGGTCAGCATGACGCTCGCCGCAAGCGTCGGCAGCGTCTTGAGCGCCGTCTGAAACTCGGGCAGCGCGGCGGGGTCCAGCGCCAGATGCAGGGCCGTGACCTGCGGTGCCCGGCCCAGCCGCGCCGCGAGCGCGTCGTGGTCCATATAGGCCCCGAGGCCGAGATATTGGCGCGTCACTGCTGCGACCGGCTCCCGGAAGTCGCGCTCCCGGTCCCCGGCGACCTCGACTTCGACCACGTCGCCAGGTCGGACCTGCAGCTGATCGGCCAGCTGGCGCGACAGCATCAGGGCCGTCTCCGGGGCCGCGACGACCCGGCCCTTGGTGTCGAGGATCCGGACCAGATCGCCGCCGGGGGGCTGGGCGGTGATCGAAAGACGCTTGGACAGGTGCCCCTTGCGCAGCGTCACGGCGAGATCGAACTGTGGCTCCACCCGCAGGACGCCGGGCAGGGCGCGGGCCTGCAAGGCCGCTTCGGCAGGCGCTTGTGCGCCAAGGACCAGCGTCGCGTGCTGGCGGTTCGCCCGGTAGAAGGCGCTGTCCATCACCACATCCATCGCGTCGATCATGAAGCTGGAGGCCACGAGGATCGCGACCCCGGCGGAGAGCCCCAGCATTGTCATCGCGGCACGGACCGGCCAGCGCAGCAGCCCGCGCAGCACCATCTTGGCGGGCTGGGAGAGCCAGCGCCCGGCCGCCAGCTGGTCGAACGGCCCCTTGCCGAAATGCGGAGGCGCGGGCGGGGCCATCGCCACCGCCGGGGCCAGCCGCGCCGCGGTCAGCGCGGCCCGCGCGGCCCCCAGCCCGGCCACCACGAGGGCCAGGAGCCCCGAAATCGCGTAGACGTCGAAACCATCCGGCCGGATCAGCCATGGAAAATCGAAGAACCGGGCGTAGATCCGGGCCATGCCGCCTGCCAGCCAGCTTCCGGCAAGCCAGCCGATCGCGATGCCGATGCAGGCCACCAGCATCGCGAGAAGTAGGTAGTGCAGCGCGATCTCCGACTTGCGGTAGCCCACCGCCTTGAGCAGGCCGATCTCGGCGCGCTCCAACGCCACGATCCGACCCAAGAGCATGTTCACCAGAAAGCCCGCGATCACAAAGAAGATCGGTGGCAGCACGACGGTCATGTTGCGCAGCTGTTGGAGCTCGGCGGCGATGAAGGCATGGCTTGGATGTTGGTCGCGCAGGCGGACGCCGGTACCGCCCCACGGGGCGAGCAGCGCATCGACCCGGTCCGCGACCTCTGCCGTCACGGCGGTCGCGTGCAGGGTCAGGGTTACGTCGTTGATGGCGCCTTCGAGGTCGAGCACTGCGCCCGCGGCCCGTTCCGGCATCCAGATGACCGCGAAGCCCGCGTCGTCGGGCATCAGCCCGCCGGGGGGCAGGCTGTAGAGGAATTCCGGGCTGCGCAACGTGCCGGTGATCGTCAGATCGAGCCGCCGCCCATTGGCGATCGCCGCAAAGCCGTCGCCGGGGCGAAAGCCGTTGGCCTCCGCAAACCGGGCGTTAACGGCAACCTCGCGGTCGCTGTCGGGGTCGGGCATCCGCCCCGAGACCAGCAGGGGCGCGTTCAGGAGCGGCGCACCGGCGGGCAGGGACAACAGCCGGCCCGAACCCGGCGCCGGTCGATCCGGCAGGTTGAGCGTGACCGGACCGACCTTTCGTACCTCGACCGAGCGGACTCCCTCGATCGCGCGTATCTCTTCGACCAGCTCGCCGGGCGCGCGGCGCACCGAGGCGAACATATCGGCGAAGCGCTGGCGGCCGTAATAGTCGTCAAGCGTGGTTTCCAGCGCTCGGATCATGCCGAAGGCGGTCAGCAGAATCGCCACGCCGCAGGCCAGCACGAGCGCGATCGCCGCGACCTGGGACCACAAGCGGCGCAGGTCGCGCAGCAGCTTGCGGTCGATGGCGCGCGCCCTCACCATCGGATGCCCTTGGCCGCGACGCGGTCGGGGTTGCGCGCGACGTCGATAACCCGGCCATCCTGAAAACGGATCACCCGATGCGCCATCCGCTCGATGTCGGCGTTGTGGGTGATGACGAGGATGGTGGTCCCGAACCGCGCGTTGACCGCTTCGAGCGCCGACAGCACCGCGACCCCGGTGCGGCTGTCCAGCGCGCCGGTCGGCTCGTCGCAAAGCAGCACTTCGGGGCGCTTGGCGATGGCCCGCGCGATGGCGACGCGCTGCTGCTCGCCGCCCGAAAGCTGGGCGGGAAAGTGATCGAGCCGCGCGTCGAGCCCGACCAGCGACAGGGCCTCGGCGGCCGGCATGGGATCCGCGGCGATGTCGGTGACCAGCTCGACGTTCTCGCGAGCGGTGAGGCTGGCCACGAGGTTGTAGAACTGGAACACGAAGCCGACATGGTCGCGCCGGTAGCGGGTGAGCTGCCGATCGGTCATCGCGGTCAGCTCCATCTCCCTGAACCATGCGGTCCCTCGCGTCGCGTGGTCCAGCCCGCCAAGGATGTTGAGCAGGGTGGACTTGCCGCTCCCCGATGGTCCGAGAAGCACCACGAGCTCCTCACTCGGTAGTTCCAGATCAACACCGTCGAGCGCGCGGACCTCGTTCGGCCCTCCGGCGCCATAGGTCTTGCTCAGCCCTTCGGTACGGAACGCGGCCAAGCCACCCGTACCAGCGTCATCGGTCGGCGGGCCGGTCTTCGACCGTGCCGAGTGGTTGCGCTGTCGGTCGCCGAGATGATCCATGGGCATCGGGGCCCCCTGTTCCGGGCGCGCCTCGGATTCCTTCTCCGAAGGACGCCTGATGATCCCGTTTCGCCTCGCAGGCATTTTGCCCGTCACGACGTCATCGGTCATCATGGGCGTCGCGATTGAACCAGTGTCCTGCCCGATGCTGCCATCATCGGTCCGAAGCCACGTTGATCTACGTCAAATGACCTCGGCGCGGGTCCGACTCCGGCAGGTCTGACCCCCGACCTGACCGGCGCTGCACGATCCAGTTTCTGTATCCCGAATTGCGGGGGGCAATGCGCGACTTGTGTCGCAACAATCGCGGCCCGAGGCGTCCCGTCGTCTCACGGGAGATCGCGGAAGAACGCGGGCCGAAACAGTCGCGTCGCGATCGCCCCGATCCCCGAAAGAACCAATGCGAGGACGAAGAGCCAGCCCAGGAACGGAATGAGGCCGATGAGTCCCGCCGCCAGCGCGCCGACGCAAGCTGCCGCCATTCGGCTGCTGATGCTGTCCGGCTCCCCCCTGCCGAACGCCAGCAACAGGCCCACCCCGAAGGAATACGCCGCTACGATGTAGCCGGCGAAACCTCCGATGAGCGCCAGTACGATCATGGCCGGTGTCAGCAGCAGCCCTATGATCGTCATCGCGAACAGCAGGCCCGCGCCGATCACCGCCGATTGCGTCAGAAAGCCCAGCCACAAGGTGCGGAACGGCCGCGCGAGGAGCTGCCGCCGCATCTCGGCAAGCCGCTCCGGCACCAGCGCCGCGATCAGCGCGGCCAGTGCGACCACCACGAGCACCCCCAACAGGAACCAGAGGATCGCTCGGCCCCAGTTCGGCGGCTGCGGCCCCTCCCATTCCTCGATCTCGCGCCGTTCGATCCGATCGGCGGGAATGACCCGGGCGGGCACCTGCAGGTTGCCGGGCTCCGCCTCGTAAACGATCAACCGTCCCGCGATCGACGCCGCGCTGCCCCATTCCACTCGCTGCGCCGCAAGGCTCACATCGCCAGCCACCGCCGCGTCGAACGCGACGTCCTCACCCATCACCATCGCATAGCCACCGACTTCGCCGCCGAGCCGCAACTCCGAGCCGGCCATCCGCAGATCGCCGCCGACGCCCGCGACGGAGACCGCACGGCCGACCGCGGTCACATCCCCTTGGACAACGCCACGGATAAACACCTCTTCGCCCGCCGCGTAGGCATCGCCGCCCACTGCGCCTTCCATGGTGATCGCGCGGCCCGCCAGATGCGCCGATCCCGTGATGTCGCTTTGCCCCGCGACTCTCTCCCCGGCCATGAACAGGTCATCCGTTCCGGCCACGGCATGGCTCACCGAGCGCCCGGCGCGAAACGAATCCTCCCCGAGATCGAAGGTAGCCGTGCGGTCCTGGGCCCAAGCCGGCACGGCGAACATGATCATGATCAAAACCAGAAGCACGCGTGCCATGGATCGCCTCCCTTCAAGGTTCTCGGGAGTCTTACGGCGAACGGATTTCTTCGCCTTGCGCTGGATCAACTGGAGGAGCTTGCCACTCTTATCGGTCACGCCCATCACGGAAAAGATGCGTCTGCTGAGGATGGAAGGATAGGCTAAGCTCACGGCCCTGCTCGGAGACCGTGTCCTCAGAGTGTGCCGCATCCGCGTCGGAAGCCGACATCGACACGGCCGATTGCTACCGGCCGGCCCTGCGCTGGGCAGGCGCTCCACGCCCGACCAGCGGGCGGGGTAGGCGACGGCGCCACGTATAGACGGCGCCTCCTCGGAAGACATGGTTCATTGCAGTCATGCCGCCCTCCATCGAGAGCAGGCCGTCCGAGATCCCCGACATCCAGTGCTGCACCGTGGTGTGACAGCTCTGTGTGACATGCCCCGGTCACGTTTCGGGGCATCAACAATATCAATGACTTGGAGAAAACCTGGCTGGGGTGGTAGGAGCCCCAGTGAAATTCCGGAGATTTTCAAAGCATTGAAAATGTTTGGTAAATTCGAGCGTGCGCTGCTTGTGTGACGTTTCAGTAGATTAGCCGTGTATCGCAGAGCGTCAAGGTTTTGCGAGGCGAGACGACGAGGAGGGAGGGTTGATCGATCATTCCATCAATCAGTGCGCTTTGGCGGTCACTTCATGGGATCTGTGTGCGCTAGGCTGCTTCGCGCTATGGTGTGGTAGTCAATGGAAATTCACGATCAATCGTGCAGCCTCGCGAATGTTATCGCCAGCTATATTGAGTGCTGATCAGACTTAGCCGCAAGCGCGAGCGATGCGACCAATGTCAAAGTTGATGGCAAGATCTTCAGTCGTACGGAAAATGGGTGGCATGGTCGCTTTCACAAATGGACGACGTAAGGCGGAAGATCAGTAGGTGCCGGGACAACGGCAACTATCTTCAGTTGGGCAATGGTTCGATCTCTAAGTTTCGAGATGTGCTGTTCGAACATCGTGGCGGCGCTGGGGCTCGCGTCATTGAGGAGTAGTTCTACGATGATCCTCAGCTCGATCACCGATGAACGATCGCTTGGCATGCCGAGCCTGAACAAGGCCGAATGCGAGGCCTGCAAGGTTTTGCGGTTCGACGCCACGTAGTCGGCCAATTCGGAGTTGGGCGTGGTCAAGACCGCGAGATCGATGAAGCGGCCCATGATTTCGAACCATTCCGCCTGATCGATATCTTCGTCGGCGCGTTCTATCGACTCGATTCGGCGCGCCAGCTCACGCAAGGCCTCTCGATCGAGGTGAGGCGCGGCAGTACGCAACGCAGCTACTTCGAGAACCGCGCGCAATTCGAAACGCTCCCTGATGATCTGTGCGGTGAGCGGTTTCAGTATCCAGCGCGAGGTCGCATTCTTGGCTACGATGCGGCGCTCCTGCAGACGACCGAGAACATCCCGGGCGACCGTCCTGCTGACGTCGTAATGCTCGGCAAGGCGGTCTTCGATGATCCTGAACTGCCCGAACACGAGGCAACGGGACAACTCCGCTTCGACCTCGTCATGGATCCGGGTCCAGTTGGGGCCGCTGGCTTCGCCCTCGGCGGGGCCGAGATCGAGACCCAGACGGCGGATGTCGATGCGCCTGGGGACGTGTCCCGGAGTGGGAACTGCTCCCACCATGTAGCCGCGACCGTCGAAGCGGCTGATCAGTCGCTGTTGTTCGAGCTGACTGAGCGCCCGCTTCACCGGCGCCCGCGACATCTTGAGGACCTCGGCGAGAGCGCTTTCGAGCAGCACCACGCCAGGCGCGAGCGTTCCGTTCTCGATGTTGAGACGAATGACGTCTTCAGCGTTCTCGAACAGCGGCTTTGCAGCTGCGCTACGACGGGTCATGGAATGGTCCCTTCAGAGCCAGGGCGATGGTGTAACTGCGGTCGAAGGCGGTGACAACGCAGGTTGGCCAAGAATGCCCACCCCCAAGGTGCTGGGGAAGTTTACAGTGATTATAGTGTACAAGATTCTTTAGTAGGCGCGCAGTAGGTATATGCCGCGCAGCTCCTCCATAGCACTGAAAACCTCCCAACACATTGATAAATATTAAGGTTTATATAGCGCCCGAACTTTGGGCGGCATCACCCTCCTTTCCGGCTTGATTCGAATCAATAATGAAGTTTGTATGCGAAGGACATTTATAGATCCTGCGATGTAGCGGGACGATCTCAGGGAGGCTGCCTTGCTCGTGCTAAAGCAGGTGTCCAAGTCCTACGGAGCGACGGCTGCTCTCCACGGCTTGGACTTCATCGTGCCGCAGGACCGCTATGTATCGCTGCTTGGAGCCAGTGGCTCAGGCAAGACCACGTTGCTGCGTCTGATTGCCGGCTTCGAGGAGCCGGATGCAGGCCGTATTCTGCTCGACGACGCGCGGCTCGACGGGATGCCGACGCATGAGCGCGATATCGGTTTCGTATTCCAGAATTTTGCCCTCTTCCCCCATCTCAGCGTGGCGGAGAACGTGGCCTTCGGGTTGAAATACCGCGCAAACGATCGGGTGACCGATGCAGAGGAGATCCGGGCGCGCAGCAATGACATGCTCGATCTCGTGGGTCTGAAGGGCTTGGGCGGAAGGGCGGTCGGGGCGATTTCCGGCGGTCAGAAGCAGCGTGTCGCCTTGGCGCGCACCTTGGTCTGCGAGCCGCGCGTGGTGCTGCTCGACGAGCCGCTCGGGGCGCTCGATGCCAACCTGCGCGAACGCATGTGCGACGAGCTGCGACAGATTCGTGCCCGGCTCGGAGTGACCTTCCTGCACGTTACGGGTAGCGAGACCGAGGCGCTCAAGATGGGCGACGAGGTCGCAGTGCTTTCAGGCGGTCGGATCAGTCATTCGGCCACGCCGTCCGAGCTTTTCACACAGCCAGCCAATGCCGAGACGGCCCGACACCTCAACGCCTACAACACCTTTGTAGGCCAGATCTCAAACGGCATGCTGAAGACACCCGAAGGCTTGCTGGGGCTGCCACATAGCAGCAACTTGGCTGAAGGCACCACGGCTGAGATGTCGGTCCGTTTCGATCGGATCGCGGTTCTTGCCCCAGAAAGCGCGACCGACGGTCGGATGGGGCTGCCCGCGCGCTTCATCACCTCGGAATTCAACGGCTCGACCCGGCTGTGCTTCTTCCGCGCCCTCGACGGCGAACTGATCCAAGTGCTCGACCATCTGAGCGCGCCACGTCTGCCGGATCTCGACGAAGGCAGCGCCTATGAGCTGCGCTTCGATCCCGAGGACGCCATCCTTCATCCGCAAAGGGCTGCCTGATGATACAGACTGCCACGCCGGCCGCCGTGCCGCCCGCTGCCCCGCCTGCGCCGGACGCGCGCCATTCCCCGGCCTTGAAACGCGCCCAGCGCGACCGGCGCCGCGCGCTCTTGCTGCTCAGCCCCGGTGTGCTGTGGATGCTGCTCTTCATGGTGCTGCCGCTGCTGATGGTGGTCTACGTATCGTTCTGGACCCAGACCACCTTTGCGGTTTCGCCCGATCTCACCACCGCAAGCTGGGAACAGTTTCTCGGAAGCTCGACCTATCTCTCGTCGATCTGGACCACGCTGAGGATCTGGGTCGTAGTGCTCGCGACGACGCTGCTGATCGGCTATCCGGTGGCGCTGTTCATCGGCTTGATGGTCCGCTCCAAGACGCTGCAGACGGCACTGCTCGTGCTGTGCGTGATCCCGTTCTGGACCTCGTTTCTCATCCGCGTCATCGCTTGGCGCCCGATGCTTGGCACCGAGGGCGCGATCAACACGATCTTGATGAACCTCGGGCTGATCGACGCGCCGCTCACCTTCCTTCTGTTCTCCGAATTCTCCGTCGTCGTCGGCATGACGCAGATCTACTGCGTCTTCATGGTCGGCCCGATCACCTTTATGCTGGCGCGCATCGACCCCTCCATCCTCGAGGCGGCGCGCGATCTGGGCGCGGGCTTCGGTCGGATCTTCTGGAAGATCATCCTGCCACTGTCGCTTCCCGGTGTTGTCGTCGGTGCCGTCTTCGTCTCGGTCATGGTGCTGGGAGAGTTCGCCACCGCCGCGTCGCTCTCGGGGCGCAAGGTCAACCTCTTGGGCAACATCATCGTGAGCCAGGTGGGATCGCTGAAATGGGCCTTCGCCGCCGTGGCAGGCGTCGTCCTTACCGTGATCATCTCGTTCATCATTGGCGTGCTGCTGCGCTTCGTCGATCTGCGAAAGGAGGTGTGAGATGGAAGTGCGCTTTCTCAAGCCCGTTCTCGCCGTCTATGCTGGCCTGTTCCTGTTGTTTCTCTACGGCCCCCTGATCGTCCTCGCGATCCTGTCCTTCCAGGGACCCAACGGCGGGCCGCAGTTCCCGGTGCAGGAATGGTCGACTTACTGGTACCGGCACTTGTTCGGGCTGGTCGACAATGCCCGTGTCAGCCAGCTCCCGGTCGGAGAAAGCCTCGTGCGCAGTCTGGTGCTGGCACTGATGACCACGGTGGTGGCGACCGTGCTGGGGGTGATGAGCGCCGAAGCCTTTCGCACCCGCTTCAAGGGCTCCGGTCCGGTCTTCTACCTGATCGTTCTGGGTATGATGGTGCCGGGCGTTCTGGTCGGCCTCGGTGTGGCGCTCCTGTCTAACCAGCTCGGCATCGACCGCGCCTGGTGGGGCACGTCCTTCGTGCTGCACGTGGTCTACACCTTCCCGTTCGCCTTTCTCGTGATGTTGGCGATCTTCAATCGCTTCGACCGTTCGATCGAAGAGGCCTCGATGTCGCTGGGCGTCTCTCCGGCGCAGACGTTCCGGCGGGTGACCTTCCCGGTGATCTTTCCGGGCGTCCTGTCGGCGATGCTGTTCTCCTTCACGCTGAGCTACGACGAATTCGCCCGCACGCTGTTCACCTCGGGCGCACAGCTGACCCTGCCGCTGTCGATCTACGGGACCTTCTCGGTCGAGATCTATCCCAACGTCTTCGCCTTCGGCCTGCTGACGACGCTGTTCTCCTTCACCCTCTTGGCGATCTACGCGCTCTTGATGATGCGCTTTGTCGGCCGCGCCAAGACACGCGCGACGGAGGAGGCGTGATGCGCGGCGCCATCGTCACGGGCGCGGGCTCGGGCATCGGAGCCGCGATCGCGTCGCGCCTCGCGCGCGAGGGGTATGCGGTCGGGGTCAACGATCTGACGATCGACGCAGCGCACGCCACGGTCGACCGGATCGAGGCCGACGGCGGGAAGGCACTGGCCCTTGTCGCCGACGTATCGGACGAGGCCGCGGTCGCGCGGATGGCGCAGGAGATGCGGGACGGCCTCGGGTCGCCCGAGTTGGTCGTCAACAACGCGGGCTTCGGCCATCAGGCGCGCTTTGCCGACATTTCAACCGAGGCCTTCGACAAGATCTTTGCGGTGCATGTGCGCGGCACCTTCCTCGTCACGCGCGCCTTTCTGCCCGCCATGATCGAGGCGGGGCGCGGCTGTGTCGTGAACATCGCCTCTCAACTGGGGCAGGTGGGCGGTGTCGAGCTGGCGCATTACGCTGCCGCCAAGGGTGCGGTGATCGCCATGACCAAATCGCTCGCCCGCGAGGTGAGCGCGCAAGGCGTTCGGGTCAATGCCGTGGCACCCGGACCGATCGAGACGCCGCTTGTTGCGGCGCTGTCGGAGGACTGGCGTCGCGCCAAGGCCGCCGAACTGCCGCTGCGCCGCTTCGGACAGCCATATGAGGTGGCAGGCGCCGTGGTGTTTCTCGCCTCGGACGACGGCGCGCTCTTCGTGGGCCAGACGCTGGGGCCGAATTCCGGAGATGTGATGCTGTGAGCGAGGGATTTGACATGACGCATGACGAGGGGCGCACGGTTCTCGTGACAGGCGGGGGCATCGGCATCGGCCGCGCCGCCTGCGAGGCATTCGCGGCACGAGGCTGTCACGTGGTGGTGACGGATGTGCTCGAGGCCGAGGGCCGGGCGGTCGTCCAAGCCATCACGGAGCAGGGCGGCAGCGCCGAATTCGCGGCCCTCGACGTGCGATCGACCATGCAAGCCGATGCGCTGGTGGCCGATGTGGTGGCGCGGCGCGGGGGGATCGACGTGATCGTCGCCAACGCGGGCATCGCCCACAAGGTGCCGCTCGACCGGCTCTCGGACGAGAAATGGGATGAAACCCATGACATCGATCTCAAGGGCATGCTGCGGGTGATCCGCCCGGCCGTGCCCGCGATGAAGACCCGTGGGCAGGGGACGATCATCTGCCTGTCGTCGATCATGGGCGTGGCCTATGGTTGGGACGAACATGTCGCCTATTCGGCCGCCAAGGCCGGCGTGGTGGGGCTCGTGCGCGGGCTTGCCACCGAGCTTGCGCGGGACGGCATCCGGGTCAACGGCGTCGCGCCGGGCTATATCCGCACCGCGCAGCTCCTGTCGGCCGAGAACTCGCTTGGCCCCGACGCCGCGGCGATGGCCTCTCCCTACATTCCGATGGGACGCCTGGGCGAGCCCGCCGAAATCGCCGGTGTCATCGCATTTCTAGCATCCTCCGCGGCCTCCTACCTCACCGGGCAGGTGCTGACGGTCGACGGTGGCCTTCTCGTCGGCCGCTATTGAACACCAACAAGATCAACAGGGAGACTACAATGAAACGCACATCTCATCTGACCCGGCGCGGGCTTTTGCGCAGCGGCGCGGGCCTGGGCGCCGCGGCGGGCCTCGGCCTTGGCGGGCTGCCCTTCGGCGGCGCCGCCTTCGCGCAGGCCTCCCTGGGGGACCAGCAGCTGCGCACCACCGGCCTCTCGACCACCGTGCAGGACCGCATCCTGCAGATGTTCCAGGAGGCTTCGGGCGTGGGATCGGTCTCGGGCACGCCCTCGACCTATCCGGACGCGCAGACCCGCATCCTGTCGGGCTCGTCCGATTACGATTGCTGGGAGATCATCGCCGAGCGCCTTCCAGCGCTGATCGCCACCGACAATGTCGAGACCATCGCCACCGCAGACCTGCCTAACTGGAACGCGATCCGCGATACCTTCACGACGCCCTCGGACAAATGGGCGCCAAGCGCGCAGATCGCGGGCCAGATCTGGGCCGATGAAGCGCAGACCCAGCTGCTGATGGTGCCGGCCGTCTACAACTACGATTCCATCGGCTACAACCCGGACGTGGTGAGCGACGAGGAGGCCAATACTTGGACCGCCCTCTTCGACGAGAAGTGGAAGGGGCGCTCGGGTCTCAACATCGACCCGCTCATTGCCATCGGGCAGGCGATCCTCGCGATGAACTCGCTGGGGATGCTCGAGGCCCAGAACCCCGGCAACCCGACCCGAGACGAGATCGACGAGGCCGCCAAGTTCCTCATCGCCAAAAAGAAGGCCGGGCAGTTCCGCGCGCTTTGGGGCGATTTCGGCGAGCTCGTGAGCCTGATGGCGTCGGGTGAGATGGTCGTCTGCGATGCGTGGCAGCCCGCGGTCATGGCGGTGAAGGCGCAAGGCAAGCCATCCCGCTACGCCTCTCCCAAGGAAGGCACCCGCGGTTGGGCGATCGGGCCGTCGATGCTCAAGGGCACGCCGAACCGCGAGGCCGTCATCGCCTATGCCAACTTCTGGCTCTCCGGCCCGCCCGCGATCACCGTGACGGAGCAGGGCTACTATTCGCCCTCGACCAAGATCAAGGAGGCCATGGAGCCTGCGAAATACGCCTTCTGGTACGAAGGTCAGCCTTGGGTCGGCGCGCCCGAGCGCGGCATCAACGAAGGGGATCTGCGCGACGGCGGCTCGCTCGATGAGCGGTCCCAGAACGTCGCCTACTGGCACCAGTGGCCCGATGAGTACGACCACCTGATCATGCGCTGGGACGAGTTCCTCAACGCCTGACCCGACATCGCGCGTCCCGGCCGGACCGGGACGCGCGCCCCATTCCCAGGAGGCGACTGATGCACGACCTAGAACTGATCGGTGTCGGCAAGACATACCCCGACGGCACCGTTGCGGTGCAGGACTTCGACCTGCAGGTCGGCAGCGGCGAGTTTGTGGCCTTTCTTGGCCCATCGGGCTGCGGAAAGTCGACGACGTTGCGCATGATCGCGGGCTTCGAAGAGATCACCCACGGGCGGATCATGATCAAGGGCCGCGACGTCTCTCGCACGCCGCCCGAAAAGCGCCCGACCTCGATGATCTTTCAAAACTACGCGCTGTTTCCGCACATGAACGTGCGTGACAACATTGGTTTCGGCCTCGACGTCAAAGGGTTGTCCAAGCGCGAGAAGGATACCAAGGTCGACCGGATTCTCGACATGTTCGGCCTGACCGAGTTCGCCGACCGCCCCGCCGACCGGCTCTCGGGTGGTCAGCGTCAGCGCATCGCGCTGGCGCGCGGTCTGGTGGTCGAGCCCGAGATTCTGTTGCTCGACGAGCCCTTGGGTGCGCTTGACGCGAACCTGCGGCGGATCATCCAGAACGAGTTAAAACTGCTGCAGCGCGAACTGGGCATCACCTTTGTCTTCGTCACCCACGCACAGTCAGAGGCGCTGGGCCTCTCTGACCGTGTCGTGGTGATGAGCGATGGCGTGGTCGAGCAGATCAGCACCCCGACCGAGCTCTACCGCCGTCCGGCCTCGGCCTTCGTGGCCGACTTCATCGGCGCCAATGCGATATTCGAAGGGCGCGGCCTGCGGCGCGACGGCGCGTCGGCGCTGCTCGACACCGCGCTGGGCGAGATTCGCGCGCCTTGGCGTGACGGGATCGATCCGGCCCAGGGCCTTCTCGCCGTCGTACCGGCCGAGGCGATGCGCATCGATGCCGCCGACGCGGTGCCGGTGGCGGGTCGCACCCGGCTTTCCGGGGCGCTCAGCGGCCAGCAGGTCGTGGGAGCGACCGGGCACTTCAAGGTGCGCCTGACGGACGGGCGCGAGGTTGTGGTCGAGGGGCGCGACGACGCGCTGGCGGGCCGCGCGCTTGCAACGGGCGATCCGGTCTCTCTCAGCTTCGCGCAAGAGTCCGTCACCCTGGTACCGCCGCGCTGAGCGGCTCCCAGATCCCGGCTTTGGCCGGACCAAGTTCCAAGTGAAAGAGGAAAGACAATGGCAAAGGAAATTCTCGTCGGCTTCGGCATCGACGTGGACGCGGTGGCGGGCTGGCTCGGCTCTTACGGTGGTGAGGACAGCCCCGACGATATCTCGCGCGGCCTGTTCGCGGGCGAGGTCGGCTCGCCGCGCCTGCTCGAACTGTTCAAGCGCAAGGGTCTGACCACGACCTGGTTCATTCCGGGCCATTCGGTCGAGACCTTCCCCGAGCAGATGAAGGCGGTGGCCGAGGCTGGCCACGAGATCGGCATCCACGGCTACAGCCACGAAAACCCGATCGCAATGACGCCCGAGCAGGAAGAGGAGGTGCTCGACCGCTCGATCGATCTCATCACCCAACTGTCGGGCAAGCGACCGACGGGCTATGTCGCGCCGTGGTGGGAGTTCTCGAACGTCACGAACGAGTTGTTGCTCAAGAAGGGCATCAAGTACGACCACTCTCTGATGCACAACGACTTCTCGCCCTATTACGTGCGCGTGGGCGACAAGTGGACTAAGATCGACTACGCGGGCAAGCCGTCGGACTGGATGAAGCCGCTCGAGCGGGGCGAGGAGACCGACCTGATCGAGATCCCGGCGAACTGGTATCTCGACGATCTGCCGCCGATGATGTTCATCAAGAAGGCACCCAACAGCCACGGCTTCGTGAACCCGCGCGATATCGAGCAGATGTGGAAGGACCAGTTCGACTGGGTGTATCGTGAGATGGACTACGCCGTGTTCCCGATCACCATCCATCCTGACGTCTCGGGTCGCCCGCAGGTCCTGCTGATGCTCGAGCGGCTGATCGACTACATCCAAGGCCACGACGGCGTGCGCTTCGTCACCATGGACGAGATGGCGGACGACTTTGCAAAGCGCAGCCCGCGCAAGTGAGACCGTGATACCGACCGGGGCGCCGTGCGCGCCCCTGTCGCCCCGGACAGGAAAGGAGGATCCACCATGTGTTCGCTCTGCGGCATTTTGGGATGCGACGACCACTGGAGCAGCGCCGTTGAGCGTCCCGGCGTTTATAGCCGCAACGACAGCCGTCTGTCGCGCCGACGCGAGGCGGCCCGCCGACTTGCCATCGCCAACAAGGTGCTGCACACGCGAAGGATGAAGGTCGAAGATTTCCACAACACGTCTTACGTGCTACGGGGCGCCACCGGCGCCACCACGGTCTTCGACGCGCTGGCGCATCTTTGGCCCGAGGCCGAGGCACTGTCGGGCAAGCCCTTTGACCCGCTCGACCCGGCCCTGCTCGCAGCGCTCGAGGAACGCCATCCATGAGCGACAGATCCCCGATCCCGGTCAATCTGCTCACCGGCTTTCTGGGCTCGGGCAAGACCACCTTGTTGCAGCGGATGCTGTCGGATCCCTCGATGGCCGGGGCGGCTGTGCTGATCAACGAGTTCGGCGAAGTCGGGCTCGATCACGAGCTGCTCGACCGGATCGACGACACGGTGATGCTGATGAAATCGGGCTGCCTGTGCTGCACGGTGCGCGGCGAGGTCGCCGACAGCCTGTCCGACCTGTTTTCGCGCCGCGCGCGCGGTGAGATCCCCGCCTTTGATCGCGTGGTGATCGAAAGCACGGGGTTGGCGGACCCGTTTCCGGTTCTTTCCACCATTCGCGCTCACCCGGTCCTGCGCAGCCATTTCACGGTCGGGCAGGTGATCACCACCGTCGACGCTGTCAACGCGGGCGCGCAGATCAAGGCGCGCGACGAGGCGGTGCGCCAGATCGGCGCGGCGGATGTGATCGCGCTCACTAAGACTGACCTCTGCGCCCCAACCGAGACGAGCGCGCTGCGGACCCGGCTGGAGCGCCTCAACCCCGCGGCCCGTGTGCTGATTGCGCGTGATACCGCGCCTGGCGAAATGCTCAGCGAGGATCCGTCGCGCTGGACCCAGACCGCGCCAGAGCCCGCCCTGACTGAGACGGACGATCTTGCGCATGATGGCAAGCGCGGTCACCATCACCACGATAAGGGTCTCGGCGTCGTCTCTTTTTCGCTGGTGATCGAAGAGCGGATCGACTGGACCGCCTTTGGCATCTGGCTGACGATGCTGCTGAACCGGCACGGCGACCGGATCTTTCGGGTCAAGGGCATCCTCGACGTAGAGGGCGAGGATCGGCCCGTGGCTGTACATGGGGTGCAGCACCTCGTGCATCCGCCAGTACACTTGTCGCGCTGGCCGACGAACGAGCGCTACTCCCGACTAGTGTTCATTCTTGAAGGGCTCGATCCTGAAGTAATCCGACGCTCGTTCCATGTCTTCAACAGGCTTTCGAACTCGGCGCAGGTCGAGGCCTGATCATGATCGAACCTGCCGCTTCGGCCCCTGCGGTTGTCGGTCGTGCCCAGCTGTCACCCCTGCGGGTACTATGCACCGAGATCACGCCCTTTCGCCAGCTTCAGGCGCAGGCAGAAGCGGACCTTGGGTTTGCGCTGGAGTTCGAACAGCATGATTTTGTCACGGCCCAGCGGATCGCGGCCACCGAGCCCGGGCGCTACGATGTCTACGATCAGTGCTTTCATAACCTCGATATCGTCTGGCACTGGCGCGCGATCCAACCGATCGACGTAAGCCGGATTGATGCCTGGAACGACGTCACCGACCTGACCAGAACCGGAAGCATCTCCGCAGAGGCCAGGGTGGGTTTGGGCGACGCGCCAGTGACGCGGCTGTTCGTACAAGACGACAATTCGCTTTCGCGGGTGCCGTCGGGGCGGATCTCCATGTTGCCGACCGTCCACAACTTCGACTGCTTCGGGGTCAACGAACTCGCGACCGGTCTCGATGTCGATGCGGAAGTCAGCTCTTGGGGCGAGTTGCTGGACCCGCGCTGGCACGGCCGGACCGCGATCGTTGACGAACCCGCAATCGGCATTTTCGACCTAGCGCTCGCGGCACAGGCGAAGTCAGGACTGCGTTTCGCGAACATGGGAAACATGTCGGTCGCCGAGATCGACATGCTGATCGACCACGCGACTGAGATGGTCCGGAGCGGGCATTTTGCACCGTTCTGGCGCACCATCGATGAGGCGCGTGCGCTGTTCGAAGACAAGCGCGCGGTGATTGCCTCGATGTGGTCGCCTGCCGTGATCGCCCTCAAGAGCCGGTCGGTGCGAATTCGGCAGGCCGTGCCGGTCGAAGGCTACCGGGCCTGGCATGGCGGGTTGTGTCTCGCTCGGCACCTCGAAGGCGACCGGCTCGACCGGGCCTATGCGTACCTGAACTGGTTCCTATCGGGCTGGCCGGGAGCCGTCATGGCGCGGCAAGGCTACTACATGTCGGTGCCTTCCCGCGTCCGCGATTTCCTCGATCCAGACGAGTGGGACTACTGGTACGAGGGTCGACCGGCCGTTCGGACCTTGCCGGACCCTTCGGGACATTCCGCGATCCGCGTAGGCGAGGTCCGCTCGGGCGGCTCCTACTGGACCCGTGCTGCGCATATTGCCGTCTGGAACACCACCATGGACGAGCACAATTATCTTGTCAGGCGATGGGGGGAACTCGTCGATCTCGCCCGCGGCGGGCAGGGGCGGGTCAAAAGGAACGGAACGTGAGACATGTGGCCTTGATTTCGACGGGCGGCGCCATCGCTTCGCGCCATTCCGATGAGGCGGGCGCGGTCGTCGCCGGTCTGGGCGGAAGTGCGCTTCTGGCCAATCTGCACGATCCGCTGGACGGGATCGAGGTCCAGGTCGAGGAGTTCCGCGAGCTCAACAGCTTCGCGCTTACCTTGTCGGATGCCCACGGTCTCGTCGCCGCGATCCGCGCCGTGTTGCAGGATCCGGGCTGCGCCGGTGTTGTCGTCACCCATGGCACCGACACGATGGAGGAGAGCGCCTATCTCGTCGATATCCTCGTGGCGGGCGACAAGCCGATCGTCTTCACCGGCGCGCAGCGCCACGCGGGCGATCCCGACAGCGACGGGCCGCGCAACATCGCCGATGCCATCCGCGTGGCGGCCGATGGGGCCACGCGCGGCATCGACGCGGTGATCGTCTTCGAAGGCGAGATCCATGCCGCGCGCGACGTGACCAAGATGCACAGCTCGCGCACCGACACCTTCCGCTCGCCCGGACTGGGCAAGCTGGGTTAGGTCGATCTCGGCGAGGTGCATCTCTACCGCCACCCCGGCCCGCGCAGGGTGGTGGCCGATGCCGGGCTGGTCGAGGAGGTGGAGCTGGTCCGGCTCGCGCTCGGCACGACACCGGCGTTTCTCGACTTCTGCGCCGGGCATGGCGCGCGCGGCGTGGTCATCGAGGGGTTCGGTCGCGGCAACGCGCCGCGCGGCTTCGGGGCGGCGGTGCGGCGGCTTACTAAGGCTGGCGTGCCCGTGCTCATCGCCTCGCGCTGCGTGGAAAGCCGCACCCGTGCGGTTTACGGCGGCGACAGCGGTGCGACCACGCTCATCGAGGCAGGGGGGCTGCTGACCGGCACGCTGTCGGGGCTCAAGGCCCGGCTGCTGCTTTCGGCGCTTCTGGCCGCGGGCGCGGGGCACGACGAGATCGCGCAGGCCTTGGCTCACGCCTAAAACAGCGAGGCGTCGAAGCTGCAACGGAAATAGTGAGCCAGTAACTTCGCGCCCGGTCCCAGTTCGACACCGCGCCGCCAAGCCAGACCGACATCCATTGTCGGCACTGGCATCGACGTCGTGACTGTACGGATGCGCCGGCCTTCGAGCGAAAACGGCCTATGCACCATGTCCGATAGGATCGTCACGCCGCGATCGTTAGCAACCATCGAACGTACGGCTTCGACCGCGGAGGTCTCGAGCCGGATGCGTGGGGCATGACCGGTCCCCGACCAATAGCGCCGTGTCGTCTGCGCCGCCTCGTCCACGGTCAGCATGATGTAGTCGCACTGCGCGATCTCGTCGAACCCGACCTCGGTTCTCGAGGCGAACCGGTGCCCGCTCGCGACCCAAAGCCGCCTTGGCGAGCGCAGCAACGTTTCAGAGGCGAGGTCGGCGGCATCGAGGTTCGAGGTCAGCAGCAAGGCGATATCGATCGAACCTTCACGCAGGCCGATTTCGATCTCCGCACGATTGAGCTCCAGAAGGTCGATTTCGAGGTTGGGGTGCAGGCGCGCCAATCGTTCGAGATGTCGCGGTAGAAAATACCCCATCACCGTGTAGGTTGCGGCAAGACGCACCTTGGCGGACAGCGACGAGCTGCGTCGCGCCAGTGCCCGCATCTCGTCGAGCCGCGACAGTATCTCATAGGCCCCGGACAGAAACTCACGCCCTGCCGCCGTGGGTTCCATGCCCCGCGGGCTGCGCGAAAACAACTCTGTACCCACTTCGCGCTCGAGATCAGTGATCGCGCCGGTAACAGCGCTTTGCGAGATCGACAGCGCTCGCGCAGCGCGACTGACCTGACCGGTTTCGGCCGTGGCCACGAAGTATTTGAGGTGACGCAGGTTCATGATTCGAACCATATCTGTTTTTTCGATACTGTGATAACGGAAATCGGAATTTTACAGCAGGCTCCATCCACCGGACACTCGCTCCAAAGGCTAAGGACAGGAGCCGTCCGTATGACAAGATCGGTCGATCTGAACTGCGACATGGGCGAAGGGTTCGGGCAGTGGCGGCTCGGCGAGACGGAGGATGCGGCGCTGATGCCGCTGATCAGCTCGGCCAACATCGCCACGGGGTTTCATGCCGGTGATCCCAATGTGATGGACGAGGTCGTGGCCCTTGCGGTCTCGCACGGGGTCGCGCTTGGCGCGCATCCGGGCTACCGCGATCTTCAAGGCTTCGGTCGTCGCTCGATCCGAGCCTCCGATGCGGAGCTGATCAATGACATCGTCTATCAGGTCGGGGCGTTGCAAGCTTTTGCGACGCGCCATGGCCAAGCCTTGCAACACATCAAGCCGCACGGTGCGCTGTTCATGGATATCGCGGCCTCGGCACGGTTCTCCGAGGCGCTGATCGAAACGCTGTCACGCGTGGCCCCCGGCACGATCCTGTTTTGCATGGAAGCCTCTGAGACCTACCGCGCCGCCCGTGCGGCCGGACATCCGGTGGTGCGCGAGTTCTTCGCCGACCGCGATTACGACGACAGCGGCGCCATCGTCTTTGCCCGCAAGGTGGAGCGGCCCGATCCCGCGGCTATCGCCGAAAAATGCCTGCATGCCTGCCGCGACGGCGTGGTGAGGAGCGTGAGCGGCACGGAGATCGAGATCGGTTTCGACTCGATCTGCTTTCATTCCGACACACCCGGCGCGCTAGATATCGGGCGGGCCATACGAGACCGGCTCGAGACGCATGGCATCCGCATTGCGCCAGCGGCCCAGGTCATCGGCCAGGCCTGAAACATCAAGGAGTTTGAGCGACATGACCGAAATACCCTCCCCTCTGCCGGGCACCTTCTACCAGCGCCCCGAGCCGGATGCGGCCCCCTATAAATCCAAGGGCGACAATGTCGCGGTGGGCGAGGTTATCGGGCTGATCGAGGTGATGAAGACCTTTATCGAGGTGAAGGCCGAGAGCGCCGGCACTTTCGAGAGCTATCTGGCCGAGAATGCCGCCCCGGTTCAGGCAGGTGCGGCCTTGGCTCGGTTGGCTTGAGCATGGCGATCCGGAGGCTCTTCATCGCCAACCGTGGCGAGATCGCGATGCGCATCATCCGCGCGGCGCGCGTTCTGGGCATCGAGACCGTGCAGGCCTATTCGGAGGCGGATCACGAGATGTCGGCGGTGCGAGAGGCCGATGCCGCCGTCTGCATCGGCCCCGCACCCGCGTCTCAGTCCTATCTCGACATTTCGGCGGTCATCGAGGCGGCCCGCTCGGCGGGTGCCGACGCCGTGCATCCGGGTTACGGGTTCCTCGCGGAAAACGCGGCCTTCGCAGAGGCGGTGGTGGCCGCCGGGATGGTGTTCGTCGGTCCCGAGGCACGCACTATCGAGCGGATGGGCGACAAGGTCGCGGCGCGCGAGGCGGCCCGCGCGGCGGGTGTGCCGATCGTGCCGGGTTCGGATGGGCGGCTCGACGATGTCGCAGCGGTGGTCGAGGCGGCGAGAGAGATCGGATATCCGGTCATGCTCAAGGCGGCCGCGGGCGGTGGCGGTCGCGGCATTCGGGTCGCTGCGAACGAAGACGAGCTACGCCGGCTTGCGCCACAGGCCCGTGCCGAAGCGCAGGCGGCCTTCGGGGATGGCGGGCTTTATCTCGAAAAGGCGATCGAGCGGCCGCGCCATATCGAAGTTCAGATCATGGGAGACGGCACCAGCGCGATCCATTGCTTCGAGCGCGAATGCTCGGTGCAACGCCGCCGTCAGAAAGTCTGGGAAGAGGCGGGCGCGCCGGGGCTGTCGCAGGTCTCGCGCGCGGCGATGTGCGACGCCGCGGTGCGACTTGCTGAGGCTGTGGGCTACCGCGGTGCCGGGACAGTGGAGTTCCTCTACGACGAAACAGGCGACGCGTTTTACTTCATCGAGATGAATACCCGGATCCAGGTAGAGCATACGGTGACGGAAATGATCACCGGTCTCGATCTCGTGGTGATGATGATCGAGATCGCCGGTGGCGCGCTGCTGCCGCTGACCCAGAAACAGGTCGTCCGCGACGGTCATGCGATCGAGGTCCGGATCTGCGCCGAGGATCCGCTGCTGCAGTTCGCGCCGTTTCCGGGCACGGTGAGCGGCTTGAGCTGGCCGGAGGGCGAGGGGGTGCGCGTGGATCACTTTCTCTACGAGGGATACACGGTACCGCCCTTCTACGACTCGCTCCTCGGCAAGCTCGTCGTTCATGCCGCTGACCGCGCGACGGCGATCGAGCGGATGGCGCAGGCGCTGCGCGGTTGCCGGATCGAGGGGCTGAGGACCACGATCCCCCTGCACCTCGCGCTTGCCGCCGATCCGGCGCTGCGATCGGGCAAGGTGCATACAGGCTGGCTCGAAACTTGGTTGGCCGATGGGGGGCTGAAGGCCGCCGCACAAGGAGAGACGCTGTGAAAACCCGCTATTCCTACGGCGGTGACGAGCACATATTCGTCGAGATGGACGAAGAGATGTCGCTCGCCGCCTTCTTCAAGAGCATGGCGATGCACGATGCCGTTCGTGCGGCCGGGATCGAGGGCATCACCGAAGTCTGCCCGGCCAATGCGTCGTTTCAGCTGCGCTTCGATCCTGACCGGATCTCCGGCGAGGATCTGATGGTACGTCTGAAGGCGCTGGAGGCGGGAACCGAAAGCGCCGAGAAGCGACTGTCGACGCGGATCATCGAGATTCCTGTCTATTACTGCGATCCGTGGACGCATGAGACGCTGATGCGGTTTCGCGAGCGGCATCAGGACCCCTCTGGCACCGATCTCGACTACGCCGCCCGGATCAACGGCTTTGACAGCGTCGAGGCCTTCATCGAAGCGCATCATTCGCAGCCGTGGTTCGTATCCATGGTGGGCTTCGTCTCGGGGCTGCCCTTTCTCTATCAGCTCGTCGGGCGCGAGCAGCAGATCGAAGTGCCGAAATACCTACGTCCGCGCACCGACACGCCGCGCCACACGGTCGGCTATGGCGGCTGTTTTTCATGCATCTACTCTGTGCGGGGCGCGGGTGGGTATCAGATGTTCGGGATCACGCCGATGCCGATTTTCGATCCCGAGCAGAAGGTAAGCTACCTGCGCGACTTTATGGTGTTCTTCAAACCGGGCGACATCGTGAAGTGGAAACCCATCGACCGGGCCGAGTTCGACCGGATCGAGGAAGAGGTGGCCCAAGGGCGTTACCACCCGCGCATCGCCGAGGTCGAGTTCGACCTTGCGGCCTTCGAGGCCGACATGACCGGAACCAACGCAAGGCTGATGGAGGCGCTCGATGGGGCTTGAGATTTTGAAGCCGGGCCTGTCCACGACGATCCAGGATCTGGGCCGCCCGGGCTATTTCCACTTGGGGATTCCTCAAGGTGGCGCGATGGACCGCTTCGCGTTGCGCGTGGCCAACATGCTCGTGGGCAACGATGAAGGCCAGGCCGCGCTGGAGGCGGTGTTCATGGGGCCCGAGGTCCGCTTTGACAGCGACGCGGTGATCGCCGTGACGGGGGCAGACATGCCGCTTCGGATCGACGGGGAGCCGCGACCAAGCTGGACAACCATCGCGGTTCGTGCGGGGCAGGTGCTGTCCTTTGACTTTCTGAAGGCCGGGGCCCGCGCTTATATCGCGGTGGCTGGTGGCATCGACACGCCATTGGCGCTGGGGTCGCGTTCGACCTACGCGATCGGAGCGCTGGGGGGCATCGACGGGCGCGCCATCGCTGTGGGAGACCAGCTTCCCACCGGTCAGACGTCCGATGCCGCACGGACTTTGGCCAAGGCCGGCACAACGGTCGCACCACAGAATAGGCGCGCCCCTGGCGATCCAGCGGAGCTACGCGTTCTGCCGGGGCTCTATTGGCATCGGCTGACCGAGGCGGCGCAACAGCAGTTCTTTGAAGATGAATGGCGCGTGGCCCCCGAGGCGGACCGCATGGGCTATCGGTTCAAAGGGGGGCGGGCGATGGAGTTCGTCGAGCGCAAACCGGTCTTTGGAGCAGGGTCGGACCCCTCGAACATCGTCGACGGCTGCTACTCCTACGGGTCGATCCAGGTACCCGGGGGGCAAGAGCCCATCGTGCTGCATCGAGACGCGGTTTCAGGTGGCGGCTACTTCACTCTCGGCGCAGTTATCTCGGCGGATATGGATCTCGTAGGGCAGCTGCAGCCTAACGCCCCCACCCGTTTTAGACGCGTAGATATGGCCGAAGCTCTTGCCGCGCGCCATGAGAGACGCGATCGACTTGTGCAGCTGCGCAAGGAGATTGCAGCAGGTTGAAGTCGGCAGATCTGACGGTGATAAATCCAGTGAACCGCTTTCGAGAAACTGGATTGGCAAGTTTTTAAAGAGGCTATCCGCGCCCTAAATCGCTACATCACTCGCGAATTCTACGGCGTCGTCATGCACCTTCATGAGGAGATCAACGCCACCTGCATCACGGCTTGACAGACAGAGGGGCGTCCATGGCAGCCGGTTCACCATCATAGATTGGACGGCATTCCTGCGGGCCCAAGTTCCCGAGCATTCAATGAGCCGTAGGGGCAACCGCCATGACGACGCACTCGACCATCATCCTCGGATCATTTGCGGACAAAGTCTCGCCGGAAAGCTTCTTCAACCTGCTCAAGCGAGAGAGGATCAGGCGGCGCACCTACCGCACCCGAGCGGAAGTAAGACGAGACCTGTTCGATTACATTGAGATGTCATGCAATCTCACGTGAGAATACGCTCGGAAGGAGGT
The DNA here is from genome assembly GCF_964022235.1 of uncultured Limimaricola sp. Lineage (NCBI taxonomy): Bacteria > Pseudomonadati > Pseudomonadota > Alphaproteobacteria > Rhodobacterales > Paracoccaceae > Limimaricola > uncultured Limimaricola sp. Next base: position 7,419 of record NZ_CAXHZL010000002.1, on the reverse strand, counting down.
GCGGTCGCCTGTCGAGCTCGAGAGGCAGCAGAAACCGAAAACCGAAGGCGTCTAAGAAACGTGGGGCTACCCAACAAGCTATCTTGATTTCTTGATGAAACACTCCGCTCAGGGCGCTGAGCGGAGTGTCGTATTAGAACATCAGATTTGGCAGGACCATGCTGATGGCGGGGATGTAGGATAGCAGGATCAGTGCCAGCAGCATCAGCAGGATCGTCGGCAAGGTGGCGCGGAAAACCTCGCCCAGACTCATCTTCGCGACCCCCATGGCGACGAAGAGGTTTAAGCCTACCGGTGGGGTCAGCATCCCGACTGAGAGGTTCACTAGCATGATCACGCCAAAATGGATCGGGTCCACGCCGAACTGCTGGGCGATCGGCATCATCAGTGGACCGAGGATGATAATCGCCGAGGCGCTGTCGAGGAAGCAGCCCGCGAGCAGCAGGATTACGTTGAACAAGGCGATCACGAAGAAGGGGTTGTCGGTGCTCGACAGAACGTAAGCCGCGAGATCGCCCGGCGTGCCGGTGCTGGCCAGCAGCCATGAGAAGGCGGAGGCGCCCGCCGTGATCAGCAGCAGGGGGCCGGAAATCAAGCCGGTGCTGCGCAGCACCTTCAGCGTGTCGGTCAGGGAGATGCTGCGATACACGACCGCGCCCACGAACCAGCCGTAGAGGCAGGCCGCGGCGGCGCTCTCTGTAGGGGTGAAGACGCCCGAGTAGATGCCGCCCAGCAGGATCACAGGCAGACCTAGGCCCCAAGCGGCGCGGCGCATTGCCGCGAGGATGCTGCGCACCGAAGGGTAGGCGTCGCGCGGATAACCCTTGCGCGCCGAGTACCACGTCGCGAAGCCGACCAGCAGCCCGCCAATTAGCAGTGCTGGCAGCAGCCCGGCAGCGAACAGCTGGCCCACCGAGGTGCCGGTGACCGAGCCGTAGATGATCAACGCGATGGAAGGCGGCACGATCGGTCCCAGCGTGCCTGCCGTGGCGATCAGTCCGATCGAGAAGCGGCGGTCGTAGCCGGCCTCGACCATAGCCGGAAACAGGATTGAGCCGATAGCGATCACAGTGGCAGGGCTGGAGCCAGAGATCGAGCCGAACATTAGGCAGGCAACCACCGCCGCCGCAGCCAGCCCGCCGGGTAGCCAGCCGATCAAGGCACGGGCCAGGCCTATGAGCCGGTCCGACAATCCGCCGATCCGCATCAGCTCTGCCGCAAGAATGAAGAAGGGAATGGACATGAGCGAGAAGTTGTTCATGCCCGAGAACATGCGCATCGGCACGAGCACAGGGTCCATTCCGCCCCAGAAGTAGAAGACGGCCGCTACAGCGAGAGCCAGAGCAGCAAAGATCGGCAGACCGAAGATCAGGAGGCCGAAAAATACGGGAACGAGAGCGCCAACCATTTTCGGTCCTCAGCTGGTTTTGATGTCGACTTGTGGCGGCTCGTAACTACGTCCGCTGACCAAATCGCGCAGGACCAGCAGGTAGCGAAGCATCATGAAAACGCCGGCCGTTGGAATGACGGCATAGATGTAGCCGACGGGAATGCGCATCGCTGGCGAAAGCTGGCCCATGCGCGAGGTGTTCAGCACCAGCTTGCCACCGTACCAGACCAGCACGGCAGCGAAGACTAGACCGAGGCAGGCTGCCCCGATCTGGAGGATCTTTCCGGTGCGGGGACCCGCGAAGGCATAGACCGCTTCGACACTGATATGCGAGGCATAGCGCACCCCCATCCCCATGGTCAGAAAGCTCATCGTGATAAGCGAGTAGAGGATGAGCTCCTCTGACCAGAAGAGAGAGTTGTTGAAGACGTAGCGCGCAATGACCTGCAGGATGGCGATGAGAGTGGCAACCAGGACAAGCCCGGTCACCAAGACCCCCTCGATCCAGTCGACGATGCGATTGAGCCAGACGATCATGTTTTCAGGTCCCCGTTACGATCATTCGCCCTTGGCTGCGGCCAGCGCCTTGTCCATCAGCTCAGGCGTGACCTTGGGACGAAACTCGTCATAGATCGGCTTCGAAGCCTCGATGAAAGCGGCGCGCCCTTCGTCCGACAGCTCGGTGATCTCGATCTGGTCTGCGATCTGATCGAGAATCTTGGCCTCGTCCTCGACTGTGAACTCGCGCGCCGCGTCGCGGCCCACGATCATCGCGTCCTCGACCACCGTTTGCAGATCCTCGGGCAGGCTTTCCCATGCCTGAAGGTTCATGACGGCTGCATAGGTGTGATAGGCGTGGTTGGTCATCGTCATATAGTCCTGCACCTCGTAGAACTTCATCGAGGCGATGTTGGCCAGCGGGTTTTCCTGACCTTCGACGACGCCCTGCTGCAGGCCGTTGTAGACCTCCACATAGGCCATTGCCGTGGGGTTTGCGCCGTAGGCGCGATAGGTGGAGAGGATCGTCGGGGCCTGAAGGGTCCGCATCTTGATGCCGTTCAGATCATCCGGCCCGGTGATGGGACGGATGTTGTTGGTCATGTTGCGAAAACCCGCGCCCCACATCGCGATGCCGTGCAGGTTGTTGCCCTCGAGCGTGCCCAAGAGTTCGGTGCCTACTTCGCCATCGAGCACACGCTTCATCGCGTCGTCGCCTTCCATCAGGAACGGCAGGTCGAAGAGGTACATCTGCTCGTTGAAGTTGGCGAGGTTGCCGGTGGGCGGAATGGAGATATGGACGAGGCCCATCTGAGTCTGCTCGATGATCTCGACGTCGCCGCCGAGCTGCGCGGCAGGGCGAATGTTGATTTCGATCCGGCCGTCCGAATTCTTCTCGACCTCTTCCTTGAATACGACCGCGGCGCGGGCATTGGGCGTATCTTCGGTCAGAACATGTGCGAAGGTGAACTCGAAATCCGCAGCGGCAGCCGCGGTGCCGAGCAGGGCAGTGGCTGCAACGGTCAGCGAAATCTTGATGGTTTTGAAGGGCATGTCTTTTCCTGTTGGTCAGTTTTTTATTTGGCTGAAGTGGTCACGGGTTAGAGCGGCGGCGGACCTAAAAGGTCGGAGGCCACGCCCAGCACCGCCTCGACCCCGAGACTGGCGGCGAGAAGCCGCTCTTCCTGATGGGGCGGCGCGATGATCTGAAGGCCGGTGGGAATGCCATCTCCGTCCAATCCGGTCGGAAGAGTCGTGGCACACCAGCCCAAGAGATTGACGAGGGCAGTGTTACGCAGCGCCATCATGTTGGCTTGGCGGTAGATCTCGGGATCCTTGAGATCGGCCAGCAGCGGTGCCGTAACGGGCACGGTCGGTGAGACCAGCAGGTCCACGCCCTCGAAGGCCCGCGCGGCCGAACTTCCGCATTCGGCCAAGACCGCGCGGCGCTGCAGATAGTCGGAGGCAGTGATCTCGTCGGCCTGGTCGACCCGCACCCGGACCGCGGGGTCGAGACGCGCGATGCGTTCGGGGAACTGGTGCTCGAGGAAGCCGCGCAGCTCGGGTGCGCCGAGGCCGCCGCGCCGGAAGATATCAAGAACGCGGTCGAGATGCGGCACCTCGACCTCTACCAACCGCGCGCCGGCCGCTTCCAGTCTGGCCAAGGCCGCCTGCGTGTTCTCCGCAATAACGGGATCGATTCCGTCCCAGACAACGTTACGGATAATGCCGATCCGCAAGCCGCCGACGTCGCGCGCGTCCACGCGGTCGCGGTTCTCGATCGCGGCAAAGAGAAAGCTTAGATCCTCGATAGAGCGGGCCAGAATGCCGGGCGTGTCCATCGAGGGCGACAGGGGCACGATCCCCTTCAGTGACCAGCGGCCAAAGGTGGTCTTGAGCGCGGTCTGTCCGGTGAATGAGGCAGGGATGCGTACCGAGCCAGCAGTGTCGGTCCCCAAGGCTGCCAATGCACTGCCCTGAGCCAACGAGACGCCGGCGCCGGAGCTCGATCCGCCAGCGGCGCGCGGCGCGCCCGGCGCAGACCAAGGGTTCACCGGCGCGCCCCAGTGCGGATTGGTGCCCAGACCGCCGAAGGCGAACTCCACGGTATGGGTCTTGCCGGTCACGAGGCCGAGTTGATCCAGGATCCGCCGCACGAGCGGGCCTGGGCGGCGCCACTCTTGGGGAAACTCGGTATCCGTGCCGCCGAAGACGGGCAGGCCCGGCACGCCGTAGAGGTCCTTGATCGAGACGGGCAGGCCCATCATCGGGCCGAGATCGACGCCGGTGCGCAGCAGGGTGTCCACGGCCCCGGCTTGCGCGGCGGCGCGGTCGCCGGCCCATGTCCGATAGGCGTTCAGGCGGTCTTCGGTCGCTTCGTAGCGTGCCCCGGCCTCAGCCATGAGGGCAACGGCGCCGACGGTCCCGTCCCGCAGCCCGCCGGCGATCTTTTCGAGCGAAGCCTGAGGCACCTTTGGTCATCCCTTCCGGTTAATCTGTTGCGTCATCCTTATGCAGAGCTTTCCGTAACGCCACTCCCCTGTTCAGGCCTCAAAAGCTGTCGTAGCCCAGAGCGATGCGTGAGGCGGAGCGGTAAGTCATTGTTCTTAAAGTGGTAAGAAACATTTACCACGGTAGGTTTGATCATGCCCTGTTGTCGGTTCGGCAACGCCTCGTTGCCACCTGCGCTCTCGTGGTCGTTCTCGAAATGCCTAGTTTGGCCTCGACACATCGCATCGCATCGGAGGCCGCCCCTTGGCACATGAAACAGAACGTCGACTAAACGAGATGGGCATCATTCTGCCCCGCCGCCCGAAACCGATCGGCAATTACGTGCCCGGCGTGGTGGTGGGCAACATGCTCTACACGTCTGGGACGCTCGGCACGCGGCCCGACGAGAACGACGACGACGTGCTGCCCTATGTCGGGCGGGTGGGCTCGGACCTCACCATCGAGGAGGGATATGCCTCGGCTAGGCTGATGGCGATCAACCATCTCGCCATGATGAAGGCGGTCCTCGGCGATCTGGACCGTGTGAAGCGCATCGTGAAGATGATCGGTTACGTGTCATGTGCGCCGGATTTCTATGAGCCGCACAAAGTGCTTAATGGGGTTTCGGACCTGTTTGTCGCGCTTTGGGGCGAAGAGAACGGCCGGCACGCGCGAGCTGCTCTAACTCAGCACGTACTTGGGCTAAACGCGCCGGTCGAGGCCGATATCACGGTCGAGCTTCACGTCTGACTAGTACGCAGGCGTGCGAGAAGCGCCGCATCGGATTTCTCGCCTTCTGCGAAGACGGAAAGGATCGAGGCAATGAAGGCCTCGCAAGCGGGGGAGCGATGCTGCCCCCGCCGCACCACCGCATAGGTGAAGCGATGCTCAAAATCGCTGCAGTCGAGGTTCAGGGGAAGAAGCTGCCCGAGCTTCACTTCGCTTAGGACCGCCTGTAGCGGCAGGTAGACAATGGTATTATTGCGGATGGCATGCCGAATGAGGAAGTGGAACTGGTCGGCGACGATGATCGGATCGGGTTTTCGCCCGATCTTAAAGAAGGCCCGGTTGAGCAGATGATGAATGCCGAAGCCCGAGTCGGGCATGACGCAGGGCTGCTCGGCTAGATCATCAAGGCGAAGGCGGCGCCCGTCAGCCAGGGGATGTTTCGGAGGCGCTAGCGCCAACAGCGGCTGGCGCCACTGGCCGACTGTCTCGATACCTTCGTGGGAGTAATGGTCGTAGACGAAGCCGATCTGCGACAGGTGCTGTTCGACCGCTTCCAGCACGCGTTCGCGGCCGCGGATACGCACCCGGAACTCGACCTTCGGATGCCGGGTCCGGAAGTCGGTAATATGCGTTGACAGGAACGGATCGGTGATGCCTTCGACTGTCGCGATCGACACCGTGCCGGCCTTAAGGTCGTGTAGGTCGGCGATGTCGCCTTTGGCCACCTCAATGCGGTTGAAGACCGCGGCCAAGTGCTCGACCAGCACTTGGCCGGCTTCGGTCAACTCTACGCCCTCGGCCCGCCGCTCAAGGAGTTGCCCCCCAAATTCATGTTCGAGTTTGACGATTTGTCGGCTGATCGCCGAGGGTGAGACATGCAGCCGCTCTGCCGCAAGTCGGATAGACTTAAACCTAGCCACATGGAGGAAGTATTCGCCGGCTGTCAGGTTGATCATATAATGCGTGTATCCGGAATAAGCTCGAGCACTTTCGGTAGGGAGACGCAGGACCTAGCATAGGCTACCTGCGGTATTAAATTTAAAGACTTCGATTTCGGCTCAAAACGCTCGGATGCTGCGACTGAATCCGGTCATTTTTGCGGATGTGCCTGTAGGACGGGCCGAGAGCTGCGGCGCACAAGTGTCTCGTTAGCGTCGTGTGGGCTAATACTAGATCCCCGTTGAGAAATCGATGTCGGGAACGGGAGGTTCCGCTTGTGGGAAAGCGTTCCCGATCGGTGCTCCATCTTGCTGTTCGACTGCCTCTAGGCCCCCTTCAATACGAGGCGCGTCGAGCCGCTTTCCAAGTAGGCGCCTTTCAAGTTTGGCAACGCCATCCTGTCCGGGTAGCTGAATTACAGCGAATATTCTTCCGTCGGGTTGATGCTCAACCCGTACCAGCCGCGCTTGCATGGACCGGAGGACTGGAGCGAGTTGTCGAAGTCGGTCGGCCAAGGTCAGGTGCTGATCTTGGCTGCCAAGAGTTTGGCCATTCCCCGTATGGCTCGTGCCATCTGGCGGAACTCTTCCTTCTGCGCTTCCATGCTGGCCTTCAGTTCGTCGCGGTCCGTCCGTATCACCCGCAACTCTTCCTGTACGTCCCGTAGGACCGTATGGACGCGGACCAGCATCCCGTGCCCACTCGGGTCGGTTTCCGTCTCCAGCAGATCGAGCAATGGCATCAACTCGTCGAGCTTGCCATCCATCGTGGTCATCTTTTGCAGCACTAGGCTGTCGTGCTTCAGCGGTTCGATCGGGGAGGGCGGGATGTCGTTCTGCAACATGGGAGAGCCTTTTCTCAGGGGGAAGGGATGCGTCGTATTGGGCCAGCTTCCGCATGGCGTCGCGCAGGTCGAGCAGGCTGCTCAATAGACGGAAACGCTTTACCAACCGATACCGCCGCTCGAGCTGTCGGGGATAGTAGGCCTCTCCGAGCAAGCCGAGTCGACCCTCGAAGCCATGGCCATCGACCTCGAATGACATTACTTGATGGTAATTGGAGCTCAGCTTGGCGTCGTAGCCCGCCTCCGACAGACCGGCGATCAATGCCTGATGGGAGTCAGGCACCAGTCGGCGGAACAGGTCCGACAGGATGGCAACGAGCCGCGCTACCGCGGGCCCCCGTTGGCGTCGCTTTGGGACGTGCGGCACGAGCCGGGGCGGTGCTGTGGGGGCAAACTCTGGCAAGAGCGGCTGCCCGAAGGCTTCGCGCAGCTTGCGATCGTTCGCATTCGACTGTGCGTACGTCAGGTTAAGGTTTGAACCGCCCCGGGTTCGCCGGAGGCTGATTGGTTTCAGCTACGCGGCCATTCT